>JAUILP010000089.1 GCA_030432875.1 Oligoflexia bacterium | reverse complement strand
ATATCTT
The DNA here is from genome assembly GCA_030432875.1 of Oligoflexia bacterium. Lineage (GTDB taxonomy): Bacteria > Bdellovibrionota_B > Oligoflexia > Oligoflexales > JAGOVF01 > JAUILP01. Next base: position 14,245 of record JAUILP010000089.1, on the reverse strand, counting down.
TTAGTTTTTCACTATCAAACTGAACCAAATTCAAATCTGGTGAGCTAAACTCAACGGGAGCCAGAACATTGTATCCCGTAAAACTCTTAGCCGTCACCAACTCGCGCGCATTAGATAAAGAAGATCCCTTAATGATAATCTTACCGAGTTTTTCATCAAACTCTCGCGATGTCGCAATATTGCGGTCCACATATTTGCCGGTTTTTAGAGTGAAAATAGCGTCCGTTCCATTTAGCGCTAACGCTTTGGACACTTCGCTCTTTTTTACAAGATGCTCAGTACCCTGCTTGATTTGACGAATCGTAACTTTTGAGTGATCCGTTCTAATATAGTTATACCCGCCAAAATCTCTGCCATCATTACACTCAGCTGTAATATAGCGCGTTTCTTCTCCGTTTTCATTGCGTCTTGGTTGTAGATTGCAATGCTCAGCAACTGTCCACTGAGCGATAGGATCTGTCCCACCCAAGAAGTACATGCGTAGGGCACTCGCGTATACTTGAAACTGCACCTGCGCACCTTGGCGTATACCCTCGCTATTTTGGGTAAGTAAACTCAGCTGCTCCGGAGATTCTTTCGCCTGTGCTGCCTGAATAAATTTATTGACGTCAGGGTCTTGCACATCACCGACGACAAAAACCCCTTGGGTAAATTTTTGTTTTTCATAGAGGCTATCTGTGATGCCATCGCCAATTTTAGGACCTGGTTTACGGGCACACTGCCACATCGATAATGCGGCAGTTAATGTTAACACATGTAAAGTTCTCAAAGCTAACCTCCCAAAAATATATAGGACTCTATTACAAGCAACGGCTTTAAGGCCCTTGCCTCAAAAAAAAATCGCAACAAATTTGCCAAAAAAAATTATTTCCTATCTATGTAAGTACTAAAATAAAGCCCTCGGTGTCAACGTCAATCAAAGACATGACTAAAAACGCGTTCCACCAAGAGACATGGGCATTGCGCGCAAAATGATATTCCGAGAGAAAAAGAAAAGCTTTTCAGACTAAGGCTTGACTCATCCGAGTATAAATACCGCCAAGGCCGAGCAAAGAGGCATGCGTACCCTGCTCAGCTAGAACGCCATTATTAATCACCAATATTTTGTCGCACTCTTTAATTGTGGATAACCTGTGGGCAATTATGATTACCGTCCGATTTTTTACTATTGATTTTATGGCATCCTGAACCAATTGTTCACTAGCGAGATCGATTGATGATGTCGCCTCATCGAGTATTAGTAAACTTGGATTTTTGGCAACAGCTCGCGCAAAGCAAATCAACTGGCGCTGACCATAAGATAAATTCTGCCCATGCTCCCTAAGGATAAAATCATATTTACCAGGAAGCTCCTCAATAAATTTATCAGCCCCAACCAACTTAGCCGCATTTATAAAATCGCTCTCATGGATATCAGGGTTACCGAGGACGATATTAAAGGCAACGGAACCCTCAAAAATAACAATATCCTGAGGAACGATGGAGATTTTTTTCAGGAGGCTGTCCGGAGCAATATTTTTTAGCTCTAGTCCGTCAACAGAAATTTCCCCTTCGTAGCCTTCATAAAGTTTACTTAAAAGTTTGATTATCGTTGATTTTCCGCTGCCCGTTGGCCCGACAAGTGCCACGGACTCTCCAGGTGCAATGCTAAAACTCATATCATGTAGCACAAGATTTTCTAGGCTCTGATCTTTAGTTTGGTAACGATAAGAAACATGATTAAAATTAATGCTTCCTTTTAAGGACGCGATGTCTTTATCTCCGGCTATAAACTCCTTAACATTAAAAAGCCCACTCACTCGGTCTAGGGCGGTAAATGCGCCCTGTAACATAGCTATTTTGTTAGAAAGATTTTTGATGGGCTCGAAAAAATTGCGCAAATATTGGACAAAAGCCACGGCAACCCCAGGGGTAATATCATTTACATTAAAAACATTCGCCACAATAAGCCACAGGACCACACCAATAACGATCCAGGTTATGCCATCTATTATAGAGTATATAAGAGCATCGTAAACAACGGCTTCCATTTGCGTGTTGCGGTAGTCAATATTCAACTGATCAAACTTTTTTGCCGCCTCATGCTCCCCGTTCAAAAGCTTGATTGCCGAGGCTCCGTTTAGGCATTCTTGGGTAAAACCATTTAAGGCCGCTATTTTTTTACGTGCCCCAAGTAAAGAGCGCTTGATACGCCGTGAAAAATTATTGACGATAAAAATAACCAAAGGCACAAAAAGACATGAGGCCAAGGTTAGTTGCGGGCTGAGCAAAAACATCCCGATCAGGCAACCAATCAGCACGGAAAAATCAACAGCAGATTCTAATATGCCTTGGTTTAGCGATTCGGATAAATTATCAAAATCGCTAGTGGCCCGAGTCGCGAGGACCCCGCTTAGGTTTTGATCATGAAATTTGCAATTTAGCTTGAGGACATGGCGCGTCAGTGCGTTGCGCATGCGTTTAATCATGCGTAGCACGGAAAGAGACGTCACAAAGGTTTGACTGGTTCGCGAAAGATACTCACACACAACAACAACTAAATAAATACCCGCCATATAACTGAGATAACTATAGTCTTTTTGCATCACCCCTTTATCGATTGCCTGCTTGATCACGTAAGGGACGATCGCTTGTAAAAAAGCAATAAGAGGTATAAGAAGCACAGAAACTGTGAGCAGCCTCCTGTCTTGACGTAAATAAGGCCAGAGAGCTTTGAGCTTTATGAAATCCCGCAAGAGACTGACATCGCCGCTACTCGTTTTGTTAGATTCGGGTTTCATGGCGCGCCCCCCTCAGGAACAGCGCGCGCGACTAGCTCCATGTGTTCCTTTAATTCCTCAAAAGTCCCACGATGGGTAACATGCCCGGAATCGAGCAAAATAATTTCATCTGCGCCGCTCAAAGCACTCGGACGATGCGACGAAAGGACGAAGGCACACCCCAGGTTATATATGGCGCGCAAAATATTTTGTTCAGTATTTTGATCTACCGCCGACAAAACATCATCTAAAACGACGACTTTGGGGCGCCGCAAAAACATTCGCGCTAAAGCGATTCGCTGTTTTTGGCCACCCGAAAGCTTAATTCCCTGCTCGCCAACTTGGGTGTCCCAGGTATTTTTGAAAGATAGAATATCTTGTAAAATGTCTGCATCCAAGCACGCCTTGTCTAGATCATGCTGAGAAACAGCAGAATCTAAACCAAAGGTAAGATTTTTGATTATCGAATCAGAAAATAAATAGGGCTTTTGCGGGACATAAAAAATATCTTTCCTTAGGTCGCGCGGTGTTATTTTTAAAACATCCGTGCCACACCAGTAAATCATCCCTTGTGGGGGATTATAAATTCGGGTGATCAGATTGAGAAGCGTTGATTTCCCGCTACCAATGGCTCCAAAAATACCGATTTTCTTTCCCTCAGTAATACTCAGGTTAACATTGTGAAGCACGGGATCATTGTCCGCACTAAAAGAAAACGAAAGATCATTAATTTGAATAAGCTCTTTATGGCCGACAAGCTTGCTTTCTGTATATGTTGTGGGCTTTTCGTTTTCAATTGCAGTTGCTTCAAGCGGTGCTTGGCGGATCAAATCATGGCGTTCGACGGCAGCTTTTGCTCTCTGTTGAATCGCGAGAATAATACCAATCGCGGTCAAAGGAAATGACATGAGGCTAATGTAAAAGTTGAAGGCCAAAATATCGCCGACGCTTAAGTTTCCGGCAATAACTTCCCCGCCACCATAAAATAAAACAATTAACTGAGCCAAACTTGCCAGCGAACTCACCAAAGGAAAGATCGCGGTTCGCACTCCAAGAAGCTTAACGTTATTGTGATAAAGATTTTCATTTATTTTCTGTAAACGGACAGCAAAGGTATCTTCCGCTGCGTTGGCCTTGATGGTATGAATATTGGCAAATGCTTCCGTTACACCATTGGTAAGAGACCCAATCATTTCATTAGTTTTCTTTGAATAATGATGAAGCTTCGGTACGATGAGTCTGCTGAGCAGGATAAGTAAAAGGAGGGGAGTTAGACAAAAAAGAGTCAACTTCGGATGCACGCTGTACATTTTTGAAATAGTAAAAACGGTTAAATAAATGATATTAAGTATTTGAAGCACCGCGAATGCGAAAAACACGCGAAGGTGCCCGGTGTCATTAGATATGCGAGACGTTAAATCACCGAGACCCACTTCATCAAAAAAAGTCTGGGGTAAATATAAAATCCGGTGGAACAGATCAGACTTTATATGCGCCTCAATCTTTCTACCGGGCCAAAAAATAGTTAGCCGAGACAAGGCGCGGAAGATAATTTGCAAAAGACCCAGGCCAATGATGGCAAAAGCAATCTTTTGAAAACCATCAAGATCAGCTGTGCCCTGTTCTATAGCATTGATAATCGCTTTTGATAGGTCTGGAACACGCAAGGAAATGATCGTGGAGATACCCAGCGTTAAAATGCCAAGTAGATACCAATACATTATGGGCCGAATATATCTTCGGATAAAAAATTTTGTAAGTATAGCCATTGTAAACGTTAATTAGTTTTAGTTAATAACTTTTCAGAAAGCACCGTTCCCCGGTATCGCCTCCTGCGTGGCACTGCTCCATACCGCCCTTCATGCCAGTATTTTTTAAGAAGTTACTTAAGTTTAAGACTTCTAAAATACTGCTCTACGCAATCTATCCGTTCCATCATATTTAAGCTAGGCCAGTTTGACTGATCATTCAAGCGCCCATTTTCCATTAGACTCAGACTGTCGCAGTGTTTAGCAACAAATTGTGTGACATGTGTCGAAAAAATAGTGGTTTGTTTTTTGATCTTTCTTTCCGCAATATAGTCTTCAAGAGTAAAAACATGCGCTATATCGAGACCGGAAAAAGGCTCATCGAGGATGAGAAGAGCAGGATCGTGTAACGTAGCTAAACAGAGAGCAGATCTTTTTTGCATCCCAAAAGAACAGCTTGCAAAGGGGCGATCTATATAAGTTTGACAGTCCCAAAACTCCGTTCGCTCCCTAATTTTCTCATTGATTTCCGCCTTTGGCAGCCCCCAAAGGTTATAGGCGTAAACCAGAATATCCCTTGTCGTCAGCCATTCCGGCAAGGACAAGTCCTGCGGCAAATACCCTATTTTCTTTTTTAATGTATTGTTTTCTTGAGTCATTTTTTCATTTAAGAAAATAACCGCCCCGTCGCTCGCATCTAAGTTTCCAGTAATCAATGAAAATAACGTAGTTTTTCCTGCCCCGTTATGTCCCATTATTCCCTGAACAGTTCCCCCGGAAATACTTAAATTGACGGGCCCCAAGCAGAAGCTATTGCTATGCATTTTTTTTAAATTTTTAATGTTCAAATCGTTCAAACTCACTCCTGTATAACCTACGCGAAAAATTTTGCTTTTTAAGTACCCTCTGTCCAGAACGTTTTTGCTCCCATCAGCAAAAATAATTTTAAACCCTATTAAGCTCGGTAATAGCGGTTTTTTTGCATGGTTTCTCCATAATGCTTCACGACAAAGACCAAGGCAAAAAACAGTGGATTGATAAAAATAGCGCTCACTAAAAATAAACTTATCGTAAACACGATGATAAGTTGAATAAAAGGCTTCCTGGCGTCAATTTGAAACATAAGATTATTAGTGATGAGCAAAGATGTGCTATGACAAAGCAGCAGCTTTAGGCCCTGTAAACCATCGGCACTATACTTCGGTGAAAAAGGGAAAAGGGCATAAAAAAGCAGCCAGTAAATTCCTAAAAGTGAAAAGCCAATGCCCAGTTGTAAATAAATTTTGATGATGTCTCGATGGCTCGTGCCAAGATTTCGTTCAAACCATGCAGATTCTATCTCAGCTTTTAGAGTGAAGAGAAGGGGAATAACCCAAAAAAAACTGCAGAGAAATACTAAAAAATATACGATAAAAAATGGAATTTCTTTGATAATAAACCAATGCACAATACCAAAGCCCACCCCAAAAAGAACGAGGCAAACCTTGAAGAGCAGCGAACCACGGACCAAAAGATAAAGCCGAAACGAAAGGCGGCTCGTTAATATTTTATGACTCACCTCACGACTAAACTTATTATGGCCGACGCGCCTCATAAGAAAAAACAACAGAAGGAGAAAAGCAAGGCCATTCATGCCCAGGAAAAAAAACCACTCTTTAATCGTCAAGTGATTAGCGAATTTGCCTAAAATCGTCAAATAAATCCCGGTGAATAAAACCCAGAGTAAACCAACCGACAAACCTAAAGCTCGTTTTGTTTGTTTATTAGCAGCTCCTAGTCTCAGGCCCATGCGGTTAACGGCAACAAGACTACGAGCGCTTTTATAAATTCCCTGTCCCCCTAAAGCAACAAATAAAATCGCGATAATATGAGCAAAGAGACGACGGCCATTCTCTGCCCATAAAACATCGACCTCAGCTAGATGGTCCTTAAAAAAATCATGAAATATGTAAAAAAACACACCACCAATAGCTAGCGCACTGACAAGAGAGGCCAGCTCCCCAGCGATATTGAATCGGAGGGCGTTGAAAATATAGCGAAAATGCAGCCAAGAAAGTCTAATCATTTGATATTATTTAGTTTAATAAATTATTGCCTCATTAGCCTTAAAGCTCGTTCTGTTATCTTCCCGTTTTAAAAAGACTAAAAAAAAGCTCCTTGATCAGTTGCCCCAAGAGCATTAGCATGGGTTACAGCTAAGCCAACCTTTGGTTTTAACAAGAGCGTTGGGGAGTAAATACAAGAAATGTCACGACCCTTAAATATAAAATCCCGATTTATTTTTCACGATGAAGCGATGGAATTCGTTTGGCGAAAAAAAATTGCTAATTTTGAAAATCATCAGGGCTACTGCATCCTAAAATTCAGCGGAAAAACTGGTTTTTCCTACGTAATCGATCGCCAGTCCCAGAAAGTGCTCCTTTTTCGGGATGTTTCTTTTAGCCGTCGCGGCGGCACCCTCCTGAATATCCCTTTTTCGCAGCTCAGCTTCAACACCTAAAAAAGGTATTCTCAAATTGCGCCAGGATGTAAGGCGATGCCGAGCAACTAGGCGCTGTTACGTTAGGTAAAGGAACCGTAGGCTCGGGGGGCCGACGCTACAGAGCGATGCTTTTTGAGAAGTTAAGAAAAAAGCCTCCCTTTATTCCGCAAGAGTTTGCTAAAAACGAAATAAAAGGAGGCTTAACAATTTGTATTTACAACCGAAAGCACAAAGCTACGGAATGGAAATCAAGACTCAGTGCCTGATCCCATGGGTAAAGACGTCACTGAACCCATATCAGCGGCAGCAGGTTTAGCTGCTTTCTTAGCTCTACTTTTTTTCTTTTTGGGCGCAGGCTTTTTCTTTGCGACTACTTTACTTTTTTTTTTGCTGCTCGTTTTCTTTGCGGCTTTTTTAGCCACTTTTTTCTTAGCTACTTTCTTCTTAGCAACTTTCTTAGCAACTTTCTTCTTAGCGACCTTTTTAGCTACTTTTTTAGCTACTTTTTTAGCAACTTTCTTCTTAGCGACCTTTTTAGCTACTTTCTTCTTAGCAACTTTTTTCGCTACCTTTTTCTTTGCCACCTTTTTGGATGCTTTTTTCTTAACCAAGTTAAATCTCCTTTATATGTTGGTTAATAAATTTACCCCCCTTGTTAGGATGGGATGATACCTATAATAAAAACCATTAACGAACCGCACTTCACTTTACAAATTAAATCTGATTTAAAATTTACTTCTTAAAAAATATATTATCATAAAACATATTGATTAGGATTAAAAATTGCACATCAAAATTTAATCTTCAACATTTTTTTTGTTTATTTAAAAAAAATTCTAAATTTTTATCTATTGAATAAACCTTTTTCAACCCAAAGTTAAAAAGAAATCGGTCTTCAGATATTTGATGGGATCTATTTTGATACTCAATAAAAACCTGGTTGGTAGCATTAAAATAGGGCTCAAAAGATGCTGTGTGACTTCACAAAAAACTATTCTTTAAAACGATAGCCAACGCCACGCACAGTTTCCACATACTTTCCATAGTCACCAAGCTTTTTTCTCAGTCCAACTATTTGAACATCTACGGCTCGGTCTGTAATAGCGTGATCTTCTCCACGGATGAGATCGACCAACTTAGCGCGCGTAAAAACCCACCCCGGTTTTGCCATTAAAATCCAAAGCAGGTGAAACTCAGAATATGTGAGCTCGACTTTTTCACCTTCAATTAAAACTTCAAATCGGCCTTTGTTTACCGTGAGCTCATAGCGGGTTAGAATTTGGGGCTTTTGGGATTCAAGGGAGCTACCTTCATTTTTTCTTCGTAACACCGCAGCCACCCTTGAAAGAAGAACCTTTGTACTAAATGGTTTAGTAATATAATCATCCGCACCGGCATCTAAACCTTTGACAATATCGTCTTCAGACCCTAAAGCCGTAAGCATGATAATCGGCAAATCTCGCGTTTGGGGCGCAGCTCTCAAAGTTTTACAAATATCAACCCCATGCATTTCAGGAAGCATAAGATCAAGAAGCAGCAGGTCGACTTTGTGGGAAAGTAAGTAAGCCAATCCTTGGTGGCCCCTACCGCTAGCAAATACGATGTAACCATTTTTTTTTAAACTATAGGAGAGAAGGTCTAAAATGTCCTCTTCATCCTCAATTATATAAATGGCTTTCATGGTCACGAAAAAATCCTTCCTGTTATACTTTTATGAGTACAATGGGTTTTTGCAAAAAAGGAGTCTAAGGACTACTTCCTAATTATAAAACCAAACTATTATGGTACTACGAGTTTTAATTTTGGCGGCGGAACGTCTATGATTAACTTAGGCAATATTGCAAGGATTGTAAACCCATGGGCACACTAAAAAGACGAGAAGCAACGCACACATAATTTTTTTATTTTTATTTGGATGCGTCTAAATTTTGTTAGCTCAGTTTGTGGGCTTAGCTTTTTTTTGGTGGTATAATGAAACATAATCATCCGAAATATATAAATAAATCACAGCTTCCCCCGCGGAGATAAATGACGATGCCCCGCCCCGATCCCAAGTATCTGTTTGTTGATCTCGATGGAACCCTGATGAAAACTGATTTGCTGTATGAAGCTTTTGTACACATTCTTTTTCATCAGCCTTGGTCTTTATTTCTGATGCCTTTGTGGCTGATCCAGGGAAAAAGTGTTTTCAAATCCGAAATTTTTTCCCGCTATAAAACAGACCTTACTCACTTCCCCCTGAACCGCCATGTCCTCAACGTTATTTATGAAGCAAAAACGAAAGGTGAAAAAGTTTTTCTTGCAACGGCAAGCCATCATCATATGGCCAAAGAAATCACGGCGAGCTTAGGGCTTTTTGATGGCCTCATAGCCTCAAATGGCCAGGAAAACTTTAAAGGCGCAAAAAAATACACCGAAATAAAACGAGTTTGTGAAGATGAGCCTTTTGCCTACATTGGTGACGCAGCCTGTGATATCGCAATCTGGAAACACGCAGCCCTCGCCTATATTGTAAATCCAAATATCATCCTCCGCCTTCGCTTAAAAAATCTTGCGACACCTCAAATTGTCCTAAAAAAAGAGCGCTATCAAAATCGCTCCTTTTTAAAAGTCTTTTTAAAACAAATCCGCCTGCACCAATGGAGCAAGAATCTTCTCCTGTTTATACCGCTCATAACAGCACACCGCTTTTGGGATGGGCAGGAATGGTTAAACACTGTGCTCGCTTTTTTTGCTTTTTCTTTAGTGGCATCGACCATATATCTCATCAATGATCTCAGTGATCTTGATAATGATCGTGGTCATCCCAGCAAAATTAATAGACCACTGGCTTATGGTGATTTTCCCATCCCGCTCGCACTTATTCTTGTACCAATACTATTTTATTGTTCTTGGCTTTTTACAAGTCATCTCCCCAATGTTTTTGTTTACTGGCTTGCTGCTTATTTTGCCAGTAACATTCTCTACACCTTTTGGTTTAAAAAAATTGCCGTCATAGATGTCGTCTTTCTCTCGCTGCTTTATACCTTAAGAATTCATGCAGGCGGCTCCGTATCGCTAACATCCATATCTCACTGGCTCCTGGCCTTTTCTACTTTTTTCTTTTTTAGCCTTGCCTTCATAAAACGCTATACAGAAATTGCTAACGCTGAGGACAAAACCGATATTCGCGGACGGGGATATAAGCATAGTGATCAAATGGCAATTTTCACTTTTGGCTGCAGCACTTCGTTTTTAGCAATTTTAGTCATGGTTTTGTACCTCAACAGTACTGATGTCAAAGCACTCTACAACAATCCTGATCGCGTATGGTTTATGATGCCCCTACTTCTCTATTGGGTTACGCGGCTTTGGCTTCTGGCTCACCGAAAACAACTTGATGAAGATCCTGTTGTTTTCGCTATGCGCGATCCCGTGACCTGGGTGGTCCTGGTCATGCTTGGCGGTATTCTTTTGATGGCGATTTAACTATGAAGCATAATAGCTGGGGCGATATTTTTCAATACCAACACCAGGTGTTCAGGCCAAAATCACGATTTGACAATCTCCCATCGCAAAACTCTCTGCTGTCACTACCTTTTGGTCTGGGGCGCAGCTACGGCGATAGCTGCCTCAATCAGGATCAGTTGCTCATTGACACCTGTCAGCTTGATCGTTTTATAAGTTTTGATGAAGAAACGGGTATTTTGCGTGCTGAGGCAGGCGTTTCATTAGAAAATATACTGAACCTCATTGTCCCAAAGGGGTGGTTTTTACCGGTCACGCCGGGCACCAAATACGTCACCCTTGGGGGGGCTATAGCCAACGATGTGCACGGAAAAAACCATCACTTAGCTGGAAATTTTTCTCATCACGTCCGGGAATTTGAAGTTCTTAAATCATCGGGAGAACGGTTTCTTTGTTCACCAAGCTCACATCAGGAACTATTTTCAGCCACAATTGGCGGGCTTGGGCTCACAGGACTTATAACCTGGGTGGAGATTCAGACCATTAAAATTTCCAGCACCTATATCGAGCAGGAGCTGATCCGTTTTAATCGTCTGCGTGATTTTTTTGAACTCAGCCACTCCAGCTCTGCTTATACTTACACAGTAGCCTGGATTGATGCCTTAGCTCCCAAGCATCAATTAGGCCGCGGTATTTTTATTCGCGGCAATCATCCAAAGGCATCGGAGATGAAGGAAGATTTTGTGTTAAAAAAGGAAAGAACCCTCGCCATTCCTTTTTATGCGCCAAATTTCACTCTTAATCACGCGACACTAAAATTATTCAACGCTGTTTATTTCCATAAGCCCACCCATCAAGGCAAAGTCCACAGAACCTATTTTGATAGTTTTTTTTACCCGCTAGATTCTATCGGAAACTGGAACCGCATTTATGGCAAGCGCGGTTTCTTCCAGTATCAGTGTGTTGTCCCCAGAGATGATGAAGAAAAAGTCGTTGAGATGCTGCTCGCAAAAATCAAAGAGAGTGGTCAGGGATCTTTTCTTGCGGTTCTAAAAATTTTTGGTGATAAACCTTCGTTAGGCATGCTTTCCTTTCCGCGTCCTGGCGTCACGCTGGCCTTAGATTTTGCCAATTTAGGCAGCTCGACCTTAACACTATTTTCTGGTCTCGATAGTATTGTGCTTTCGGCAGGCGGCGCCCTGTACCCAGCAAAGGATGCTCGGATGTCTCCCGAAGCCTTTAAGCAAAGCTACCCTGATATTTCGAAGTTTTTACCGTTTGTGGACCCCAAATTTTCGTCTAGTTTTTTTAGAAGGATGGGCTATTAAGTGAAAAAAATTGTAATTTTAGGAGCGACTTCAGCTATTGCCCATGAAGCGGCGCGGCAGTGGGCTAAAGAAGGACACTCAATGTGTCTCATCGGGAGAGATGAAGTGGTACTTGGGGCAAATGCCGCTGATTTAAAGACGCGTGGTGCTGCCGGGGTTTTTATTTTAAACAGTGACCTATCAGACAGAACCCAAGATCATGATGATCTCATCAAGAAAGCCCATTTGGCCCTGGGCGGCATCGATTACGTACTCATGGCCTATGGCGTCCTAGGCGATCAAAACCGAGCCTTTCAAGATTTGTCTTATGCGACTTCTTTAATGGAAACCAATTTTCTCAGTGTGGTCCGCTGGCTTCTCACCTTGCGTCATTACTTCCTCATGGGAGAGAGTTTTGGAAGCATTGGCGTTATCACTTCCGTCGCGGGAGACCGCGGCAGAGCCAGCAATTATCTTTATGGTTCCGCAAAAGGCGGGCTCAGTATTCTTTTATCTGGCCTTAGCTGTGAGCTTGAGGCCTACGGCATCAAGATCCTCAACTTAAAACCTGGCTTTGTGGATACCCCAATGACGAGCAAGTTTACTAAGGGATTTTTATGGACCCAGCCACAGCGGGTGGGGCAAGATATTTGCCATGCTTTTGCCAAAGGGAAACGGGATGTTTATTTACCCTGGTTTTGGCGCTACATAATGCTTGTGATAAAGCATCTTCCTCACGCCATTTTTAAAAAACTCAAAGCCTAACAAATAACAAAACTTAAACACTTTATTCCAAATACATTATACCCAAACGATCAAGAACCCCATCAAGAGATTTTTTCCATTTTATCTGAGCTTTTAAAGGGGGAAGCTTACCAACTTTTATATAGATAATTGTGTCTTCATTAATTTCCTTAGCCGGTAAAACTGCCACGCTACAGCCTTTGTGCGCTTCATCAATGATGAGAGCTGAAAGGTCTGGTTTAAAATCATCAGCATCAGGCGTATTTAACATTACGTAAGCAATATCCAAATCATCAGGCTTAAAGCGAATATATTTCCGTGAATTAGTATATTTTTTTTGTACCGCTTCCATGGTTTTACTCCTGTTGCCTATTTGATTTCTATAGATGGTATTATTATACCAAAAAACTCACCTAATGCTTTTTTCTGCCAGAAGCAGCTTTGCCAATAAATGGACAAAATATCTCTGAAAATAAAACCTTACCCTTTTGGGTTGCTATGCCGCATCCTAAAAATATGTTCATCGCAAAATCACTGCTATAGTATAAATCGAAGCATTATCATTGGCTTGTAACCAGTCTCAGGTGGGTGCGTGGGACCTTCTCAGTTAAATAAGGTCTTGAAATGGGTTTTGAGCCAAGTTTTATCTATTATTTAGCCGCTTTTCCGGCTGTGAGTTGGTTTTTACGGAGATTTGCTCACCCTAGGAACCATAGGGGCTTTAATGTTTTTTAAGAGGGGGAGCAGCTAGGTCAAGATTTTTTTTGCATAATAGAAAATTTTAATTTTTACCGAGGGCCACCACCATGGGGAATAAACGCGATCGGAATTATTTCCGTAATCGAAAATAGTTCTCTATTAAGTGTGGATAAAAGAATATCATGTTTAATCACTCAACCCCGACTCTTATAAATATAAATTCCATCAATTAAAAATTTGTAGCTAGGATCTTTTCCATCCTCATAGGTTTGATTGTTCGAGCTAGGTAAAAAAATACCTCGTTCTTCGACGAACCACTGTTTTAACATTATATAGGCCCCCTCACTTTTTACTATTATGTCTAATGGATTTAAATCTCTAATAACGTCAGGTATTTAATTATTTTTTGTGCCATTATCTTGCGAAGCGATATAAACCATGACTGCCTGCCGGAAATTTTCAGGTCCATAGGAAGAGATAGCAGATTTTATTTCAGTCTCACTTAGTGAAAGATTTCGCTTATAAAAAAAGAAGCTGCCGGAGCCAATCGTGAAAACAATACCAAGAAAAAATTCCAGCGAAATTACTATTAACTTTTTCAGTCTTTGTTTTTTCAAATTTTTTAAATCCTTTTTTAGTATCCAAATATGATGTGGTAAACAGTCTTTGACGCGAAAGCATCAAAGACTAAGTCCTGAGCGCAGGAGAAGGTCTTTCACGAATTTCATCTGACTTCAAACTCATCTAACTTTACTATTTCCAGATTAATGATGCCTAGTCTTTCTCATTTTTTTGGACACAAAGAAAAACAGCAGTTACCTTCGGTAGTTTGGATTCAATGACAATTGTAAGAAAAAAACAGAGCGCGGAGGAAGGTAAAACGACTGGCGGTATGTTCTATTCCCTTGTCACGTAAAATTAGGTTGTTACCACTAAAAATTTGTTTACCACCAACAGCAGCAACAAACCTTACCTTTATCAAACTGCTTATCACGCTGCTATTGGTCTGTGAAACAGCCCCTGGCACCTCAAATCTGGTTGCCTTAACCAAGAATCTCT
>JAUILP010000171.1 GCA_030432875.1 Oligoflexia bacterium | reverse complement strand
GGATATTATCCCGTACCATGACCATAGGCACAATAATCCCCATTTCCTGAGCGAATTGCTTCCGCGCTGAAACGACTCTTTCCAAAACTTCCCCGTCTTGCTGCGTATCGACGAAAGGAATTAGCGCTACCCCAACCTCCAAGGATAAAGTATCAAGATGTAGGAGAGCTTCTACAGAATCGCGCGAGCCTTCTTTCTGGGTGACGGTTTCTACTTCGATTCTCTTTTCGAGTTCTTTTTTATCAACAAATTTTTGCGAGTAACGACTAAGTATAATACACCCAAGGCCGAGAGTAAAAAATGGTATGCTTGGGAGTCCTGGAACCAAACCGAAGATGAACATTAAAAAACCACAAATCACAGCTGCTTTAGGGTGTACAAAAAATTGATCTGACAAATCAGCAGACAAATTCTTTTGCCCACTATTGCGGGTAACAATAATACCGCTCGATACAGAAATTATTAGTGCGGGAATTTGTGAAACGAGTCCATCGCCAACGGTAAGGATAGTAAAGACCTGGGCGGCCTTATTAAAAGTCATGCTATGAAAAAAAGCTCCTAGCATGAGCCCAACGATAATATTAATGGTCGTAATAATAAGACCTGCAATAGCGTCTCCACGGACAAATTTACTCGCACCGTCCATAGATCCGTAAAAGTCTGCCTCTCGCTCTATCTTTTGCCGCCTTCTTTTGGCCTCTTCCTTATCTATCAATCCTCCGTTTAGATCGGCGTCAATTGACATCTGTTTTCCTGGCATAGCATCCAAGGTAAAACGCGCACCTACCTCTGCGACGCGCCCAGCACCTTTGGTGATGACGATGAAATTGATAATAACAAGAATCACAAATATAACGCCGCCAACAAAATAATTTCCTCCGACAACGAATGTTCCAAAAGCGGATACGACACTACTCACTTGACCCGAAGCACCGTCAAGAAGAATTGATCGTGTGGTTGCAACATTAAGGCCCAGGCGAAATAAGGTGGTTATCAGCAAAAGAGTCGGGAATGTTGAAAACTCGAGTGGTTCTTTAATATAAAGAGAAATAAGTAGCATCATTAAGCTTGAAGCAATCGAAAGAACAAGGAAGAAATCAAGTAAAAATGGCGGGAGAGGAATCACCATGATAAAGATGATACCTACGACACCGAGCGCTAGCTGAATATCGGCATTTTTTGCGATATCAATCAAACTTGCGAAAGTAAATTTGACCGTCTCTTCTCTTGCCATTATGTTGCTGCCGCTCCTGGGGTTTTGGGTTTAATGTTTTTTATCTTAAATACGTATTTAATAACCTCTGAAACTACTTTGTATAGAGATTCTGGAATTTCATCATCAACTTCGACAGTATTGTATAGTGAACGCGCCAAAACTCTATTTTCTACCATGGGTATTTCAAATTCTTTGGCGACTTCACGCATCCGAAGAGCTAAGAAATCCATGCCTTTTGCAACTACAATAGGAGCGGGCATGCCCCATTCATATTTAATTGCAATAGAGTAATGGGTGGGATTGGTAATAACGACGGTTGCCTCTGCGGTCGCTTTTACCATTTTGCGGGTAGCATATTCGCGCGCCATGCGACGCATCCTGCCTTTAAGCATAGGGTCAACTTCTCGGCGTTTAAGTTCTTCCTTGATATCCTGCTTTGACATTTTCATCTGCTTTTCAAGTTGAAAAAAATTAAAAATATAATCTGCTACAGCAATAAAAGTAAGTAACCCACCAACTGTCCAAAATAAACTTGTCGTAATGCGACCCCAGTAGCTCCAGGTAAAATAGAGGCTAGTATTAAGTAAGCCAGGAGTTAATTTGAGCTCGCCATAAATAACCGACAAGGCGACTGTTATAACAACGCAAAGCTTAGCAATGCTTTTAAATAACTCCATGGCGCTTTGCGCGCTCACCATGCGTTTTAAGCCAGACAGCGGATTCATTTTAGAGAAATTTGGCTCGAGCTTTTTCCACGAAAAGTTAAACCGTGTTTGAATCAAAGTTGAAGAAATTGCGACAACTGCCGTCACCCCAAAAATGGGAACTATAAGCATAAGTAAATCTGCCCAAGTGTGTTTGGCAATGTCAACCACACTAAGTTCATCAATGTGAATGACACCAATTTGTGAAAAATATAGTACCGTGATGCTTTTTATGGTTTTAATGACGTACGGCAAAAAATATAGAACAAAGAAAGTACTTAACAATAAAACTAAGGTGGTTGTTACCTCACGTGAAGTGGCAACCTGACCTTTTTCACGGTATTCATCGCGACGTTCAGGGGTCGCTTCTTCCGTTTTGTCGCCATTTTCGTCGTTTTCTGCCATAAGCCTTTTCTATTTTGCTAAATTTAACAATGCAATATCAAAATTTTGTTTCATATAACTAAAGTGTCCAGTCAGCCACTCAGGAAAAAAAGGGAGACAGGCAAGATACACCGATAAGCCGAGAAAAAATCCTACAGGAAAACTGACAACAAACACATTAACTTGAGGAACACTACGCGCTACTAGGCCCATTGCTGCTGTGGCAAACATGATGGCAATAAGGATCGGTGCTGCAAGCTGCATAGAAATGACAAAGATATCTCCGGTAATATTAATAATTTGCAAAATAAAATTTCGGTTA
>JAUILP010000170.1 GCA_030432875.1 Oligoflexia bacterium | reverse complement strand
CCCAAAATACTGTATTTACCCTCAATTGAATGGCCGATTACTGCGGCTAAATCATCAGCTAAATCATCCAAGGAAAAAGCATTTTGTGTTTCCGTTTGGCCAACACCTCGGTTATCCAAAACAAGTACCCCATAACCGAGCAGGTTAAGTTTTTTTCCTAGAGCTTTAAAATCTGAAGAGGATCTCTGATAGCCATTGACCAACACTAAAGTATGGCTACCCTGGGTACCCCATTGATCATAATATATTTTTACAGTGTCTCGTGATAGAAAAGGCATAAGAGTCTAACGGGTTTGAGGTTAAGATGCTTCCGGCGCTGTCGTTTCAGGAGCTGAGGTCTGCTCTTCCCCTTCCCCCTTGGCCTTGGAGCGCGCGTCTTTTATTTTGCTTAAAACTTGGGAATCTAAGCTCATTTTTTTTTCACGCATTTCATTTACCAGTCTTGCGAGAGTCGCATAAGCTTTTTCATATTTAGGGTTGCTAATATAACAGGTGCTGAGGGTTTGAAAACAGCCAGTTAAATCTCCTTTTTTTCTCTGAGCAAGAGCCAAATTATAATAGAGTAAAGGTGTCAAGTCTGAGGTGCCCAGCACTTTTATCGCATTTTGATAGGATTCAATGCCTTTGATATAATCGCCTTTGATCACGTGAGTAATCCCGACGCTATTGAGATAGCGCGCGACCTCCGTGCCGTTTTCGCTTTCAGAAAATAGCTGCGCCGCCAAGCTAAGGTCGCCTTCTTGAAACGCTACTTTTCCGAGTTCGCCATTGACCTCTTTATTTTCCTCATCAATATCCTTGACTCTATTAAGGGTGGTTTTGGCTTTTTCCGTTTCACCGCCTTCAACATAAGCAGAGCCTAAGTTAAATAAATGGTTGATATTGAGTGGAGAATGCGAAGAAATTTCTTCGAGGATTTTGATGGCTTCCTCATGTTTTCCCATTTTTGTGTAAAGTTTGGCGAGTAGAGATTTTGCCGCGGCAAAGTCAGGAGTATCTTTCAAAGCCTCAAGAAGAGATTTTTCTGCTTTATCGTATTTGTTAAAGGACAGCCAAATTTCTCCAATTAGGGTTTTGACGTGAGCTCTATGGGGCCCCTTTTTGGTTAAGGTATGATCAACGAGCTTTAAGGCTTCTCCAGGTTTTTGCTCTGCTATCAGGGTTTCCATCTGACGGATGCGTCGTTCCTCGGGTCCTATTTTTTCTTCCTCAGCAATCATGTTCTTGATCATTTCGCGGGCTTTTTCCCGATCAAAAGGCATAGTGAGGATATTTTTTACCCCATAATCCTGAAGGAGAATCATATCTTTTTCGCCAAGTCTTTTTGAATAGAGTAAAAAAGGGGTGAAACGTTTTTTGCGATTTTTTTTAATTTTTTGAATAAATATTGTTCCTGGCATCGTGCGCGCTTCCCAGGCGGCAATGCCAAATTGAATGTTGTGCTCTTCAAACATTGCTAAAGCATCAGCGTGATTTTTAGCTTTAAAAATTTCAGAAATATCCATGTCTTTAAGAAGCATTTCAAAAAATAAAGTATTAGCGTCGTCATCATCATAGATCAGGAATCGTTCAAACTTGCTCATGAAAATTCTCACCTATATATTTTGTGGAGTCCCAGGGGATAATATTAAAAAACATCAAGTTATCTTTAGAGGTATGCTACTTCTAAGATTTTACCACACTAAAGCGATCTCATTAAGTTTAGTAAAAACCTAAGCGGTTAGCTCTATTTCATTCATCTCTTTTACAGTGAGTTGATTTTTTTTCTTAATAAAAATAAATGGCAAAAACCCTAGTAAATTGAGTAGCATTTGTCCGATAAAATAGAGATTGAAGGCATTAGCGCCGCCGCTAGCTCCAACCATTTGAAAAAGTTTCTCGTATGCGACATGCCCGACTCCTAGACCTCCAGGAGCTATGGGCAAAATAGTGATGAGAGAACCAATAGGATATATAATCATCAAGCTAGAAAATTTAATGTTCGAAAGACCGAGTTCAGAACAAATATACCAAAAAAGAAAGAGCACAAAAACCTGGGCCAATATAGAAATAAAAAATCCTTTAAAAAATAAGTGGATATTGCCGTGTAGGGATTTTAGGGCATTAAATATTTTTTTAAAGCTGCCTAGATAGCGGTGTTCTAACAATTTGTCAACCACGCTTACTAATTTTTGGTTAGGAAAAAATATAATGATTAAAAACGACACCAATCCCATAAGGAGAACAATCGAAAAATATATGATGGGACGTAAGCTTGGTAAAACCAAAATCGTGTCCAAATTAGCTAGCATAAAAACAATACCTAAAAAAACGATTGCCACCATTCCAATGATGCGGTCCATAAGGATAGATACTAAAACCCCGGACATATTTTTTTTTTTATTGTGGGCATAAATAAGAAAGCTTTTTACCAAATCACCGCCGAGAGATCCGGGCATTGCTGTATTAAAGAATAAGCCAATTCCCTGATAAGCCGCAGTGGTCCTAAACCTCATGGAAAAATTTAATTTGGTTAAAATCAGGTGCAAGCGCCATGCGCCCAGTAAAACAGGACTACAAAACCATACCAAAAAGTTTAAGGTTAAAATTTTGGGGCTTTTAAAAAATATAATGACCTGAGTCAAATCTATTTTTC
>JAUILP010000169.1 GCA_030432875.1 Oligoflexia bacterium | reverse complement strand
ACTTATATGAGGTCGGCCAAAAAACATCGCGCCCGATCAAAAGCGTCATCATGGATGCTGAGATTGTGGTGGGTGTGGGCAACATTTATGCGAGCGAAGCCTTGTTCACAGCGCGCATTCATCCTCTAAGCCCTGCCAGGACCTTAGCGCGCAGCCACTATTTACGGCTTGCGGCTGCCATTCAAAAGACACTTTTAGCAGCAATAGAGGCAGGGGGAACGACTTTCCGTGACTATCAAAATTTGGCTGGGGAACCAGGCTATTTTGCCTTAGCACTTCAGGTCTATGGACGCGCCGGAGCGAACTGTCAAAATTGTCAAAAACCCATCACAAAAACTGTTCTTTCTGGACGTTCCACTTATTTTTGCCCTCATTGTCAAAAAATCAAAAAATAATTTTTTCGTATATATTTCTCTTTGTTTGGCACCCATATTTTCTGATCAGACAAAAAATAATTCTAAATTTTTTAAAAACCAATACGATAGTGCCCTTAAATTGTTTCAACGTGATAAATGAGTTGCTTGTAAGCAACCAAGCATCAGCTGAAAAGCTAAGGAGACTTTATGGGCCTCAGAATTAGAACCAACGTAGCATCACTTTCGGCTCAGCGAAAACTGGGGGAAACCTCAGGGAACTTACAGGAAAGCATGGGCAAACTTTCCAGTGGTTACCGCATCAATAAGGCGGCGGATGACGCTGCAGGTTTGGCTATTTCTGAGACCTTAAAAGGAAAGGTCCGTAGCCTTCAACAAGCTCAACGAAATGCTAACGATGCCGTATCTTTTGTACAAGTCGCAGAGGGTGGCATGAATGAGGTCAGCAATATACTTATTCGCCTCAAAGAGCTGGCAACCCAGTCTGCTTCTGACACTATAGGTGATACCGAGCGTTCCTATACCAATAAAGAATATGTCCAGTTAGTGGATGAAATTGAGCGAATTTCTAATTCCACCGAGTTTAATGGCACCAAACTCCTTTTAGGCGCAGATGCCAATGACGGCGTGAATGAGCTCGTCTTTCATGTGGGTGCCGGTACAGGTAGCGTCAACAATGTCGATACTATAAATTTTGATATCAGCACTCTCAGCCTCAAACCGCTTGAAGATTTGGGATTAGGAAGAGAAGCTGAAGTCGGCCCCATGAATGTTGACGATGACTTCACAAGAGAAACTGCTGCTGAAAAACTGGTGACTCTGGAGTCTGCCATACAGACCATTGCGAGTAAACGCGCGACTTTAGGCGCTAAGCAAAGCCGCTTATCATCTTCAATAAACAATCTCGGCATACAGATCGAAAATATGAGTGCTGCAAATAGCCGCATTCGTGATGTCGATTTTGCTTCAGAAACGGCAAATTATACGCAGCAAAAGATTTTGCAACAAGGTGGTGCATCGATTTTGTCCCAAGCTAACCAGCTGCCAGAAATCGCCCTAACCCTTCTGAGGTAACAAATCATCCCTAGAGGTGGGGGCCTGAACCCCTAATAAAAACCTTAACGGCGTCCGTCCAAAACCTAAACATAGATCAAAAAGCTTAATTTTTGGTCTATGTTTTTGTTTTAGCTTCTTAGGTTGTTAGAAGGAGGGGCAAAAAAAAGAATAGACCGTGCAATTTACTAAGAAAATAGAGAAAACCTCTGGGTCAGTCCCCCATTATCCAGACTGAAAATAAAAAAATTATTTGCAACAAACACTTGCCTAATGTTTTAAAACAAGTTAAAAAACTATTCTGATTTCTATTTATCCGCAGCCTTTTGATAAGGTATTGTTAATAATAGATTTTATGTTTTGTCTTTTGTTTGAATTTTTTCTTTGTTTCAAAGGCAAAAATAAACAGATTCTCATCGATTCATGATTGGTGAGAGGGGCCTTAAAAAAATGGGTTTGTAGCTCAGGTGGTTAGAGCGCACGCCTGATAAGCGTGAGGTCGGAGGTTCGAGTCCTCCCAGACCCACCATTTTTTAAAAGCCTTGCCCCGCCCTAAAAAGCCTGTCCCATACAAATCCTTAAATTAAAACGCGTCGCCTCACTGATTTTGCCAGGTGTTCCAAACTTTTAGACCCCTGAAAAAATCTTATATCTTTCGCGGAAAAAAAAATTGCTGCATACTGAGCGTCTATGGCTAACGTGAGTAAAAGTAACAAAATCAAAATATTTTGCCTCGCACTGATCTGCATTTCCTCAGCATTTGGAGTCGCTTTTCAAAATATTGCTTTTACTATTTTTGGCGCTTACTTCCTATTACTAAATGTACAGCTAAGCAAAGAGAAGAATATCCCCTTTACCCAACTTTTGCTCCCCACCCAATTCCACAAGCGTCTATTTGGTTTTGGATTGATATTTATAGTCTGGCAAATAATCGCAACCATCATAAATCAAAAGAATCCTCTCCACACCAATCCCCTCGCCATGATCCGTTATCTGATGGGTAACAGTGTTTTTTGGTTGGGGCCTTTTTTGATGGCGACGCAGTACCGCACCTTGAACTCAAAAACAAAAAACACCCTCCTAAAGACTGGCTTGCTCACGATTACGATTATGGGGGCCGTGGCCCTAAGCCAGTATGCCTGGGGCTGGCGCATCCAAGGCATACAGTTCGCGCCGGACATTCTCCGTCCTCGCGGATTTTACTCTCATCCGTTAACCTTTGCCTACGGCGCCCTTATGGTTTGGCCTTTTGTTGTCGGTCAACTAATGAAAAATCCTAAAAGGATTTTGAACTGCGCGGC
>JAUILP010000088.1 GCA_030432875.1 Oligoflexia bacterium | reverse complement strand
ATTTATATCTTTTTATTTCTACACCCCATATACCATAGGCCGCTCATGCCATTGAGACCTTATTATCCATCGCTGAAGCGGGTTTGCAAGCTTGCGAGCAAATCCCGCGCAGGCGATGAGTATTTAGTGAAAAACGACTTACTCAATTTCACTTAATTGTTAAAGATAAGGTTTCCATGAATGGTCATGAAGAGTTAGATGAACTTCATGCGCACAGATACATGAATTAGCTAATTTTTTACTGTTTTATCTTTCTGAGGAAACATAATCCCGAGTTGAAATTTATGCGAGCTACCATCACCAAGACACCTCAACATGCCGCAAACTAAAAAAATAAGTGCCTCACTTTACACCAGAGTGGGGAAAAAAATTTGCTAAGTGATTTCAGCGAAATCGCCTTCGGGCGATATTAGTATTGATTATGAAATTTTACGCAAAGAAGCCACGGAAGGTTTCCCTCCAGTGGCTCCTTAGATCCTAAACGAATATTGATTATTTAAGCAATGAAAGTGCCATTTCAGGATTGGCGCTCGTATGAGCCATAACAGAAATACCTGCCGCTTGCAAAATTTTGGACTGCGTCAATTTTGCTGTTTCTTCTGCATAATCGACATCACGTATACGACTTAGCGCAGCGCCCAAGTTTTCGGAACTAATATCAATGTTAGTAATCGTACTTCCTAAGCGAGCTTGTACCGAACCCAATGTCGCACGATAAGAGGCGATGGAGTTGAGAGAGGTATCTAAGCGATTAAATAGTTCCTCTGTTCCGGTTGGACCGAGTTCTTCAGCATTTCCATCTGGATCCTCGGGAACAATGCCGATTTCATCATCAGTGATTGACCCGATAGAATCTCTTAGCTTTGAAAGGTCATCTAAGTCTATCGTAACGATATCAGGATTGTTTTCAGGATCAACCTCTGGAGCGTTTCCCTGCGCGTCATTGCCACGATTTGAAGCCCCTACGAATATTTTTATCGACCTATTGTCTTCTGGTGATAACACCTTACTTCCGTTAAATTCGGTTGAGTCGACAATCCGCTTAACTTCTGAGCGAAGTTGCTGAAACTCTTTATTGAGAAAACCGCGCTCTCTGTTTCCAATGGTATCTGATGCGGCTTGAGACGCAAGTTCACGCATACGCACAACAATGTTTGTTACCTCATTGAGACCACCTTCTGCAACTTGAATGTAACTGATACCATCATTTGCGTTCCGTTTTGCTACATCAAGAGAACGAGATTTTGCGCGCATTCTTTCTGAAACCGCGAGGCCCGCTGCATCGTCAGCTGATTTATTGATCCTTTGACCAGATGACAATCGTTCTAATGACTGTGACACGTTGCGTGCATTTTCTTCTAACCTTCTTTTCGCAATTAGCGAATCCACGTTGGTTTTAATCCTTAAGCCCATACGATCCTCCTTGAAGTTTACATACTTCCTTTTAAATGGTTATGTTGTTGCCCAAAAATTTATCTCAAAAGCTGTAACGCCATATCTGGGGACTGATTTGCTTGACTCAAAACAGCCGTGTTAGAAGCACTGAGTATTTTGGCCTGAGTAAGACTTGCTGTTTCTTCCGCAAAATCCACATCGCGGATGCGGCTTTTAGCTGTTTCTAAGTTTTCAATTGAAGTGCCCAAGTTGTTGAGCGATGATTGGAGACGGCTTTGGACAGAACCAAGGGTGGCTCGTTCTTTGGCAAACCGGTTTAAAGCTCCATCAATATTGGTAAGCTTTTCTGCTATGGCATCCCTGGATGGTCCTTCATCGCCGTCGATGAGCGGTCCTATTTCGGATCCCTTACCAAGGCCCAGTGATTCAGAGCTAAAACGCAGACCCTCGAGACCAATGGTTATAGTATCGAGATTTTCTTCGGGAGAGGTTCCGTTAGTACCAACTTGAATAACGTATTTATCAGTGTTGGCTTCAGAAAAAAGTTTACGACTATTAAACTCTGCGGTACCTGATATTCGGTCTAGCTCGTCGGTAAGCTGAACATACTCTTTGTTAAGATAACCTCTTTCAGTATCGCCAATTGTGTCTGAAGCAGCCTGGACGGAAAGTTCTCTTAGGCGAATAAGAATATTACTCATCTCATTCATGCTGCCTTCTGCGATTTGCACCATGGAAATCGCATCGCTTGCATTTCTTTTGGCTTGGTTATTACCGCGAATTTTGCCCCGCAAATTCTCGGATACAGCCAAACCTGCCGCATCGTCTGAAGACTTGTTGATCCGGTAACCGGATGACAAGCGCTCAAAACTTTGTTGCAAATCTTTTTGGTTATTGGTTAGATGTCTCTGGGCGACGAGACTGGACACGTTCGTACGAATGCGCATGCTACTCATGAATAATCCTCCCTGAAATGTGTTAACCTTAAAGCTGGGGGCTTTAAGAAGTTCCATACCGTGGAACTCATGGGACTATTCGTACTTTTTTTGGATTACTTAAATTTTTTTTTCATGTTTCTTTAATTATTTTATAAATTACATTGATATCAAGATGATACATAACGATAAAAAAACGACTCTGGAACTTTGGGAAGAAAACATCACCCATCAAGTTATCGTCGAGCATCAGCGCATTGCCGTCGCAACCTCTGGGGGCGTGGACTCTATGGTGCTTTTGCATAAATTAGTCGCGAAAAGAGCACAGGATTTGGCCGTGGGTTCCGCCAAATGGGAGCTAATGGTTGTTCATGTGAATTTTGGCCTTAGAGGAAGCGATTCTGAAGCGGACGCCGCCTTTGTGCAAACAAAAGCGCGGGAGCTAGACCTGCCCCTCCATTACCATAAAGCCCCGCCGCCCCCTAAGAAAACTGGTATTCAGGAGTGGGCCCGCGAGATTCGCTATAATGTTTTTTACTCTCTGGCAAATCTTGGCTGGGTAATCGCCATGGCGCACCATAGTGATGACCTTGCGGAGAGCATCATTTTTAGGATGGCACGAGGAACCTCAGCGCCTCATATTGCCGGGATGAGTGTCTGGCATAAACCTTTTTTGCGGCCTTTTTTAGCGGTGAGCAAAAGCGATATTATTACTTATGCCCAGCAAGAGAAGATTTCCTTCCGTGAAGACTCTAGCAATGCCGAAACAAAATACAGCCGCAATAAAATTCGCCACCAGGTTCTTCCTATTCTCGAAGACCTCTTTCCTGGGGCGACTCAGCGCATAGCAAACCTAGGTCTCGATATCGCGAGAATTGGTGAACTGCGTCAGAATGATCTCAAAAAAAAAATTCTGACAAGCCTAGCGAATCCAAAGCAACTCACTCGCGAAGCTTACCAGTCACTGAAAAAAAGTGGTTTTACACCCCATGAAATTATTGATGGTTACCTAAAGTTAAATGATACCTATTTAGATTTATCCCAGGTCCACTACAAAAATATTGTTCAGCAAATTGAAAAGCGGCAAAATAGCAAAAACAGTTTGTGGCACCTGCATCTCCCTGAAGAGACTGTGCTTAAGTGGCAGAAAAATTACTTGAGTATCAACAAATTCAGTTCAGAGGGAAGACCAATTCCCGCGAATCAGGAAATTCAAAGTCAAAACCTAAAGGGACTCATGACATTTGATATTTTAGTCCCTTCCCATGCCACCCTTTCTATTAGACCTTCTTTTGCCGGGCCTATTTCAGGTTTTATTCCCATACCGAAAAAAATAAAAAAAAAGACGGAAGATATCCGAATTTCTTTAGCTCTCGACGCAAGCGTCCGCAATTTGCGATTAAGACGCCCGACAAACTCAGAAAAACTCATTTTCTTTGGCCACCCTAAAGCATTAACTTTTAAAGAAATATTTATGGAACTAGGGGTCCCCATCTCTCTGCGCCATAAGTATTTTGTCATATCAGAGGAAAGAAAATTAAATTGGTTGTGCGACGGAAAAGATATTTATAAAGTTGATCTCCAAAATAAACAACTCATAAGGCTTAATAATTTTTAATATTTTTGCCCTTATTTTGATGTCTCACACCTTGGTTTTTTTTAAACTATGTTTATACTGTTTTTTAGTGTGGTGAAACTCCGATAAGGCTAATAAAATAGTTTTAAGGGATCACAAGCGATAATATAAGGAACGGTTGGTTTTTTTTGATTTTTTAAAATAAACCATAAAATTCAGAACATTAACTCTAGCAAGGCACAGCAAAATCCTTCCGATTTTTCTTGAGACCTTTTTATAATATGCTGTTTTTATTAAGTTAAGAGCAATTTCACTGTCCGTGCTTACTGGTTATCCCATTCATTACTTGGAGGAACATTATGGCTCCTAAGCCACCTAATAGAAAAAATAACCAAACCAGGCTTATTATACTTTCACTTGGCGTTGTACTTTTATTTTTACTGATCCACTCTTTGGTTCAGCCGCAAGCAGAACCAGGCGAGATCAAATATCATGAATTTCTTCAAGGCATCCAACTCCCAGACGGCGATCAGAATAAAATTGTAGAAGTCACTATTCAAAATAACGATATAACGGGGCTTCGGCAGGATAAGACTTCTTTTAAAACTTACGTCCAATATGACGCCGAGTTGCGTAAAAGCTTAGAAACTTCTGGTGTGAAAGTCAATTTTAAGCCGCCAGAAGAAAGCAGCCTATGGAAGTCTATTCTTATTCAATCCATTCTTCCCATGCTTCTCATCATCTTTATTTTCTTTTTTATCATGCGCCAATTACAGGTTGGTGGCGGCAAGGCAATGTCCTTTGGAAAAAGCCGGGCCAAAATGACCACTGACGGCAAATCTAAAGTCACCTTCAAAGATATTGCTGGCATTGATGAATCTAAAGAAGAGTTGGTTGAAATCATTGAATTTCTCAAAGACCCAAAACGTTTTTCAAAACTCGGTGCACGCATCCCTAAAGGGGTCTTGCTAATTGGTTCTCCCGGAACAGGAAAAACGCTGCTAGCAAAAGCTATTGCTGGCGAAGCTGGCGTGCCATTTTTTAGTATTTCGGGTTCAGATTTTGTGGAAATGTTTGTTGGGGTCGGAGCTTCAAGGGTTCGTGATCTCTTTGAACAGGCCAAAAAAAATGCCCCCTGTTTAGTGTTTATAGATGAAATTGATGCCGTAGGTCGTCATCGCGGCGCAGGACTAGGCGGAGGACATGATGAACGCGAACAGACCCTCAATCAGCTCTTAGTCGAAATGGATGGTTTTGAGGAAAATACTGGCGTCATAATTATAGCGGCGACTAACCGCGCTGACGTCCTCGACCCCGCACTTCTCCGGCCAGGGCGATTTGATCGCCGGGTTATGGTGCCTAAACCCGACATAAATGGGCGTCTGGGCATTCTTAAAGTCCATAGCAAAAAAACCCCGCTTGATGACAATGTCAATCTTGCCAAAATCGCTCAAGGAACCCCGGGTTTATCAGGAGCGGATTTGGAAAACCTAGTCAACGAGGCGGCTTTGATCGCGGCAAAAGCTAATGATGAATTTGTGGGGATGCATCATTTTGAACTTGCTAAAGATAAAATCCTCATGGGACCCGAGCGCCGCAGCATGATCATGGGAGATGAAGAAAAAAGAGCAACCGCTATTCACGAAGCGGGACACGCTCTCGTCGGAATGCATGTAAAAGGGGTCGATCCTGTTCATAAAATTTCCATAATCCCGCGTGGCCATGCTCTCGGGGTCACTATTATGCTCCCCGAAGAAGATCGCCTGACGATTACGAAAGAGTATGCTGAGGGCATGATTGCTTATGCCATGGGTGGTCGCGCAGCAGAGGAAGTCGCCCTTAAACGGCGCACGACTGGAGCTGGTGATGATATTAAAAAAGCGACTGATATAGCGCGCAGCATGGTATGTAACTGGGGGATGAGTGAAAAAGTCGGACCGATTTCTCTTGAACGCAACTCACAAGAGGTTTTCCTAGCTCGAGAATTAGGTCAGGTTCACCACCACTCTGATCACCTCATGGAACTTGTCGATAGTGAAGTTCGAGCCTTTGTAGAATCTGGCTACAATAAAGCACTTCAGATTCTTAAAGACAGTGAAGAAACGCTCCGAAAAGTTGCCGATGCCCTAGTCATTAAAGAAACGCTGACCGGGGAAGAGTTAAAGCTCATGCTCAAAGGGCAAAATGTCGTCACCGATGATGATCAGCAGCAGTATCAGGAACGCCTGGAAAAAGAGAAAAAAGTAATGGAAAAATATAAGAGCGCCGTTATTGCGGCTAAAGAGATCGCTCCGGAGAAAGATAAAGATACTGATACAAGTATGCCCCTTAGCGCCGTCCCACAGGGAACGTAGTTATAATTTTTTTTACTCTGAGTGATCTCAGGAATGATGACAGTAACCGCTGAATCTCGCAAAAAGTCAAAAATCATGGGTGTGATTAATGTCACACCCGATTCTTTTTCTGATGGCGGAAAATACTCATCCCTTGAACATGCGCTTGCCAAACTGCAAAACCTTATTGATGATGGCGCAGATATTATTGATATCGGGGCCGAAAGCTCTCGCCCTGGTGCATCGCCTATTTCTGAAGATGAAGAATGGCAGCGCCTACTTCCTTTGTTACAAGAAATAAAAGCACAATTTCCCTCGCTAAGAACGCCTTTAAGCCTCGATACCTATAAGCCGGGCATCATGCGCAAAGCCCTTGCCTATGACATAAGTTATATCAACAATATTTTTGGCCTCTGTGATAGCGCCACCCTAAAAACCCTAGCGACTCACTCAAATATTCACTACATTGCGATGCATCTCCACGGGAAACCTGAGAATATGCAAGAAGCCCCAATGCTTGGCTCTCTCACAGCTAGGGCCTTAGATGATTTTGCCGTTAAGACAACCGAAGCGCTTGAAAAAGCAGGATTTACATCCCATCGCATTTATCTCGATCCCGGAATTGGTTTTGGTAAAACGGATAGTGCCAACCTAATCGCCTTAGACTGGAGCCTAGCGCAGGCAAAAAATCATCAATTAATGCTCGGTATCTCACGCAAAGGCTTTTTGAGCCGAATATATGATCCGGCACTTTCTCCTCCAGATCGCGATAGTATCAGCAAAGCTTTAGAAACATCCTTTATCCTTAATAGGGTGTCTATCATTAGGACACATGAAGTAAAGACCCTAAAAACTGTGTTACAACTTCTTAACGGGGAATGCGAATATGCTTAGTATTTTTCGCCAATTTGATGGCTGGTCTTTACTAGATGTCGCACTTTTAAGTCTGATTATTTATAACATACTCATCCTAATGCGAGGCACACGGGCAGCCCAAATGATGAGCGGAGTCGTTTTGGTGGTCGGGACCTTTATCCTCGCCAACGTTCTTCCCCTCTCAACCCTTCGGTGGGTAATGAACAAATTTTATTCATCTTTTATCATTATTCTGGTCATCATCTTCCAAGATGATATTCGCATTGTTTTGCGGCGTATGGGTTTTCGCTCAAAGATGCTGCAAAGCGAACAAGAACTCAGTGACTCCCTCATTAGAGATTTAGTAGACTCTGCTTCAAGCCTGTCTAAGCACCGCCTAGGTGGGCTAATCGTTTTTGAAAGAACAATTGTTCTGTCTCATTATATTGAAGGGGGCGTCTCACTAGATGCAAAAATATCTGAAAAAATCATTAGTTCTATTTTTAATCTCAAAAGCCCCATACATGATGGCGCTATCATAATCCAAAGTGGACGCATCGCTGCTGCAGCTTGCTTCCTTCCTTTAGCAAAAGACCCGAGTTTAGAGCCCACCCTCGGCACGCGCCATCGAGCAGCCATCGGTATAACCCAGGAAACGGATGCGATAGCTCTCGTCATCTCTGAGGTCACCGGGCAACTTTCCATTGCATTTGAAGGTAAGTTACATAAAAATCTAAGTTCAGATGAATGTTCATCCTTTTTGTTTGAGCATTTACAAGCACAAATTGGCTTACCGCAAAGAGCCGGGCGGGCGCTCAATATGTTTGGTCGCGGACGCCCCTAAATCAGCGCGATTTTTTTTGCACGGGGATAACCGAAAAATTAGATCATGGTTCCCTTAACTTACTTTGGATAACACATCATGAGACCTCTATTTGATCTAATAAAAAATCATTTAGTGAACCATTTCGGCTACAAAATTGTTGCTGTTTTTTTAGCGGTTTTAACTTGGTATATGGTTCAAGGTGAAGAAATCCTCGAGCAAAACCACACCCTGCTCGTGACGATAAAAACACCAAAGGGGCTAAAAGTTGATAAAGGAGAAACCATATTAAAAGATGTCACACTCAAAGGAACCCGCGCCCTTCTCGCAGGTATAAATTCAAAACGCCCTCTACAAACGGAAATAATCGTACCCGAAGGGCGCACGGGCCGCATGAATTTTCGCTTAGATAAGGACGCGATTAAGGGCTTAGACCGCCATATAGACTTGCAAATTCACGATCCTTACGTCGTGATATACGTAGATTTTGAGATGACACGCAAGCTCATGGTTAAAGAATTTTTGATAGGGACTCCGGCAGATGGCTATCGCATCCTCAATGCTTCGATTGAACCTAAATACATCAAAGTATCTGGACTTCGTTCTCTTGTAAGCTTGATTAAAAAGATTCAGACAGAACCCATTGATATTTCTGGTATTAAAGAAAAAACAACCTATAACGTCAACATAGAAAGCGAAATCTTAGAGAAACATCAAGTCAACGTTTCCGAAGTAAAGGTCACCTTAGAAGTTGGTGAGGATATTATCAACAAAACATATGACGAAATCCCTATTGATGTCGATGGCGATGGTGCAAAACTATTGGATAAAATCCACAGCGCCACGATCACCATTCAAGGGACGGGGAGCGACCTAAATTTTGTCGAAAAATCTGAACTAAGGGCCTTTGTTGATGTACGCGAAAACAAACCCGGCACTTATGAAAAAGAAGTACAGGTAAAAATACCAGGACAAACAGCCTTAATTGAGGTAAAACCCAAGACGATCAAGGTCGAAGTCAAAAACGTGAAAAAAAAAGATAAAGCACAAAAAAAAATAAACGACTAAACATCTGAAGGAATAAAAAATTGGGAAAATTATTTGGCACTGATGGTGTAAGAGGAAAAGCGAATGTGTACCCAATGTCTCCCGATCTCGTTTTAAAACTTGGTCAAGCCATTGGCATTTATTTCAAATCACGCTACCCCCACCCGCGCATCCTAATTGGCAAAGATACACGTCGGAGTGGGTACATGCTAGAACAAGCGCTTTCATCAGGTATTTGCAGCGTCGGTGTCGATACTTATTTTCTAGGACCTCTTCCCACTCCAGGTATCGCGTATTTGACGCGCGGCATGCGGGCTTGTGCTGGCATCGTTATTTCCGCATCTCACAATCCTTTTGCGGACAATGGTATAAAAATTTTTAGTGCTGATGGGTATAAACTTCCTGACGAAGCAGAAATACAACTTGAAGATATGGTACTCACCCAAGATTTATCGATAAATCTCCCCACAAATATGGATATTGGACGAGCAAAACGGATTGAAGATGCCATAGGCCAATATGCGGTTTTCTTAAAAGAGCAGTTCCCCAAACACCTGACTCTTGAGGGACTTCGCATTGTTCTAGACTGTGCTCATGGTAGTGCCTATAAAGTCGCCCCAAAAGTTTTTGAAGAACTCGGCGCTGAATTATTTGTGATTGGCAATCACCCTGATGGAAAAAATATTAATGACGACTGCGGCGCTCTTTATCCCGCGAAACTAAAAGAAAATGTTAAACTCTACAAAGCTGACATCGGTCTTGGTTATGATGGTGATGCCGATCGGCTCATTGTGATTGATGATAAAGGCGAATATGTCGATGGTGATGAAATCCTCGCAATTTGTGGCATCCATTTTTTGAAAAAAAATAAACTCAACCACAAAACCCTAGTTTCCACCATCATGAGCAATAAAGGCCTTGAGATTGCTTTAGCACGACACGGCGGCACAATGCTACGCACTAAAGTGGGTGATCGCTATGTCGTCGAAGAAATGCGAAAAGGCAATTTCAACCTAGGTGGTGAGCAATCGGGGCACCTAATATTTAAAGATTTTTCTACTACGGGAGATGGCATCCTTGCCAGCCTAATACTTCTAGAAATAATGCTCGAGGAACAAAAAACGATTAGCGACCTAAAAAAATGCATGGAGCATATTCCTCAGGTTGCCCTAAACTTTGAAGTCAAAGAAAAAATTCCTCTAGAACACCTTCCAGAAGTTCAGTCTTTTTTGTCAATGACAGAACAACAACTCGGCAGCGAAGGCCGCATATTATTTCGCTATTCAGGCACAGAAAACAAAGCCCGCATCATGATAGAAGGACCTGACAAAGCCATTATTGAAAACCTAGCAGCAGAACTTGCTGTGATCGCTAAAAAAGAAATTCAAGAGCAAAAAGGAAAAAGATAAAATGATTCGCCTAGGCGTTAATATTGATCATGTTGCCACCATTCGACAAGCACGAAAAGAACGCTATCCTGATCCCGTGCGCGCGGCCCTTCTCGCCATGCAAGGCGGAGCCGACAATATTACCTGTCATTTGCGAGAAGATAGGCGTCATATTCAGGACCGTGATGTCCGCATTTTAAAAGAGGTCCTCACAATTCCCCTTAATTTTGAAATGGCTGTTACCCCAGAAATGCTGAAATTGGCTCTAGATATTAAGCCATCTGCTGTAACCCTTGTACCTGAAAAACGGGCCGAACTGACGACCGAGGGTGGTCTCAATCTTGAAAACAATAGAACAGCACTTAAAAAGGCAATTGTGACCTTAAAAAATGCTGGCATTATGGTTGCTCTTTTTGTGGAGGCAAATCAAAAAACGATTGATTTAGCTAAAGCACTTGGCGCCGATGCTCTTGAATTTCACACAGGGAGCATCTGTATTGAGCTAGACAAAACCCAGGACTCGGCTAAAAAAGCAGAATTGATTAAGAAGTGGAATATTATTACAACCCATGCGCATGAGCTTGGCCTACATCTACATTTAGGGCACGGCATTAACTACATGAATGCTCCTTGGTTCCAGCATATCACCTATGCAGAAGAAGCGAATATTGGCCATGCGATCATTGGTGAAGCTATATTTGTAGGCCTCAGCGCTGCGGTAACAACCATGCGCAATTTACTTAACAGCCCACAATTTCGCCCAGAAATTTAGCCTAATACTACTAAGTTAAATTGGGGAGAACAAGGCGCGAGGACGTGAGAAAAAAGTGTTTACATTATGGCAAATGAGTATTTATCCCCGACGAACAACACAGTTATCGCCAATTTAACGTAGTAGTACAAAATATCATGAGTTTCTTTTTAGGTGACTACCCATGAAGGATATTTTTAATCTTTCTTTTACTGAAGACAAATTAGACTCGCTTGTCGTTCGCTTGCATCAAGAACTTTCAAAAGCACCGCTTCCGTTTTGCCTTTGGCTCAAAGGTGATCTTGGCGCGGGTAAAACCACTCTGGTGCGCCGTTACCTTTATGCGCAAGGCTTAACACCAAAACACCCAGTCAACTCGCCAACATTTACTTATATTCAAGAATATGAAATTAATGGTAAGTGGTATGCTCACCTTGATTTGTACAGACTCATTGAAAACGGTGAATTTGATGAATTAGGCCTGATTGGTGATTATCGAAATTTTTATGGCTATTTCGTTGAGTGGCCTGAAGCGCTACAAAATCCAGCACTACTCATGCCAAGCCACATTCTTGAAATTTCATTTGGTGTTAGTGCCGACGGCAACGATATGCGCAGCTATGTCTTAAAAAACCAACAGCCCCTTAAATAAATTCAGTTGTAACCATCTAAATTCAGTGTGCCGCCTTAAAATCGAGAAGAGAATCTTCTCCACCCATCGCTGGGGAGGTAGTTTTAAGCAAAGAAATGTCGGTCTCTTCTGGTTTCTCATAAATATTGTAACGTCCAAGAGTAAATAATTCCGGATCCTTTAGTTCTCCATTAACACGGATCTCATAATGTAAATGAGGTCCCGTAGACCGACCCGTATTACCGACCAGGCCAATTAGAGCCCCTTTTGACACTAGGTCTCCTGATTTTACAAAATACTCATTTAAATGAGCAAATTGTGTTTGGATTCCATTAGAATGATTAATTATCAAAGACTGCCCGTATCCCCTTATTCGTCCTGCAAAAGCAACCACCCCATTTGCAGGCGCAAATATTTTTGTACCTGCATCGGCCATGATATCTATTCCATTATGATAGGATATTTCTCTTGGAGAAAAAGGGGAATACCGATAACCATAACCACTCGTCAAATTTCCGAGCACTGGTGTCGCAATAGGTATATTGTCTAACAAATGATCTTTAGTGATAAGACTGAGTTTAAGCTCATTCATCTTAGCAAATATAACCTTGCCCTTATCATAAATTGATTTACTGGGATTTTCCGCCCTAAATATCGAGGAAACATCGCCTAAATTAATAGATGTTTCGAGATTGATATTCTCGCTTTTAAATTCTTCAGGAAGGCTACTATCAATACCAAGCTGATGGTAAACACGGTAATTATACTCATTTACTTCAGAATTAAAACTATGGCTTAGCGCAAATATTTCGCCATACAAACCATCAAGTTCCAAGAAATCATCTTTAATTTTATTTACGTGAAACACCAAATCTGCACGTTGTATATGAAGACTTGCGACTTCATTTTCTAAGGATTTTTTTTCGTTATATAGGTAAATTATCTGGGTAAAAAGCACAAAACAGCTGACTGCATAGAGTATACCCATATATGACCCATGATTTTTGAGCAAATATTTGAATCTACCCAAAAAATCAATCGATTCGTTTTTAAAAGTAACTTTTTCCATAATTTCTCCCCGCTGGCAATTTTGCGTATAAATAAAACCTCTAATATTTTTGTCAGCGTGAGTTTCGTTCTAAGTTCACAATCTCGGCACCATTACCATGATGATGAAGCTATTCTTGTTATCTGAACGATTTTAGCTAAATAGAGTGTAATATTTACTTTTCCAAACACCTGTTTTTCCATCCCTAATGCCAGAGCTTATCTAAATATTATTAGGCGGTTATAATTAAGCGGCGGCTCGACAAGCCCTAAGACATCATGATGTCGGGATTTATTTAGCAGAGCCGCAAAAGAAAAAAAGGAATGAACGATCACACCTACAATTAAAATAGCGAAAGAGCACCTCCGAGCGAAAGTGTGGGCTTCGTATACCACTCTCTAGAATCTATTTCAACCTAGAAAACAGCTGACAAAAAAGCTTAAAAGCTGGGCTTTAAATAAAGCGCAGTATAATCATCATGATAGGCTTGCGTATCCAACTATCGTGTGTTCTAAATTTATAAAGTTAGCATGATTGGCGAATCGTTTATTACAGCAAATTCTTAAGCAATTATGGAAGCATACTGACAATAAATAAAAAAGTCTGAGAGTCGAATAAAGTAAAAATTCCATGGCAAGCCAATACTTTTACTTTACAAGGATAATTAGCAATAATTAGTATTTTACCTTTGGCGAACCTAATTTTATTTATCTTACTTTAGAATCATCCTTCTTATTTTTATTTTTGTGCCGAAATTAGGTAAAGAGAAATAAGGTATTAAAAGACCATTTGCGATATTTAAATTATCTAAAAATTTTGCGAGAAAAGCGCTATGAGCGAGCCAAGTCAAAATACCATAAAAAACACCATCTTGATCGTCGATGACAGTCCAGATACTCAGATTCTTTTAAAAAAATTTTTGGGCTCCAAAGGTTATAATGTCATAACCGCTTCAACATCCAGCGAAGGCCTCAAAAAATTTTTAGATCATCAGGATATTCGCTTAGTGCTTTTAGATATCAATTTGAATGAGGATACTAATGGCATCCATCTGGCCAAGAAATTCAGTGAATTTAGGCCTGATAGAACATTTTCGATGAGCTTTCTCAGCGGAATCAAGGTCGATACAACATTTGTAGAAGCTGCTAAAAAAATAGGTGTCGATGATTTTATTCCTAAGCCAGTTAATCTTGGTCGTCTTATTTCTAAAGTCGAAGACCTGCTGGGGGCCCTGCCGGAAAACCTAGATATTTCTCAAAAATTGAAATGTGAATTTTCTTGCAACCTCGTAAACGTCAATATTCTGCCTATCCTTAAGATTATTCAAATAACCCCGGCATCATTTTTATTAAAGAGCTCTGCCGATTTTTCTCTTGGTACTATCATTCACCTCCACTGCCCGTCTCTTCAAGCTATTCTTTCCGAAAAATACTTCACCCTGAAAGTACTCAGAACTAAATATGCCAAATCCACATTCATCGGCGAATTGCCATTCGTGGTCAGATGTCAAATAATTGAGATGAGCAGCCAGTTTCGCGAAATACTTGCTTCACTTTTCAAGGAAGACACGCAGTTACCACATGGGCTAGAAATATCCTCAAGCACCTCTATAAAAAATTCTGAAGTGGTCTAAACAGAGCCAATTTTTTTTAAAAAAACATCGTAAAGAAATAGTAAAACCTGATAAGAACAGGCCCCTAAAATGTAGTGTATTTTCTTTTAATTTGGTTTGGCTTGGCTTCTGTAACAAAGGTAGAGCTTTCAGACCGAGACCAGGCCAAACATTTGTCCAGAAATAGAAAAAATAATTTGGACCAAAGGTTCTATAGAGATTTAGAAAGATAATTGAGTCCTACTTTTCGGTAACCAAAATCACGAAAATTCACTACCACTTTGATCTCATTGATGCTTTTTTCGATGCGCTCTACAGTCCCATCACCATAGGTGAGATGATGAACATTATCTCCAGGAACTAACAAGCTGGAATCAGAATTTTCATCTTCATATTCATAGCTCAGTTCATTGTCATCTAAAGAAAAAGAGTCGTCACCATTTTTATAAATAGCTGACTTCCGTGTAACTACCGCCGGACGTACAAAATTACCCGTAAGTAAATGAACGGGGATTTCTTCTAAAAACCGCGATGATTTGTTGGCAATAACCTGATTATAGACCAAACGTTTTTTCACACACGTTAGGGTGAGTTTCTGGCGGGCGCGTGTCATACCAACATACATGAGCCTACGTTCTTCCTCAATGGCCATAGGGTCTTCTAAACTATTGTAGTGAGGCAGAATACCTTCCTCAAGA
>JAUILP010000087.1 GCA_030432875.1 Oligoflexia bacterium | reverse complement strand
CTAATAGATCCTTGTGATTCTAAAAAGTTAGCTTATACAAAACATCAAAACAAGTAAAAAGTTTACGAAATTATATTTGTTCAACCCGCTTCCAGCCGCGACCAGGTCGAAGGCCGGGAGCGGCTGGTTTTTTCCTCTGTGGGAAAGCTTAGAAGAAAGGATTAACAAGCTTTTCAATTCTAAAATTAAAAAAAATATCGCAGTGTCACAAGAGTTTATTGGTGAATAGAGGTCCACCTAAATTGTTATGTTATCGACAAAAATATAGTTGATTTATCGTTTTTCCAAAGGAATAAATCTCATAAATTTGTGATCAGAATCTAGTGTTAATAGCTCTAGCGAGCCAGATCAAACGATACTCTAAGCTTGGACCCTGATGTTTACAAAGTTACATAAAATAAAGCCAATGATAAAAAAAGCAGAACATAGCAGTAAAGCAAGCTCAATACTTAGCAGGCTTTGCATTATGCCAAAACTAAGGGTGGCAAAAACAGCAGCTAGTTTACCCGCAAGACCCCAAAACCCAAACATTTCGCCACTCAGGTGAGCAGGGCTAAGGAGACCGATGATTCCGCGTGCGAGCGCCTGCGTGGCACCAAGACATAAACCCGCTATGTTACCGATGATAATAAAGGCTACCCGGATATCGACAGAAGGAAAATAGGACATTAATGGTTTTAAAAAATAAATGCCGAGAATGACTAATATCCAAATGAGTAAAGTAATTTTTAGGGTAACAATCGGTCCAATTTTGTGCTGCAGAAGGCCAAATGTCCACGCACCCAGGGCCGCGGATATTTGCAGTGATACAAAAAATATCATTTGCCATTTGCCCACCAAATTAATGACCTGCGACCCATAAAGAGCTGAAAAACTAATAACGATGGCAAGGCCACCTTGAAAAAAGAAAAATGCGAGCAAAAATACGGCTAGATTATGGTAGGTCTTAAGATTTTTAAAGGTGTTTTTGAGCTCTCCATACGCATTTTTGATCATTGTAAAGGTTTTTTGCTGTATAGATACAGTTCTCGGGGGATTAGGTACCCACAAGAAGGTAAATACTGAAAATATAGCAAAAAAAATACCTGTGATAGGTCCAATCAGTCGGAGGTGATCCCAGTTTTGCATACGGTAATCGAGCCCAGTAAAATAATAAACGACAAAAATAGATAAAAGTCCCCCAAAATAACCCAAACCCCAAGCAAAGGCACTGACTTTGCCCATATTTTCTCGGGTGGTTATATGCGGCAAAAAAGAAGAAATAATATTTTCAGAAAAATTAAAACCGACATTGGAAATGATAATTAAAAGGGAGGCCAGGAGTATGCCTCCTGGTTGCGCAAAAAATAACAATATGCTCGATACTGAACACGTCACGACGGTAGCAAAGAGAAAGTATTTGAGACGGCGACTTTGATCGCTCAGAGCCCCTATTAACGGGGCGAAAATGGCACTCATAAAATTGCTGAGTCCCACGACTATTGCCCAAAGCAAATTACCATTTTGATAACCATAAGTACTGGATTCATCATGGGGCACAATCATAGTAGCGTAGACCACCGAGTAGGCAACGGTAATTATAATGGTCGTATAGGCAGAGTTGGCCACATCAAAAAGGGCCCATCCCGCCAATTTTTTTCGCTGATTTATTTGCCTTTGTCTTTGAGATATGCTGCTATGTTGGGACATTTCGCCTCGCAGTGCGGTTGATCTAAGAGGGCGCTGGGTTCTGATTTAAGTTAGCGTCATTCGGTTTGTTTTAAATCAAAAAAAATGATGTATTATTGAGGTGAATATGAGTTTTCGGCTTCCGCTCTTTGTTCTCCTAAATTTACAGTCAAAGGCCCCACCTGATTTGATTTTCCGAGTGTTGAGGCAAGTTTACTTAAATCCTTTGCTATACTTTTAGCATCATTTTGGGGCAGCCTAACAATAAAAACTAAATTTTCCCCGGAAGGAATATATTCTAATGTTGCCACTAAATGGCGGCAAAGAACTTCAGCAAGGCGATAATCAAAGGTTTTTTCTGACTTGCTCTCCTGTGATTCGGTAGCGCTAATTTTTTGGATTTTTCTGCTCACAATAACAACGGGAGTATTTTGATGTATTTTTATACTTATGATTATGGGCTCAAGTGACGTTACATCATTTAAAGTCATAAATGAAAAAATATGACTAAATATGGCTGTGGTAACGTAATCAAGATAATTAAAATTGTCCAATTGTTTCAGGTGATTTGAATTTGATAAAAAAGTAACTTTTTGCGGAAACAATAATGACGTTTCCTGCTGGCTCTTGTCCAAAATTTGCCTCAAAGAAGATTTAATATTGCGACTTTTTTCCTCTTCAGTAAAAAAGTACATAGTCGCAAGTATGATACTGACCATCGAGGTGGGAAGTTCTCTAAAGGACAGGATTTTTTTATGAAGTTTTTCTAGTTCGGTGCCTAGGCTCCTGTGGTCACCAATAAATTCTTGGAGAACTTCACTAAGCTTATTTTCGAATTTGGGGTTTATTGGCTGAGATTCTGCAAGAGACCGAATAAATTTTCTGGAACCTCTGAGTGAGATGTCTTCATCCCAAGTTTTTAGTTGTTCATTAAATTCATCAACTTTTTTTACGATGCTATTTTCGAGGATATCCGCCATTATCTGCGGTTCTTCAGTAAAATGGCTGATTTTTCGTACAAGAGCTTTTAGGAATTTTGCCAGTCTTATATGCAATGATTTGGAGAGGATATTGTTAATCGCCAGGTCTTCAAAAAAATCTTTTTCAAGTCTAATTTCGGTGATGTGTTTTTCTTTGGCGCTAAGTTGTTGCCTTAAAAGCGAGGTGATTTTGAGGTGCTCATTTTTTTGCTCGCGAGACCGCATTTCTACCTGCTGAATAAGATCAACGATGTTTTGATCTTTCTCTACAGACATCTTAGGCAATGCATGTGTTTGTGGGCTAGTAGATTCGTTGATGGGGCTATTTACCGCATTTTCTTCATCGCCTAGTAAAGTCTGCAGAGTTTTTTTAACATAATCATCTTCGCTAGCTTTAATTTTTACGTAATTTTTTACGGTAAAAAAATAGGCAATGATACCCATCAATATAAAAAATAAACCAAAATCATTGGCTTTTTCTAAAGCATTTACAATAGTAAGGGGATTTATTTTTATGATTTTAAAGTAAGGCATAGGAGCTTCGACATCAACCTGATTAAAACCTTCAATACCACTGGCAAGTTTGAGGGTAAAAATGCCAAATTTGGGGTTAGACTTTGACGGCAAAGCGGGGAATTTCCAATTTTCGCTAACATCAGTACTGATGGAGTGTACGTTAAACCAGTTGCTCGCGATTTTTACACTGACGAGTGCGTACATGGGAGTAGCACCATCAAGGCTTTTTCCGGAAAGCGAATAAATAAGCGCATCTTTATCGTTTTTCCAGAGTAGGCTGCCGCCTTGCTTAACAGCCTGGCAAGGTAGAGGGTTTATCGAAATTTTTGTATTGCTTGCAAAACGTGTTTGGCAGTCGGGCGAGAGAAGTCTTATATCGTCGACCTGCCCATCTTTAATAAGCCCTGTAAGATGGCCTTCTATAGAATTCTTTAAGTTCCATGTCAAATTTTGTTGGAAGGTGTCATTAAGTTTGACGTAATTAAACGCGATTTCTAAGGGAGCACTACTATTTTCAAGGGCACGAATGACCTCAGTTTGTAAGCCACTATGATAGTCATTTAATTTGGTTAAAAAAGTAGAAAGGGGTTTACTGAGAAGAAGAAAGGCACAAATGCCAATTAAAGTAAAACTCAGCCGCCTAATATTTGTCATAATTTTCATCCTAAAAATTACTAAAGGTAATCTGTTACTGATAAAAAAGCGTTGATCGTAATTATTAATCACTAGGGAGTTTGGAGCCAAATCAGCAGAATTTTCCGCTGCCCTTAAACTTTTTTAATTCATGTTTCGTTGAGCGTATAGATTTATGGTAGCTAATTTTGCTGATCTTGGGGAGCGATATTTGTATTTTTTAACGGGTTTGTCCCTAACATTTGTGGGCCTAATTAAATAAACCCTTTTGGGAACTATGGGGTAGCAGAACCATGTTGACAGAGTTCTATGAGAATCCCCCCTGTTGCGTGTGGGTGGATAAAAGCAATTAGGTGGCCTCCAGCCCCAATTCGGGGTGTTTTGTCTATGAGTTTGACGCCGCGGCCTTCCAAATACGATAAAGCATTGGCAAGACTATCAACCTTTAAGGCGATATGATGAATGCCACCACCTTTTTTTTCTAAAAACTGATGTATGGGACCTTCTCCGGCTGGGCTCGCAACAAGAGACTCAAGTCTTGGTAGTTCATGGGCATCAGTTTCGTCGGGTGTGACTGTGGGAGATTCTGCCTGACTCGAAATAAATTGTGTGTGGGTTTTTTGTGAGGCGACTGTCTCTTGACCAAGAAGACTGAGTCCTAACATGTCTAAAAGAAACTGCGAAAAAACTTCCGGGTTTTTAGCGGCGATACCGATATGGCTGATACCGAGAACATTAAAATTGGGTTTTTCCTGATTCAATGATTCACCTGTAACTTTTATAAAGCGAAAACGGTTTGGAATGATCGGGAGAAGTGATAGATCTAATTGCTTTTGCTGGCAATGGCTTCAAGCATCATGCGTAGTTGGTCTTTTTGCTCCTGCTTCAGCAGCAACTTACCAGAATATAACTGCAATAGAGCTTTTTTGGCGTTGAGTGTTATGAAGGCGTATTCATTGTCATTCAATATATTAAATTTACGCATAAGCCTTTCGAATACCTCGTCCTTATCGATATCAGCGCCGGTTGACCATTTGCCTTTTTTTATGGCATTGATTGCCAAAGCCACCATTCGAGAAAATCGCGCGCCTTCAGTGCCAGACCGTCTAGAGGTTCCAGATTTGCTGCGAGATTTTAATTTTGTCAAAAGATCGTCATAGGAGAAGGCAAAGCTAGACTCAATTTTTTTAGCTCCAAAAGGAGTATCTTGGGTCGATGACCAAATAATTTCCAGGGTATCACCGGGCCTAAGTTCAACATTAGCCATGTAAAAATTCTCCACAAAAATGATATGCGCAGTCCCCCTTAGAGTCTGCATACCTAGCGCTACTTTTTTTAATCTGATCTCAAAAATACGTGAAGTCCATTAGAAACTTCAATTATATTTTATAAACTTATTATTAAATACGTTATAATAAGTCAATGTCAAAATTGTTTTTTATTCTTGAACGTAATTATTTAAATTTTTAAAAATTATGGTTATTTCATTGGTTTTAAAATAAAATACTGATTTTATTTGTTTTTATAGGCTTTCATCATATAGTTAACGCATGGCAGACAAAGAAATTAAAAAACTAAGTTCCCTAAAACGCTATTTACCTGTGGCCATAAATATTGGGTTACTCGCGGGAATTTTGGCTATGATGGTGGAATTTCAAATTGTCAAGCGCAGTGCTTACTGGGAACCAGCTGGAATCACTTCCTATTTTGTTGCCAATGCCTATTTGGGGGCTGCATGTCCTAAAGTGCCGTCCCGTGGCATATCAGTTCAGAAAACGGCCCCTAATTATCCTGAAACCAGTTTAGGTTTGGCTGTTATCATTAAAAATAGCTGTAAGAACGGGTATATAAGCGAAAGTTTACTCGCAAGAACGAATTTTTGGGTTTCACTCTGTAGCACTCTTATCATGTGCATTTTACTCCGTATAACCTGCCAAAGTTGGGCTGTGGCTATATTTGGTGGATTATTTTTAACCTGGACAAGTCTCTATGGAGAGCATTCTGCATGGCACATTGGCGGCTATCACTTGCGCCTATTTTTGTTTATCGTCGTTCTCTTTTTGAGTTTCTATTTATTCCTTACTGCTTCATTTTTGCTCTCCATTATTTTGAGCTTTGTGTTAAGTGTCGCCGTATTATTTTTTGGCGAGTTTAATCTCATTGCCTTGACTATTTTGACGGGCTTAGTTTTTCTTTTGTACAACCCCTGGTCAGAATTAAACGCCAAGACGAGGCGATTAATTTATCAACAGCTGGAACATTTGAAAGAAGATCATCTGACGTCAATTTCCCTTTTACAAAAAATGAGTGATTTTGGGCTACATATTATGGTTCGTTTTCGTTTGATTTCTTTGTTTAACCCCTTGCCAGAGCCGTTTTCCCTATGGATTAGGCGCAATCGTTTGCGGCACTGGTTTATTATTAATGCATTAATTCCCATCCTTTTTTATGCCATTGGGATGTTTTATATTTTTATACAACATGATGATTTTTGGGACCTGACCACCTCCATAATGATGATTCGTAGTCTTGGTCATTCGTGGAGAGAATTAGTCCCTATTTTGGGAAAAATTTTCATTCATGTCGGCTTATTGATGGTTATGTATTCTTACGTGAAGCCAAGAATGAAAGTTCTTATCCGGATTTTTCTGATTTTTATGGTAGTAGCATTTACGCCTTTGCTACTAGGACTTAGTGGAAATGAACATTTTCATGGGGCGGAAGATATTTTTGACGGAGTACTTACGATTGGTCTACTTTTAATTGTTGGGTCGATATGGCAGTTTATTCAGCAGTTAACTTTTTTTAAAAATAGGGTGCTTATTTGAAAAATATAATATGGGTATCTATTGCTTCTATTTCTCTAATTTCAGGGTGCGTTACCCCTGATTCTGCAAGCTTGCAAGAGACAGCTGACGTCCAGAAAAATATAGCAGAGGAAGTCGCGAGTAGCTCAGGGAATCAAGGCAAAGCTCAACTAAGTGAGTTAGAAAAGGTTCAAATCATAGAACGCGAAAAGGCGCAATTAAATAAGTTTAAACAAGAAGAGCTCCTGCCCTACCAAATAAAAGAAAATCACTGCCAGCTTCTGAC
Organism: Oligoflexia bacterium; assembly: GCA_030432875.1. Lineage (GTDB taxonomy): Bacteria > Bdellovibrionota_B > Oligoflexia > Oligoflexales > JAGOVF01 > JAUILP01. Next base: position 8,358 of record JAUILP010000087.1, on the reverse strand, counting down.
GGTTTCCTTGCCTTTTGTAATGAGCAGACCGGGTGTTTTTGTAACAGACTTTAAAGATAAATGTGTCACTTTAGACGGGGGATTTGGGTTTTCTAAAAATAGCGATTTCAATGTTTTGGTGATTCCTGGGGCACTTTATCCTGCGCAACTTGAAATGAAAGGTTCCTTTTACAATCCGAAAATGGTTCTCATGCATTTAATGCCCTCTGGTGCTTCAAGTTTTGAACATGATGAGCTTCTGCAAAAAGACATGGCCCAAAATTTTGGCTACACCGAACCAAAAAAACCCCTCTCAGCAAATCCTTTTATGTTGCAGTTTTGGTACTTAGAAGATTTGAAAACCGCAGGAGACGGGGCGAGCATGTCCTGGGTTGTTCCGGAGAGCTCTTTAAGTATGTGGCAAAAGTTTTACGCAGGAAAAATTTCTTTGAAAGTCGTTCTTTGGGGTAGAGAAAGCACCTGGAAAAAAACACCTTTATTAAAAATCAGCGGATCCTTAAGTTGTCTGAATGGCACCCAGTTCAAATTGACTGTAGACAAGATAGGTACCTTGGACGCCGAGGAGCGGCAGCAGGATATGAATTTCTGTACTAAAAGCATGAACGTGATGAGCTGTCAAAAAATATTTGTTTCCAATTAATTGCCGCAGTCCTTTTGATTGCAGAAAATATTCTCATAATATCTCGAAGTTTTTGTTTATAAAAAAAACTGTGCAGGCACCATTTTGTGACCATGTAAACGGGTCATATCTAGTATCTGCCAGACTGGGCCTCGTAGGAGATATTTGCTCTTTCCTACCGCCATTTTGCAAGTGGGGCTCCCGGTACAAAAAAACGTTCTATGCGATTTAAAATATTTGGGTCTTCCTCAAGCATGGGCGCATGGTGCGGTTTTTCACGCGCATCAATTATCAGAGAGCCATGACACCCCCAGTGCTTAAAGTGCATAAAGCTATCAATTCCGTAGACATCATGGGAAGGATTGGAGCGGGTAAATGTTTCCCATAAAAAATTTGCATAATTTTTACTCGAAAATTCACTATTATTTACCAGTATGATTAAGGGGAAATCCTCGAGCGCAAAATTTTGCTTTAAGCTTGGAAGCCAAGTGGCAATTTGATGCTCAACTGTGTCGTAGCTAGGGAAGGGAGCGGCTTCGACGGCAATAATACCTGGGGAAATTAATCGAGGATTAGATAAACCTTCGGCCAAATCATGTTTAAGGCCCGAAATCTCAGTTTTTAAATTGCGTTTTTTCTCGCCTAAAGCAGCTAATATAAGCTTAGACCCTTCATTGAGGCCGGTGCCACTATAATCTAAAGTATCTATTGTGGTCATGGTTTGGAAATGGAGGTCTCGTGAAAAATCTAGGCGTTCTAACATAAAAGCCAGAAATTTTTCGCTGTCATAAATATTAAGCTCTCTGGCATCTTCTTCTGCCGTAATAAAGAGATATTTGGCAAGGCTCACCTGGCCAAATCCAAGCAGCGCATTTGCCGCGGTTAAAATTTCGCGCGGCTTTCGCTCTTCGTAAGGGACATAACGTTCATGCGCAACGGCAAGGAGTAGGGGATGGACGCCTGCTTCATCAACAGCATGAATTTTTGTCACACCAGGAATGACCTGACTTACGGCGTCTGCCGTGAGGTCATGAATGAGTTTGCCAAAAAAACTGTCTTCTGCGGGCGGACGACCTACCACAGTGAAAGGCCAAATGCTATTAGGTTTTGCCAGTATTTTTTTTATTTTTAGGACGGGCATGGGGTGGGTCAAGCTGTAGTAACCAAGATGATCGCCAAAAGGCCCTTCGGGTAAGTTGCCCGGAGAAATTTCTCCCATAATCACAAAATCAGCATCTTCAGAGACAACATGGTTTTCCCAGCGGCTATAGCGAAAATTACGGCGTGCGAGCATCCCCGCAAAGAGCACTTCACTGATGTGATCAGGAAGAGGCATTACGGCTGCGACACTATGGGCTGGAGGTCCTCCAACAAAAATACTGACCGGGAGAGCTTTATTTTGCGCCCGTGCTGCTGCGTGGTGCTGACCTATGGTGCGGTGTAGTTGATAATGGAGTCCCATCTCGTGATCAGCTTGATACTCACCCCCGCTCATTTGCACCCTATACATTCCCAGGTTTGATTTCATGACTTTAGGGTGACTTGGATGCTCTGTATAGACTTGAGGTAGCGTCATAAAAGCCCCGCCGTCCTTTGGCCAAAACTGAAGCTGCGGTAACGCATGGGCAGAAACTTCTTGCCAATGACTGCTGCAGCTTTTTCGTATGGGGAGGGCGTGTGCCGCAAGAGCCAAGCTCTTGGCCGTGCTGAGTGGTGACTTTAAGGCGGCGGCAGGATGGTATTTGAGGGCAATAAGTTCTTTAAGTTGGGGCAAGGTTTTGCGAAATATCCAGCAGGTACGCTCATAGGTGCCAAAGATATTGCTGGCAGCCCTAAAGGGACTTCCTTTTATGTTCTCAAAAAGTAGGGCTGGACCTTTAGCAGCAAAAACGCGGCGGTGGATGGCAGCGGCTTCAAGGTAGGGATCGACCTCCCCGCTAATGCGCACCAGTTCCCCGCATCGTTCTAAGTCTAAGAGGGCTTCTTCTAGGGTATTTGGCATTTTTCTTTGTTTCCTTCTTGCTCTCTCGGGCGTTTATAACCGTTAACTCTTTTCAGCGGTACTTGATTACCCTTTATGAGTATTTGGTCCCAGAAGCGTAACATCTTCACTATCTCAGTCAATAAAAAGGCGTTGAGTCTCAGAGAAATCCCAAAAAAAAGCTTGTGAAGGGAATACTTTGAGGAGTTTTGGATGAAACTTTTGGCGGACTGTAATACCCTGGTTAAGGGATAGTTTGTGAGGTGCGACTGCCAGGAAATTCAATTTAGTGAAGGTGGGATTATGACTGATATTAAGGCAAATTGGGATCATTACTATCGACGTGCTCGTGATAATAAATCTAAGGATTCCGCTGAACAGGGACCTAGTGAATTTTTGCAGCAAAATATTCAGAAGTTTACCCCAGGAAAAGTCCTTGATATTGCGATGGGCTTAGGCCGAAATAGTTTTTTTCTCGCCGAACAGGGGCTAAGGGTTAAAGGTTTTGATATATCGCCCTATGCGGCAGAAGATGTTGAGGCAAGAGCCAGGCTTAAAGGCTTAGAAATCGAAGCAAAGGCCGCAGATTTAGATCTCTTTTTGATGGGTATTATGGAATATGATCATGTGGTTATGGCTGACTTTAAACCAGCCACAACACGGTATTATAATGAAATTATCCGGGCCCTCAAGCAGGGCGGTTTTTTCCTCGTCGATTTTTCGCCGAGTTCCAAGTATATGGAAGACTTAAAATCCCAGGGGCTGAACCTCGGCTATTTTGCACCTAATGAGCTCCTGAGGCACCTAGGGGGTTTAAGAGTGTGGACTTATCAAGAGGAAGAAGTGAGCGGGCATCTTAGGGTCAAATGCTTGGCACAAAAACCCATGGATAAAGACGCCGCGAAATATGGCCTCTTTGACATGCAAAGCAAAGTGGAAAAGACAGAAAACGCGCACATCAATGCCTTAGAAGGGCTGTTTAAAAAATAGCCATTCTTGTCAACCGTGCCTAAGAGTCTTTAACCTTTTCTTTTCGCGAGGCGGTTATAGAGCCAGTACCCTGCTAGGGCATGAATACTGGCAATGAGAACAAAAGCTAAAAAAAGTATCGCGATTGTTTGCAGTCTTTCATTTCCTTGTAAGGCATCATTCAGGTCACCACGAGCATAAAAAACTCCGAGGATTATAACACTTACGACAGCTAAGCTACTGAGTATAATTTTGTACTGTGATTTTAGGAAATTCATGGCCTGTTCTACCTATTTAAAAAGGGTTGGGCTCAATGTCACGAGGTCTACTATCGTACCATAAAGGGTTGGGGGCAAAAAAGACCTAATTTCCCCCCAAAATCTCTACTAAAAATAGGAAAAGATTTCTTGCTTTGCCAAAAAGTCTTGCCAGTGGTAGAAAACCTTAGGAAAACAGCGTGGGTCAGAAAAATTTCTAAAAAAAATTTATTATTACCTCAACCTAGAGTAAAATAACTTTTTGGAGTTCACAAAATTTTGAGGGGTCTAAACATAAATGAAAACTTTGTCACAATTAATAAAAAAAACATTTTATCTCTCCTCCGCTATATTTTTTCTGGTTCAGTGCGGCGGGGACGACTCGAAAAAAGTCAGTACACCCTCTTCCGGTTGTTCCGGGAGTTTTAAGGATGCTTGCACGGTACTTCTTGTGCAGGAGACCTGCAACAACTGCCATGTTCCTGGGCAAACGATCTTTGATAGTCAAGGGGCAAAGCTCGATTTTACTTCGGCTACCACTCTTTTTACCAGTCTTACCACCCTAAGTTCTGCTTATAATGGCAATGAGGACTGCATAGGGATTCCTTACATAAATACCACCACAGTCACCAATTCTTTTTTACTGGGGATGATCGATAGTTCTTTAGCAAAAGATGATTTTGCGGGTAAAACCGGCTGTACAATCAGCAGCGCGCACGCCGCTAATAATTTTATTGGAACTGCCGCAGATATCACCACGATTAAAACTTGGATCACTGCGGGTGCGGCTAAATAGGGTTTGGAAAAAGGGGCTTACACTTTAAAGGAAGGTCTGATTTATGAAGAGTATACTGAGTTCCACAAAATATCTATTTTTAGCGTTAATATTTAATCTCTTTTTAACAAATGCCTATTCTGCTCCTATTTATCCCTGCGCCTATTTTGTAGATTTTTGCGAAAGTTCAGACCCACATTTTGAGATAGATCTATTTCAAAATGCGGGGAAATACTGCGAATATAATGTCAAAAAAATAAACTTTAATACGACTCCTGAATGTAATAGAGCACTAAAGTTAAAAATGTTTTTTCAGTTTAACAAATGTGTCTTAAAGCAAACGACTATTTGTGAGCAAAGGTGGAATGTAGATGAAAATCGCTCAGTGTGGAATTTAGTGGATTTGCCCTATATAAAAAATGAATCCTGTCATATAGCCCATATGGGTGTTACTACTGCGAATTTTGATACCGAAGCTGAGTGCCAGGATGAACTGGTAAATTTGCGATAGAAAGCCCCAATTTAATACTCTAAAAATAAATGGAAATTTCGCGCCTAGGCCGTGTCTTTTTTTAGTAACCGTGCGGATCTGGCACCTTTAGGTGCATTTTCTTTTCCGTTCCCAAGTGGGAACATTTTCCCCCCAAACTTCATATTTACTCAATCATTTTTTGGGTTCTCATGATATTTGAGACACAGATATTTGCCAGAATTTTTAAAAAATTCTGCAACAAGTGAAACTTTGTGAAGGCACCCTATTCGCAGGCAAATAAAAAAGCTAAAAAACATTTCTGAAAGTTTGCTTAGCAAACGCAAAATCTGGTCCTTGCCAGTATTTATAAACTTAGTTCTTTAGAGGGGTTAATAGATGAAAATAAAATCTCTGGACATATCACCTGGGGTTAAAGGTAACTGTTTAATGGTGCTTTGCGCTAATTTTATTTTATTGCTTGCGGCGAGTACCATGTGCTTTTCTCAGGAATTTCATGACAAAATCATAAAGACCTTAACCGATGATAAAGGCAATTCTTCAGTGCTTTGTGCCTCTGGTGGTGCTGTTTTAGGATTAAGTCTTAATCAAAATCAGGAGATCTCTAGTCAATATTGCGATGAATTAATGCCGCATGATACCTATATTAAAAAGATAGAAAAAGGCGTTTTTCTCGTGAAGTGCCCGGCCCACCAGACCAACAATTACGATATTTTCTACGGTATGTACAAGGATGGCAGGACCGCATTTGATGTAGAAAAGTTAGTACTGAGTGGGCCCTGTAACAAAGAGATATCCTATCTCAAATCAAGTGGCACGGTGCATCTTCGGGCTGATGGCTTTTATGATGAATCGGGGTCATGTGAAAATCATTGGCAAAAAGAGGCAATGAGTGAAATGATACTTCGCCTTAAAACTCCCCAGGTTTGGTGCGTTCCAGAGCTATATAAACCAGAACTTTCCCTCACCATTTCAAAGGCTCATTTCGATGATAACGATGGATTTTTACAGGCCCGTTTTGGGGAAGACTCAGATCATCTCGTTATCGCACGTTATTTTGATGGTCCCGATAAACCGAGTTTCGCCCCTGTTATTTGGAATCTGAGCACTTTAGACCCAAGCTCTTTGGAACCTAATGGAAGCTATAAGGAAAGTTCTATTGAAAAAACTCCCTTCGCAGCACGCAAATTTTATGATTTAGATCCCGGTTATTGGTACCCCTATAATAGTCTTTTCCTGGCAAGCCAAGGTGAGATTTCTACCGTGAAAGCATCTCAAAATGGTGACAAAATTGCTTATAAATTAGGTTCTGATTCTTCTGAAACCCACCTAATCGTTTGGGACAAACGTACCCAAAAAGAAATTGATCTTGCCCATGAGCTTCAGATCTATTTTTTTGCCTTAAGTCCAGATGGGTCAAAGGTGGTTGTGGGGACGACAAGCTACGCTTATGGGCGCTTAGTCGTCAGTCTTTGGGATTTAGATGCCTTAGAGGCACAGCCGATGCGATTAGAGCCCCAATGGACCTATGAAACCAAGCCGGATGGTGAGCCATTGTTAAATGATGTCGCTTTCAGTAAGGATGGTTCTATAGTCGCTTTATCAACGCTACCTTTGCGCTATATTGAACAAGACAATATTAGGGAAATCCCCCTTCGTGTGGGCCTCAAAATAATGAACGTTAAAACTGGGGGGCTCGTAAGGGAGGAAACCATATTGGGGACTTCTGTCTACAATTCTGAGGTCACAAGCAATAGAGCAAATTTTAGCAGCCGAATTTGGTTTACCCCTGACGACAAGAATATTTTTATTTATGGCGATATTCGTTACAGTAAAAGATTTTTAGCGGCGCGCGATGTCGCTACAGGGCTTAAGAAAAATGAACAAGCCAGTTCTCTGTATCACAAATTGTTGCCCTATTTTACGGCTCTCGATACCAGCGAACCTAGGATATCAGCCCCTCAATATAGCCGTGATGGCAAAATAGTGGCGTTAAGAATTGGTTGGGACGGCATCCTCCTAATGGATGCGGGCGGCTCTCTCCTGGGATTTGCTAACCACAGAGATATTCTGGGCTTTTCGCTGGAGCCTTCGGGGAAAAAATTATTAACATCTTCGGGTGATGCCGTGCGGACGTGGAATTTACCATTGTAAAAACTGCTTCTCGCGACCCCTTTGACATTGTTAGCTCATATAAGGGGTAATAAAGATAACCTCATCAGAGTTTATTTCTCTGGAAATATTATCAAACCCAAAAATATTGCGGGAATTCGATTCGATTGACCATTCCTTGAAAAGATTTCGTTCATCCGAAGCACAATGTATTGCAACCATTTAATAACTCATTTTCACTAGCTCATCTTGAGTGGATTTTGGACCAACTCTCTGCTGTTCCCAAATGGGTACAGATTTATTTATTTTCATTTATATTGGATGGGCTTTAACCCAATTTATTTACTATATGGATCTCAGTCTAGATTAACTTTTGTCTCGAATGCGGGTTATTGGAGGTTATCTCTAATGAGGGAGGTCAAAATGCACAAACAAATTATAACTATTTTATTTACATTACACTTAAATTATTTTCTGATTTGTGGAAATTTTTGAAATATTTTAAATCTATTGAAAGGGCATTTTATGAAATCCTTTGGGCGTTTTTTATTGATGGTGGTTTTGATTTTGAGTCAAACAAGTTGCGGGCAATTGAGAGCTTCCGGTCAGCATGTCTAGCCAGCGAGCATTTTCTTCCCTATAATCCCCATTCATTAAACCTTGGCATTTTTACCCCCATACCAAGAACCTTAAGTCATTGATCCGTAACCTAGGTAAAAATTGCCGTGAGAGCGTTCATTTTTTAAATGATTAGTGAAGATTAGAAATAGTATCGAGATAATTCCAAGGCAAATATAATTCGGGGCTATTTTTTACCCTGTCCGCATACCTGAGCAAGGTTTTTAAATAGTCAAACACATTAATATTTGCATGCGCAGCTGTTTGAATCACGCTGGTCAGTATATCGCCCACGGCAGAGCCGATTTCATTCTTGAAAAACATCGAATTTTTTCGATGAAGAATTATTTTCTTTAACTCCCGTTCTGCGGCATTATTATCGAGCGGAGCCCCCTCATAACGGGTAAAGCCAAGGAGTCCATCCTTATGTTGCAGCAAGTAATTTATTGCTTTACCCAACGAACTATTTGGTTCAACCAGTTTATCATCCATTTTTTTTTTAAGTTTTGAAAAAGATTGTCCAGGAGGGACAAGCTT
>JAUILP010000168.1 GCA_030432875.1 Oligoflexia bacterium | reverse complement strand
ACAAAAAATGGATGATAAACTGGTTGAACCAAATAGTTCATTGGGTAAAGCAATAAATTACTTGCTGCAACATAAGGATGGACTCCTTGGCTTTACCCGTTATGAGGGGGCTCCGCTCGATAATAATACCGCAGAACGGGAGTTAAAGAAAATAATTCTTCATCGAAAAAATTCTATGTTTTTCAAGAATGAAATTGGCTCTGCCGTGGGTGATATACTGACAAGCGTGATTCAAACAGCTGCGTATGCGAATATTAATGTGTTTGATTATTTAAAAACCTTGCTCAGGTATGCGGACAGGGTAAAAAATAGCCCCGAATTATATTTGCCTTGGAATTATCTCGATACTATTTCTAATCTTCACTAATCACTTACAAAATGAATGCTCTCACGGCAATTTTCACCTAGGTTACAGATCAAGGACTTAAAGTACTTGGTATGGGGGTAAAAATGCCCAGGTATAATGAATGGGGATTATAGGGAAGGAAATGCTAGCTGGCTAGACATGCTGACCGGAAGCTCTCGATGTTCAGGTATATTAACCGATCAAGTATTTTTCGGAACCTAGCATAATTGCTAATCATCAATCTAATTTCTTTAAGGCGTTCCTTTGGGACGTAAACAATAACGGTTTTTTGATTTTTATCTTTATACGTCAAACGAAAAGCTTTTTTATTCGTTTTGCTCTTACAGATGCAGGTGGCTCTATTGCAATTAACGCACGTCGCGTTAATCGATCCCTTTACAAGATTGCCATATTTTAGCAGTTGATTGACAAGATTTTGTTTTTGTTTAATTAATTGTTGCATATTTTCTCCATCTTTATAAAGTAGTTGTATAAAATACATCTATATAAATGGTTAATCAAGGAGATTCTCATGAAAAACGGTTGGGCAATGGACGAATTTTCTAAATCTATATTAGGAGACTAAAGGCTTGATAAAAGACTAATTAAAATATGCGATAGTTTTTCAGAATCACCGGAATCACCGATAAATCAAGCCTGCTCTGACTGGGCTGAAACTAAAGCGGCATATCGATTTTTCAAAAATGAAAATGTAAAAACCAAAAATATACTGAATGCCCACCAAGAAAAAACTGCCGATAGAGCCCGCAAACACAAAACGATACTTGCAGTACAAGACACAAGCTATTTCATTTATACTGCTCACGCAAAAACCAAAGGACTTGGTAAAATTAATATGAAAAAAGGGAAAAACGTGAAAGAAATATTTTCACATGGGCTGATAATGCACACATCTCCGGCTCTCAACGAAGATGGTTTGCCTCTTGGCATACTTGATCAAAAAATATTTGCAAGAGAAGCTTATCCTGATGACCGTAATAACGATAAGCTGCCAATAGAAGAAAAAGAAAGTTACCGATGGCTTGAGTCCTTAAAAAATTATAAAGATCTTTTAAAAGAGACCAAAGTTATAACTATCTGTGATAGAGAAGCAGATATTTATGAGCTTTTTAATTTGAGCTACGAAATAAATGCTCCCTTACTTGTGAGAGCTAAGCAAAACAGAGCGATTAACAAAAGGTCAAGGTATTCTGAAGAGGATCATCTAAAACTGTGGGATTTTATGATACGCCAACCAGTTTCAGGGAAGTTTGATGTAGAGGTCCCGGCCAAAGATAATCACCCTGCACGTATTGCGACAGTCGAGTTAAAGTTTGGTTCCTTCACCTTCAATCCACCAAGAAACATTATCAAATATAGTACCGGAGATCTGCCCAACTTAAAAATGCATGCTATTTTTGTTTGTGAAAAAAATCCACCATCAAGCATAGATCCCCTGGAATGGATGCTCCTTACAAACCTTGATGTCAATAATTTTGAGGAAGCATTTGAAAAAGTGCGTTGGTATTGCTTCAGATGGAGGATAGAAATGTTTCACAAGGTGTTAAAATCCGGATTCAAAGTCGAAGATTGCCGGCTTGGAGAAGCAGATAGATTAATAAATTATCTTACGATCATGAGCATAGTCGCGTGGCGAATATTTATGGTAACGCTAATCGCCAGAACTAATCCAGATCTTCCTTGTAATCTTTATTTGAACAACGAGGAATGGAAGGTGCTATACATGAAAGTAAATAGGAAAAAAACGTGGCCAAAAAAGATTCCTAAAATTAAAGAGGTCGTTATTTGGATTGCCAAGCTAGGTGGATTTTTAGGAAGAAAAGGCGACGGCGATCCTGGAACAATTACATTATGGCGAGGATGGAAAAGATTAGCGGATCTAACTGAGGGGTGGAATTTGGCACTCCAATGCTAAAGACTTGTGGGTAATAGAAAGCTTCCGTGGGGAGTTGAGAGGATCATATGACCCTCTCTTCTTACCCGACTAACAGTTACGCAAAATTAGACTTGACTCACAGGCTACCCATATTGTGCAAAATTCTCTTTGCAGGATAGCCTTATTCGTGATCAGGACAAAAAAATACTCTATAAGGCGTTATTTGGCGTTGGTTATTTTACGCCTGAATTACGTCGAAACTTGATAATCAACAACAATTCGTTTTTTACCACCAGTCCAGACCAATAAAACTAGTTGGTAACCGAAGACAGCTTTGTCTTTTGTAGAAGAATAGACATAGCTGGCATCTTGAAAGTCTTTGGCATAAGGCTTTTCAATGGTGGTATCATCGATGATAAGGTAGCCACCTCTTAAATTACCGGGCGTTGTGACTGTTTCTAGTAGTGTTTTACTGAAAAAGTCACTGTTTAACAGCCTAGTAATTTGGTCGTGGCTTACCTTATCCCCACCCAGAGCCATATTGGTGGCAGTCTTCTTAAAATGAATC
>JAUILP010000167.1 GCA_030432875.1 Oligoflexia bacterium | reverse complement strand
TTGCTTTGGTGAGAACCATTAAAGGACTAGAAAATGCGGAAATTATTCGCCCTGGCTATGCTATTGAATATGATTTTATTGATCCCACTGAACTGAAACTCAACCTGGAAACCAAAAGAGCAGAAAACTTATTCCTTGCTGGGCAAATAAACGGGACAACAGGTTATGAGGAAGCGGCGGCACAGGGACTTATGGCGGGGGCTAATGCCGCTCTAAAGGCCAAGGGTAGACCCCCATTTATTCTTAGCCGCGCAGAATCCTATATCGGTGTGCTAATTGATGATCTTACGGCTAAAGGGACTCAGGAGCCCTATCGCATGTTCACGTCTCGAGCCGAACACCGACTCTATTTGCGGGAAGATAATGCTGATCTCAGGCTAAGTCAAAAGGCTTTTGATTTGGGTTTACTTTCTGATGAAGACTATGCCCAATTTACTTTGCGTCGTGATGCCCAGCTTGAGGGGCAAAAAATCCTTGATGAGACCAAAATCGGCGCGACAGATTTTTCAGGTGCGTGGTTGCACACCAAAGACAATGTCGGCACAACCTTATCCTCACTTTTGAAAAAACCTGAAATTTCTATTTTTACCTTAGCCCCGCATTTTTCCCAGTTAGCAAAATTTGATCGGAGTACGCTGCGACGTCTTGAAATTGAGATTAAATATGCAGGATATATTGCGCGGGAGCTTAGGGCCATGCGTGAAACTGAGATTTTGGATCGTGAGAACATTCCTGCTTCGTTTGAATACCTTGGAATACCTGGTTTAAGCAATGAAGTCCAAGAAAAACTTAGCAAGTTTGCCCCAGAAAGTCTTGGCCAAGCATCGCGCATAAGTGGCGTGACCCCTGCAGCGATTCAAATTATTCGCCTTTACTTAAAACATGGGCGAAAAACTGACCCTAAAAATTCATCTCTGCATGAGAAAGGTTACTCATGACCTATCAGCCTTACCAGCGTATTTGCTTTAATATTTTCTTTAGGGTGAAATTGATCCTGATAATTTTGCTTTTTTCCCTCCGTTCGAGTGCCGAGTCACCTGAAGCGGCCTTTTTGGTTAATCCCTGCTCTTTTCCCGATCCAGTGCCGTCTAAACTCTCTATCCATACCTCATTTTATCCCAGCAATCCTGTCAATGACGTGCGTTATTCCTTTGAATTCATCAAAAGAGCTAAGCCACCTTTGGTTAAAATATTGGGAGGTGTGGCCGAATCGGATGATGCTTTTTCTTGGGCCGTCAAGATAAAACAAGTCTCACCTTGTACTAAGGTTATAGGGAGAATTTTTATCGGCAATCCAGAATCAATAAATACTGAAACAGGTGAAAAAATAACTGAACTCCATCCTGCTAATCGAATTTTTTATGCGCCCCCAAATAACCCGGATTTGTCCCCTGAAGATCAAGCAAATATTTGGTTTGAAGTGGTAAAAGATAAAGTAAAAAAATACCCTGATGTGGATTATTGGGAGGGTGTTAATGAACCAGCATTTGCCCCGGACAAAGATGTCGCTTTAAAAGAAATGCATTGGTACGCCCGGTACGAAGTTAAGCGCATGGAGCTTTTGCAAGAACTACACACCTTAGCCTGTATTGCCAATTTTTCTATGGGAACACCGCATGTTGTTGATCAGGGCGAAAACACAATGTGGGAGGCATTTTATCCAGCACTTAAAAAAGCCCAGGAAAGTAGTAGTATCCTTTGTTTGCATGAATACGGTTATCCCAGCATGAAAAAGCATTTTGATGAAAACGCTCAGGAGGGCTGGTTTGTAGGTCGCTACCGCAAAGTCATGCGGCATATGGAAAAAGTTCACCCTGGTTTATTTAAGGGAGAAAATGCCCTAAAGATAGCCTTTACTGAAGCAGGCATCGATGGAGGGAGAGATAAGGGATGGAAAAGTGTTTTAAGCCCATGTGCTTACCTTGATGAGCTAAAGTGGTATGATCGACTTCTTAAAAAAGATGATAATGTTATTGGGGCGACACTTTTTCAGTTTGAGATTTTTCCAGATCCCGCTTGGGATAGTTTTGATCTTAAGCGGGTTCTTAATGGACTGAATGCTTTGCATCATGGTATAGATCCCACCAGCAAGGAAACTAAGTATTGCGCAGACTAAGGGGCAATGATGTTTTGTTTCTTGATGTCATCTTAGCCTTTGCTTAGTTCTTTTGCGTGATCGTAATCATTTGCCAAGGCAATTTTGTCTCTCTACACATTTCCAAGCTAAGCCATGAAAAACAAGGTGTATATCATAGACCTATACAATTAAAAGAAAACAGCATTCTGCTTGGGAAATAGAAGTGATTTATTAAATTATGCAGCTTTAAAGAAAACACAACTATTGCTGCCCATTTCTATACCCAGTATTGAGGACACACGCATTTAAGTTTGCTTATTTTTCTGAAGGATAAGTTGCTCATGTTGCCAAAGCGGTATCATGAAAAACAAAAAAAGGTTCCGTTGTATCTTTTAATGTAGATGCAGCGGAACCCGCTTTTCCCTTATACAAAGTTACTGAAGTAAGGAAATAGGTGTTCCGTCAAAAGTATCAGCATCATCTTCAACGATATCAAACTGCGATAAAAATCCGGTGAGTTGTGTATAAAAAGAAACTGTCGAATTAGGAAAAACATCTGCAAATTTTCCCTACTAGCGCAGCCGCTCCCAGGCCGAAGGCCGGGAGCGGCTGCCTCTAGTTTGGCTATTTCACGCCATAAAATACAGCTGAAAACAGTCTGTTACTGAATAAAATCGACTTTGCAAATGAGGTTGCTGTGGTCATGAAATGATTAAAATTACTAATTCCTAATTCCTTGC
>JAUILP010000086.1 GCA_030432875.1 Oligoflexia bacterium | reverse complement strand
AACGCGTAGCAAAACGAGAATATTTAAGAATATCGGGAATAATTTTTATATCAAGAACCTGAGCGGAAAGTTCCTCAAAATGCGGCCAAAATTCGCCATAACTTTTTGCACTAACGGCGACGACGCCGATATCAACGGTATTTTGAAACAGAAAATCTACCCACCCATCTTTTTTGGGAGGTGTAAAAATTGGTATTTTTCTTGCCTCGGCAAATTGGTGCGCTGAGGCTTGTTCCTCAGCATCACCAAAGGGCATAACCCCAACGATGGAGGAGCGAAATAATCCCAAATTTTGGGAAACCTCCCAAGCATTTTCGAGAAGCGGTCCCCCACCAATCACCAGGACTTTTTTGGGAGGCAGATTTTTTAGATAGGCCCTAAGAAATTTTCGCAGGACGCTGCGACTCGTAACAATAAAAATTGGATGAATAACTACAAAAAGGAGCAGCACCAGCCGCGAATAGCGGTACTCTTCATAAAAATTGGTAAAGGCGATAAATACCAGAGTGGCAAGAGCCGAACCTGAAAGAATATCCACAGCTTCAAATATAGCGGATCTATGTTGTCCGGTTCTTTGATATAACCCCGTACCATAAAACACCGCCACCCAAATGATGCCGATAAAGGGCAGCAACTTAAAATACAAAATGGGCTCAGGTGTCCCTTTAAAAATAGGAAGCACGCCTGAAAACCTGAGATAATAAGCAAGCACCCAGGCCAACCAAAGAGCGAAAACATCGCCTATGGCACGTATTGAAGCTAATTTAGTGCGAGAACTCATGGGTAAATTAAATCTCCATAACTTCTTGGATATGTCTATTTAATTTTTTGATAAACATTTCATGCGAAAAATTTTGGGCAAAATGCACGAGATTAGCATAATTAAATTGCATTTTTTCAAAATCCAAAATGGCCGCCATTAGACTCTCTTCTGTTTGATCAGAAAAGAATTTTCCTGTTTGATCCTGTAAAATATAATCAAGAGCTCCGCCGCTATTGTGTGCAATCACAGGGGTACCGCAGGCTAAAGTCTCTACAGGAATAAGACCAAAATCCTCTGTACCAGGAAAAATTAGAGCCTTCGCACCGCGCATAAGTTCGAGGAGCTGAGCATCATCTGGGGAGGAAATAACCTCGGTGTATTTGCCCCCAAGTTTACGTAGCTTGGCCTCTAGCGGCCCACTCCCCGCCAGTATCAGGCGCTTGCCCATCTGCTCACAAACCTTTACGGCGAGGTCAAATCTCTTGTAGCTGACGAAAGCACCGCAGGCTAAAAAATACTTTCTCTCCTCTGCGGGGCGCGGCCCATCGCTGCCGGTGTTAAAGCGGTTTAAATCGATAGGAGGATAGACGACATGACTATCACGCTGATAATATCTTTTAATTCTCTTTTTAACAAAATTGGAATTGGCAATAAAAGAATCAACCCTATTATTGCTTGTTACGTCCCATATACGGAGTAGGGGACTGATCGCGTTAATTAAAGTTCTGGCCATAGGAATGTGTTCGATCTCGCGCAAATAATGCTCACGCATATCCCATATATAACGCATTGGCGAATGAATATAACTCAAGTGCCTTGTATTTGGCCCGGTGAGAACGCCCTTGGCCACACACGAAGACGAGCTAATGACTAAATCAAAGTCATTGAGATCAAAACTTTCAATGGCGAGCGGATAAAATGGCAAAAAAAGTTTCCTGATTCCGCGCATGCGATTGAGCCAGGGAGACGAAATAATGGTTCTAGAGGTTATAGATTTTGGGAGTAACTTTGGATCATAAAAAAGGGTATAAATGGGTGCATCTGGGGCGAGGGGGAGCATGGCTTCTAAAACCTTTTCCCCACCCCGATATGTAACTAACCAATCGTGGACAAATGCGACGCGCAGCTTCATGCAAAAAACTCCGATTATATTGAGGGGGAGCCGTCAATTCTCACATTTTTGCAAAAGTCAGGATACGCTCCGCACAGAAGTTCAAAAATACTATCTTAGCACTTTACCTAGGCTAGGTAAGGGTTTTTTCTCGCAATGTCGCGACTTGCCCTAAGCCCGAGGCAGACAGATTTAAAAACGCGTAGAGATTAGCGCTCGGCATTTTTTACCCAGGATACTCCGGTAATACTCAAGGGAAAATGAGGATCTTTTCATAAACCTTCTATCTAACCCGCCCCGCGAAAGCCGCGCCGGTTTGCCTTTACAAAAGATCCTTTGTTAAAATCTAAATATAAGATCCCAAAAAACAGTGTCACTCAATTGTCTCTAGGGCCATTAATCCGGATCTCTTTTGCCGATAATGACAGCTTAATTGCGTATAAAGCCTTTTTAATTTTTTTCTTTTTAAGGTTATAAAGATTTATGAGTAGCGACCACTTCTCTCTGCTTCCGCCAAATTCTGACGCACTCTCTGCTGGTGGCACACCCATTCAGAACACATCGTCTCGTTTAATCAATTCCATGGGACTTAAATCAATTTTTCCTGACATAATTGGGACAAGTACACCCATGCTACAGGTGCTCGCAAGTGCAGAAAAAATTGCGCGGACCGACAGCTCCGTTCTCATCCTCGGCGAAAGCGGCACGGGAAAAGAACTTATTGCGGCTGCCTTGCACCGACTTTCAGAGCGAGCTGACAAGCGTTTTATCGCCCTAAACTGTAGCGCTATCCCCGAAGAGCTTCTCGAATCAGAGCTTTTTGGGTTTGAAAAAGGTGCTTTCACCGGAGCAGACAAAAAACGCGCAGGATATTTTGAGATGGCTTGCGGGGGCACAATTTTTCTTGATGAAATTGGCGAAATGCCAAAACGCCTTCAGGCCAAGCTACTGCGCGTCCTGCAGGAGCGAAAATTCACGCCCCTCGGGAGCAACGAAGAAAAATCAGCAGACACCCGCATCATCGCAGCGACCAATGTCAATCTCGAGCAAGCGGTGCAGCAAGGTGAATTTAGGCTTGATCTATATTATAGACTTAACGTTCTTCCCATTACCCTGCCGCCACTGCGCGAGCGCGGCAGTGATATACTCCTTTTATGCGAGCATTTTTTAGAAATATTTAACCGTCTGCACGGTGTTGCTGAAGACTGTTATTTTACTGAGGAGGTGGCCTCCCTACTTGTGCATTATGCTTGGCCAGGCAATGTGCGCCAGCTACAAAATTTGATCGAAAGAGTCGTCGTTCTATCCGCGGGTGGCAAAATAACCACAAATTATTTGCCGAAGGAAGTTTTAGAACAGACTCCTCTTTCTCAATCATCACCTGGCTTCAGAGCTTCAGCACCGAGCCATGCCCCTCATAATTTTGCGCAGCAACCTAGTGCTTTTTTTAGCGAAACTAGTGCCCCTGCCCATAAAGGCTATGCCAAAATCGAGTATCCCGAGAGCCATTTTTCGTTTCCTGACAAAGGCCTAAATCTCGACGAATATCTCGTGAGTATTGAAAATAGCTTTATTTTAGAGGCGCTGAAAAAAACGGGCAACAATAAAAACAAAGCCGCGCAGATGCTTGGGCTTAACCGCACAACTTTGGTTGAGCGCATTAAAAAAAGGAAAATACTTCCCTTAAAGCCGCCCTCGCAGGAACTTTAAATCGACTAATCAGCGAGATACTGTTCAAGCTCATCATAAAAAGAGGAAAAAATTATTTCGGCAGAAATGACAATCGTACCCGAATGATGATAGTCCCCCCAGCCGACGCAGTTCCAAGATCCGGGCGCTATACCGACAAGATTGAGATTGGCGTCAAATATGGGACTGCCGCTACCACCAAAATTGATAAGTAGTCGCTCTTTGGTTAAAGGTGAGCAAACATTTTCGTCCATCGTGCCGCTCAGAAAAAAACCGTCCTGCAAATCTTCATGAATATACCCGGCAGAAAAAGATGCCTGAAAATCGGCGAACTCAAGGGCATAATGCTGCTCGGGGATGCGGGAATCCAGGGAATAAGGCGCAGAAAACCCAAACGACCAAAGCTTTTGTCCGAACGGTGGCAAGTCAAAATTGGGGGCGAAATAAGCGTTTGACGCAAAAGTACTCATACCTAGCACAATATCTAAGGATTTTTCACCCGCGCCGAAGGCCATAGATTCCCCGTAATTACTGATGATAGAAACATCAGACGATGGAATATCGTGAGCATGAACCAAGGCGACTAAATCATCAAAAAGAAGTTCTTTGTCGCTACCCAATGTGTTTTTTAAGGTAGATTTTTCCCAGTCGCTATTTTTAATAGCAATATATTCGGGGCAAATTTCTCTCTCCTGTACTACGCCGTCCTCTCGCCCTAAGTCAGAGATGCACCGTGACAATACATGGTAATTGGAAAGCATGTGCCCCTCTGGGCTTACGAAAAAAGCCGTACCATAAGCAACTGTGTTATCATCCTGCGCAAAGGCGATGAGTACCACGCGGTCGCTGATTTCGGTTAACTGGCTTTTTGAAAACTGGCTTTTGATGTCTGCCTGGGTTTCGGCAAGAACATTGGTGGTAAAAGGCAAAACACTAAGAAAGAAACCTAATACGTATCGGCATTGATAAGACATAAAAACTCCCTCCGGTGACAAAGAAACCTGCTGTTTCCTGGCTTCTATAGCACAATGGGGAGCAGAAAAGAAGGCTAAAAGTAACCTCTAAAAATGCAAAATTCAGAAATAATCCGCTAAAGATTACTCTGAATTTTTCTTGCTTGAACAAATCCCAGGGGGCGCCTTACTCACTAACAGTTAACTAAACCGTCATAATCTCTTTTTCTTTTTTACCCATTTTTTCATCTATTTTTGCAATAAAACTATCAGTCTGTTTTTGCACTTCAGCCTGATGCCTTTTAGACTCATCCTCGGAAAGACCTTCTTTTTCGAGTTTTTTAATTTTGTCATTGGCGTCACGACGGAGTCCGCGAATGCCGACTTTGGCTTCTTCACCGATTTTTTTGAGGGCTTTAACGATATCTTTACGCCGTTCCTCAGTGAGCTGCGGGATAGGAAGGCGTACGACTTTGCCGTCATTTGTGGGCTGAATGCCTAGATCGGCCTTCATGATGCTTTTTTCAATCTCAGGTATGAGACTTTTTTCATAGGGCGTAATTACTATGGTTTTGGCATCAGGGGTTGAAAGCGAAGCGACCTGATTGAGCGGCGAAAGATTGCCATAATAATCCACCTTTACACCGCTGAGTAAACTAATGCTGGCCCGTCCGGTACGAAGTTTCATTAGGTCCGCATCAAGACTTTCTATGCGGCTGGTCATAGCCTTACTTAACTCTTGATTTATGGTTTCTATACCCATATTGCATCCTCCTGATTATTTAAATTGTCAAAAAAATCTTTTCAAATTTAGCGCACAATGGTGCTCTTACCTTCACCCCTCAATGCTCGAATAATACAACCTTTGTCATCAAGTTTAAAGACCATAATGGGTAGCGAGGCTTCCATACACATGGTTATTGAGGTGGCATCCATAACCTGTAAGCGCTGGCTGATCACGTCCAAATATTTTAGCTCAGCATACTGCTTCGCATTTGGATTTTTTATGGGATCGCTATCATAAATACCGTCAACTTTTGTTGCCTTGAGTAAAAGATCTGCGTTGATTTCCCTAGCCCTAAGAGCAGCCGCTGTATCTGTTGTGAACAAGGGATTACCGGTACCACCCGCGAATATGACGATGCGTTTCTTTTCTAGGTTCTTTATGGCTTTTCGCCTAATATAAGGCTCGGCAACCTGGAAAATATTAAGGCTCGTCATGACCCGGCAATGCGCATTAAACTTATTTTCTAGCACCGTTTGCAGAGCTAGGCCATTTATAATCGTTGCGAGCATGCCCATATAATCGGCACTCGCTCGGTCCATACCTAAGCGTTCCGCATTAGAACCGCGAAAAATATTACCACCGCCGATGACGATCGCGACTTCATATCCTTGGGTATGGACATCGAAAATTTCTTCTGCAATCATTTCTATGGCATCACCATCAACGCCGGTTCCTTTTCCCCCGCCTAGCATTTCACCGGAAAGTTTTATAATAATGCGTTTATAGTCTCCCATAATATCTCGATCTCCTTTGGCGTCGCGACGTTTAAACTTAGTAACTCCACACATCAACTATCACGTTCAATTTAATGTTAAAAAAAAACCCTCTGAAATTGAGGGTTTTTTCTACTTAAGTCTTTACGATTTTATCTGCGCGGCTACTTCCTCCGCAAAATTCGATTCTTTTTTCTCAATTCCTTCGCCAAGCTGAAAGCGGGCAAACGCTTTTAATGTAGCACCCGTACCCGAATCCTTGACAAGTTTTTCTATGGAGAACTTGGGATCCCTGGTATAGGGCTGATCTAGTAAACAGATGTCTTTAAAATATTTGTTCACATGACCCATCAGGATTTTTTCAACCAGCTCTGGTGCTTTGCCTTCTTCAGTGAGTTTTACCTTGGCAATGTCTTTTTCTGCTTCGATGTCCTGCACAGGAACTTCACTGTTACGCAAATATTTAGGAGCCGCTGCCGCTACGTGCATGGCAATTTCTTTACCGAGCTCCATAACCTTTTCATTGGTATTGGAGACTCCATCAAGAACAACTAAGGTGCCAATTTTTCCACCGAGATGGCTATAGCCACAAACAGCACCACTAGAAGAATACAAACGCTGATAGCGTCTCACGGTCATGTTTTCACCGACTTTAGCGATAAGAGCTTTTAAGGCAACTTCAAGAGTGGTATCGCCGTCTATTTTTGCCTGCATAAAGGATTCGAGATCGCCAAAATTTCCCGCGAGAGCAATCTCACCGATTTTTTTGACAAAAGAAATAAAGTCTTGGTTACGGGCCGCAAAATCAGTCTCACAGTTTACTTCGACAAGTACACCAGTATGACCATCTTCGCTGAGCGCTACCTCAACCATTCCCTCAGCAGCAGTGCGCCCTGCTTTAGATCCGGCCTTCGCTATGCCTTTTTCCCTAAGCCATTTAATTGATTTTTCAATATCGCCGTCATTTTCTTCGAGAGCTTTTTTGCATTCCATCATACCGACACTGGTTTTTTCTCTAAGCTCTTTCACAAGTCCTGCTGAAATTGCCATATCTTATTTTCCTTATTTTGCAAGGTCTTCTAGGTTGTTTGTCTACTCGTTTAATCTTTACCGTAAAAACTTTATGCTTCAGGTTTTTCCGCTACGAGTACTTTTTTTTCTTCGACTGCGACGACATTTCCCGCTTCATCATAAAACGAGCCTTCTCTTACGTGCGCTTTTTGCTTGCCCGCTTTGCCACTATATTTGGCACTTCCTTTTCCAGAAATACACGCATCAGCAATACTCGCCACAAACAAATTGATGGATTTTACGCTATCATCGTTACCTGGGATAACGTAATCAAGATCATCAGGATTCGCGTTGGTATCAGCTACTGCCACAACAGGAATACCAAGACGCTTTGCTTCGCTAACGGCAACGGTTTCTGCATGAGAATCAACAATAAAAAGCAAATCTGGTAAGCCCGGCATATCTTTGATGCCCCCTAAGTTGCGCTCGAGTTTTTCAAGCTCGCGCTTCCAGTATAAAACTTCTTTTTTTGTGAGTTTATCAAAGGTACCGTCTTTGCCCATATTTTCAATGCGCTTTAGGCGGTGAATGCTTTTTCTTATGGTGGGAAAATTCGTTAACATCCCCCCTAACCAGCGGTGATTAACAAAGTACATACCTGCGCGACGCGCCTCTGTAGCCACAATTTCACGCGCTTGTTTTTTGGTGCCTACAAACAAAACATGGCCGCCATGAGAAGCTGTTTCTTCTACGACATCTCGCGCCTGCTGAAAGAGTTTTACGGTTTTTTGTAAATCAATAATGTGGATGCCGTTGCGGTCGCCAAAAATATACTTTTTCATTTTTGGATTCCAGCGGCGCGTTTGGTGACCAAAATGGACACCTGCTTCTAACAAACTTTTCATGTTCACTGACGTAGTCATAAATTCTCCCGAGAAGGTTAAGCCACAAGCACTGCGAGGTAACTATTACCTCTAAATAGGACTTTTACCGAACAACTGTACCGGCCAAATCCCACCTTCACAAAAACAGTACTCTGAGACGATAATGAAATCCTGGTTTTTTTCCCACTAAGTCCCTTAAAAACAGATTTTTTGTTCTTAGGGAACACGAAGACGCAACCAGGTTTCTAAACTGGTTTTGTAAGTTACTGTAAAAATCATGAAAAAGCAATATGGGACTGGCTTAAATCACGATTTAACCGTGTTTCCTATGAGGTCTCTCAGCGTTTAGGGAAGGCACGCCTAATCTGAAAGGCGGTCTTTAAGAGACGCTAAAACACCAAAAGGGGAAAGACGTTCACCCTGCTCTTCTATAGCGATTTTTGCGGTCACGCGCTCAGCACAGTGATGCGCTCCTACCACGAGTGAAGACTCCGGGGTAACCTGACTAGGAACATTTAACTGGATGATATCATTTAAAATAGTAAAAAGATCAAGGACGCCATCTTCCTCAACAAAATAATACTCGAGGTCTTCTCGGGTAAGCTCAAATTCGCCACCTTTATCCGCGTTCACCCTAAGCAGCGGACGTATGGTGACACTCGGGTCGCAGCTTAGGTCAACTTGAATGGGGTGATCACAGCGGTCGCAGCTTAAGTATGGTTGGTACTGAATTGTTCCGCTCAGCGCGAAATGATCATAGGCACTTCGTACGATCTGGATTTTTCCGCTAAGCAGCTGATTCTGGCTGGGATCTGCATCCCCCAAACGTAAAAAATTACTATAGATATCATCCAACCAGTCTTCGCCGCCAGTAAGACATACTGTCATCCCCTCACTCGGCAACTTATTTAGTTCAATGCGCATACCAACCCTTAAACGTATTTAGAGTATTTCCAACCAATGCTTTAGCGTAGCCGATAGAATAAAACCAACATATTCATGTGGTTAAAAAAAGCTCTGCAACACTTGCCGCCCAATAGGGCATAACCACCTAACTTCATGAAACGTTTTAACCAAATAACTCTGTTTTTTGAGCGTAAAACCCCATAAAACACTTTTTTGGGCGAGCTAATACTACCCGCTCATTTATTATTTTGCAGCAAAATTTTTTTTTACTGGTGTAGGGAGCCTTGACGAATCCTTTTATCCAGTATAAAAGAGAGGATTCATCTTAATTTAAATAATTGGGATTTTCCAATATTTGTTAAGGTGGGTATCCTGAAAAAGGAACTGTGATCCCCAAATTAGGATATGATAATATCCCTAATCAATTAATAATTGCTGCCCTTAATTCAGCAGGCATTTTTTTTAACTCTTGAAGGAGTCGTGAGTCATGGCAACCCCTAAGTTTCGTACATCAGCATCAAAAAGAGATATGCGCCGCGCACATCATGCCTTAAAACAACCCAATCCATCTTATTGTCCCGGATGCGGCGAACTTAAACGCCCACACCGCGTTTGCCCAAGCTGCGGCAAATATAAAGATGCTTCAGTTATAACGGTTAAATCGCTTGATGCGATCACCGAAGGATTTAATCCAAACGAATAACTCAGCTTTATGCCAAGGTAGATAGCAATATATATGCGGGCTAAATCCGTTTTTGACTGACTATCAAAAATCGCTTTTTTTAACGATCTGCCCCTGTTTTTATAGCGCGGGGCTCTAAACTCGGGATTTTTATGAAAACACTCGCGATGTTCCCTGGCCAAGGCTCCCAATATGCTGGTATGGGAAAGGAATTATTAGATGAGTTCCCCTTAGCGCGATTGACCTACGAAGAAGCAGAAGATACTTTAAAACTCAAGATAAAGTCTCTCAGCTTAGAGGGACCAGACTCTGAACTCACTTTAACAGCAAATACCCAGCCTTGTATTCTTACCTTGAGTACAGCCTATTTTCGGGTTCTTAAAAATGAGTCTTCTTTCAGGCCTGATTTTTTTGCGGGGCATAGCCTCGGCGAATACTCTGCCCTTGTCGCCAGCGAAAAAATTTCTTTCGCGGATGCCTTAAAGCTCGTGCGAAAAAGAGGCGAAGCGATGCAAAGCGCCGTCCCTGCTGGCCTCGGATCTATGGCAGCGATACTCAATATGGATAAAGAAAAACTTGAAGCGTTGTGCAAAGAATGTTCGTCGGCTCAGCATATCGTTTCGATAGCCAACTATAACAGCCCACAACAAATTGTGGTCGCGGGTCATACCGAGGCCGTGAGCAGAGTTATGGAACAAGCCAAAGCTTTTAAAGCCATAGCAAAGCTTCTTCCTGTTAGCGCACCCTTTCATTCTCCGCTGATGAAACCGGCACAGGATGTGATGCGCCCCCTGCTTGAGCAGACAACTTTTTTGGAGAACAAAGCCGAAATCATCGCCAATACTTCAGGAAAAATTGCTTCTCCCTACAAGGCCGCATATTTGGTCAATCAAATTACGGATTCGGTAAAATGGAGCCAAACTCTTGAAGAGTCCGAAAAACTGAGTTGCGAGACCTACGTTGAAATTGGCCCAGGAAAGGTACTATGGGGACTGGCGCGGCGAAGTCTTAAGCAGTCTCCCGTAAAACTCTTAGCAACTGAAGGTGATTTTGTTGGGCTACTTAAAGAATTTTCGCATTAATGCCAATTTTTTTTAGACCTCACTTAATTAGCGTGACCATTCATGGATCAAAATAGCAAAAAAGTTAGCATCATCGGGATTCCTCTTGACCTCGGTGCGAATATTCGCGGCGCTTCTATGGGCCCCGCTGCTATTCGTATCGCCGATCTCCATAAAAAAATATTAGCCCTAAATTATGACATTTTTGATTGTGGTGATATCGCTGTTCCTATCCGCGACACCTTAAAGATCAAAACCCAGCAAAACCCCAAATTTAAAGATATCATTTTGCCGATCGTGAAAGAAATTTCTGCAATTGTTCAAAAGGAACTCGCCAAAAACCGCACACCTATTTGTGTTGGCGGTGATCATAGTTTAGCCATTGGGTCAGTAAGTGGTTCTTCCTGTTTCTTTCGCCAGCAAAACCAAAAAATGGGGCTCATTTGGGTTGATGCTCATGCTGATATCAATACACCCAGCACTTCTCCAAGCGGCAATCTGCATGGAATGCCCTTAGCGTCTCTGCTTGGAATGGAACAAAATGATGATTTCGCTTCTTTAGATGGATATAGTGAAAAAATTTCTGCCTCCAATACGGTCATTATTGGTATCCGCACGGTAGACGGCCTAGAAAGAGACTTTTGCCGTAGGTCTGGAGTAAAATATTTTACCATGCGCGAAATAGACGAGCGCGGTATGCACAGTATTATGACAGAATCCATCGACTGGGCCTCTAGAAACACAAGTGGCATTCATGTGTCGTTTGACCTCGATGCCATTGACCCGCTTTACGCCCCCGGTGTCAGCACCCCGGAAACGGGAGGGCTTAGCTACCGTGAAGCGCACCTTCTACTCGAAATGGTTGCCGACACCAAAAAACTTTGTACTTTAGATATTGTGGAACTTAATCCTTTTAAAGACATTGATAACAAAACCAGTCGCCTGGCGGTGGAGCTTATTCAGTCCGCTCTTGGAAAGTCGATTATTTGATGGATTTTAGCATACACGCAGAAGATGGTCGCGCGCGAACCGGAAAAATGTCACTGCTCAATGGAACTGTGACAACTCCCGTATTTATGCCGGTAGGCACACTTGGCTCAGTTAAATCACTTACTCCTCACGATCTTGAAGCCCTAGACGCTGAAATTATTCTGGGCAATACTTATCACCTTTTTCTAAGACCGGGGATGGAAGTTATCGATCTTGCCGGAGGGCTCCACAAATTTATATCTTGGAAAAAACCTATTTTGACCGATAGCGGTGGCTTTCAAGTTTTCAGCTTGGCAAAACTTGTTAAACTGACTGATGCTGGCGTTATCTTTCAAAGCCATATTGACGGAAAAAAATTTCAGCTTACCCCAGAACTCGCGGTTGATATTCAGGAACGCTTTGGTTCTGATATTCACATGGTACTGGATGAATGCACCGGATATCCGGTTACGCACGCTGTAGCAGCAAAATCAATGCGCCTTTCTATGACCTGGGCAGCGCGGTGCCGCAGGGCCAAAAAAAATCCCAGCTTGCAGCAATTTGGTATCGTGCAAGGTGGGATGTTTGAAGATTTGCGCCGCGAAAGCATCGGGGCGCTGACTGATATTGGTTTTGATGGTTATGCCATCGGTGGTTTATCGGTAGGCGAGCCCAAAGAAGACATGCTTGCCATGATTGATGTTTGTACCGAAAAACTCCCCGCCAAAAAACCCCGCTATTTAATGGGTGTCGGCACGCCTCTTGATATTATAGAAGGTGTCAATCTTGGCCTCGATATGTTTGATTGCGTTATGCCAACGCGCAATGCTCGCAATGGCGCTCTGTTTACATCAACAGGAAAAATCAACATCAAAAATGCCCTACATCAAAGAGACTTCACGCCCTTAGATGCAAGTTGCTTGTGTTATACTTGTCAGAATTATTCTAAAGCCTATCTCAGGCATTTATACATCGCCAAAGAGCTGACTTATTACCGGCTCCTCACCATACATAATCTCGCTTTTTACCTAAATTTTATGCGTGAGATTAGAGCCGCCATATCTGAAAAGACATTCGGCTCATTGCTTATGAAAAGTCGAGAGCTTTGGGGCTAAGACGCTTTTTTTTATTTACACCTCTGCACCGCGCCGCACTCACCGCCTCCGGAAACTTGATCGTGGTAGGGAGTTCTCGTACCCCTAGGACATAAACCCGCAGTAACGCCATCCAGGCATGAGTTGCACGTCACGACTTTGCCAGCTGGATTACACGCCCTAGCACCGCCTGAAGCTGCAAACTCTAGGCAGGTCCAATAACCCACAGAACTTCTACACTCAGGCGATATGCTACTACTAGAAGATGAGCCGCCACCAGAAGAGCTGGCCAGTCTGCCTATGGTTACACTTGATCCGAGGTTATTTGCCAGCGCATTTATTAGGTCTTTAATATTTGATGACGAGGCTGACTTGACGTGATTTCCCCCAACTACTTTACTAAAATTAATGCTCACTTTGGACTGTAGACTACCTTCTTTGGCTAATATACCTGTCAAGCATGGTGGTTTTGATGAGGATGCCCCAAATTGCCCATTTGCTAATACAAGCCAGGGACTCACGTTAACATCCATATTTAATTTTTTCAAAAAATCTTTCCCTACGTTTCCCATATTTTTATTTGTTCCTAGTCCTGCCAAAGGACCTTTATAGACGCCAATTGCAGGTATTTGATCCCAAGATGTCCACTTATCTTTAATTAAAAGCCAACGATTATAAGTCTCTTGCTGCGAAACCGGGCCAAGGGAATCAATCAAGTTTGCGAGCTCGTTAGCGACCCTGTTCCTATAATCTTGGATACCGATGAAACCATTATTTCTGATTATGTTTTCGCCAACCTGAGCAGCACAAAGGTCAGAAGGAATGTCCTCTGGAGAAAATGAAGAAGGATGGTCATAAATATTTCGCTCATCGTTAGTTTGCTCGGAACCGGTCAAGTCATAGGTGGCCCATTCGTAAAACAGCGAATACATCCGAAGAATATAGCGCGCAAGATCAGATTTTCCCATCAGGTCTGAGGGCATGTTATTAACGGTAACGGCTAATTCCGCATCACCGACAAAGTTAAACTGAGCCTTATTATTGACCAGATTTTCTAATATTTGATAGTACCAGTCGACATGTGAACGGCCATGAGCCAGATCAAAAAAACCTAATTTATCCGTATAAATAATACCGATCTCTTCCTGTTCTGTATAATGAGGAAACCTCCTTATTAGGTCAGAATCAATAAAAACATCATCGGAAGCAACGTCAGGGCCAGATGGATGTAGTTTGCAGCACCAGCGCCTATCCTTTACCTCGCCGCGTGAAAATGGTGTTTCGGGCACCGGTTTCATAGCGACCTCTGAGGTGTTTTTAATTGTCGCGTCTTGACAGTTAAAGAGTGAAAACAGAGTCGTTAGCAGTATTAAAATTTTTGTCATGTTTTTTTCCTTTCCGGGGAGATGACTCAAGAATTACTTTTATAGATTTAGAACTAAAATTCGTCCAATTTATTGCCAGCGAAAAAGGAGGCATCCCTCTCACCGCAAGCGAACTTGAGATATCAGATAGGCCTAAATTTGTCAAATTTAAAACAAAATTACTTCGAGCTACTTTAAAATATGGACAACGAAAATTTCATTTCCAGACCGGAATGACACTCACTTCTCCCGAAAAACGAGCCATTGACCCATCTAGAGTCCCAGGCATCCATTTCCGTATCCACCTTAAATATATAAAAAAACATTGCTGCACTGCGGTTTACAGAAAAAAACCCTATAACGTCGTTTACCTGGTGATTTCAATGAAATCACTTCACCTTCTTTTTTATATTGGGCCTACCCTCCCGGTGATAGTGTTGTTGCGGCACCTTAAAACTATTTAAATGCCAGACACGCAAAGGAAAAACAGCAATGAAAAATCTTATTTTTGGGCTTTCTCTCGCAGCGATAGCATCAATTTCAGTTAAGGCTCAGGCAAATACCACCGAAAAAGATATGCAACAAAACTGCTACTTTGACCCAGTGCATAGCACAAGCAGCTGCTGCTTTGTCTCTTACTGTGACATTGAATACAAAGGCACATCAATATTTGGAAAAAAAATCGTTTGGACTGCCCCAAAAATAGTGGGTTTTCAGCAAGGCGTTAGCATCACTGATACTGCGCCTGACTGTATGCAGACAATGTCAGGTGAATTTACAAGCCAGGCAAAATGCCAAGCCATATTTGATGCACTCCCCAATAAATGTGGTGTCACCAAATTTATGGAAAGTGGCGATAATACACGAAGCCCCGTTCTTAACATCATTCCGGACCGTAGAAAACTTATGACGGAAGAAACAAAAAGCTATTACCTCAGTGAGCTCGCAAATGAATTTGATCAAGAAAATTATGAGGAGGCATTTTCCGTAGCCCTAGAAATGCCTTTTACTTTTAGCGAATACCAAATTTATTTTCTGGATAAAACCCCTAAAGCAACTCCTGGCTTTAATTTCAATCGCTCTGGTTTTGTTCTGGAACCTGATCTAAATACTGATCCTGACGATATTATTGACGAGTTAAATAACTTAAATAATCACTCCATCTGCAACCTCAAGAAAAACAAGGAAACAACGCAATTGATTAATCGTTTAGCATCACAAAATATGCTACTCAATTTTCCTGAAGATTTTAGATAGATAATGCATAGAAGCGGTGTTGTTGCGCAAATCAAATTCTTGGTGAGCTTGACTTTAACCATAGGGGCTAATTCTATGTTTTTCTATATTTCGGCATACCGAGGTGGGTAAACTTGTTGAGGATTTTAGCACCTATACGC
>JAUILP010000085.1 GCA_030432875.1 Oligoflexia bacterium | reverse complement strand
TTCATCTTGAGAGGCTTCGGAAAACCCGGTTTTGACTTTTTTAAGGCTTGCTTTTGATGGCGACGATATTGCTCCACTTGGGATCAGGAGCTTTGCTTCTGCTATGGAAAGGCTTCCCCCTGATTTGGTGAGATGTGCCTCAGCTTCTGAGACGCCTTCAAATATCTGCTCTGTAGCTGATTTTGCCTCTTCAGTGTTGATTTTGTTGCCTTGATCTGGAGTACAGGAATATGAAAAGAGCAACAAAGCCAGCACTTTGAAAAGGCGATCTTGTTTTTTTCTTATTAAGGTAGCCACGTTAAAAAACTCTGCTTTTATTGTTAAGATACTCAATTCTTTTTCCCGGTATTTCTTTCATCGGTCAAAGATAAATTTTATTTAATAAGCCGCATAAATACCTAAATATAGCTGTATTTAAGGAAAGTTATATTCACATTAACCACACCGATTTTAGTAAATTTTGTACTAAAAAATGGAAATCAAACCGAAAAAAAAATGAAATAGGGGGCAGGCTGCGGATCTATCCTCAGCTTTAATTTGAGGCAAGTGATTCGGCATCAGCTAGAAAAAATGTAAGATTCCGGTGCAAAGAAGAATTTCAGAATTAGAATTGTAAAGCAAAGACAGGGGGTTACTCGGGGGAGATCCCTCGCATCCCGCTCGGGACACGTCCATGGCGCTTTTCGCGCCATGGACTATTTAGCAGAAAATAAAAAAATACCAACCTGTCTCAGATTTTTCCTCATAAACTGGCATTAATATAATTAATAACCGTCACCACCCTTGCGGATGGTTTTAACCAAGCGCTTTTTAGCGGCGATTTCTTTCCGTTTACGGCGGATAGAAGGTTTTTCATAGTGTTGACGCTTCTTAAGCTCTGACATGATGCCAGCTTTTTCAACTTGCTTCTTAAACTGCTTTAAAAGACGATCTACGGGTTCATTATCACGGGCTTTAATTCCTGGCATAAGTCCTCATTCAAATAAATATATGAAAAAACACCTTACTAAACGTAAGACAAGACCCTATGTATCTCTCATATTTCACAATTTTGCAAGTAGTTTCCGCACAAAAAAACCTCCTTACCCTTTAAAAGCCAAAGGATACAAGGAGGCAATTTTAAAAAAATGTGAATTTTTTGATAGCCACACTACTAAAAGTGAGAGTCTACACGTTGGCGCAGTTCTGTTCCCGTTTTCCAAAAAGGAAGTTTTTTGGGAGGAACCACAATTTTTTCGCCGGTTTTTGGATTTCTGCCTTCGTAGGTTTTATATTCACGTACAGAAAATGCCCCAAAACCCCTGATCTCTACCCGCCCACCTTTCGCCAAAGAGTCCGCTACGGTATCAAAAAACAAATTCACCACCTCTTCAGCTTTAGCCAAGGTAATATCTGACCTACCGGCTATTTTCTCAATAAGCTCTGACTTTACCATATTGACCCCTATAAATTAATGATATCATTCTTGTTCTAGTATAATAAAAAAAAAACCTTTTGAAAACCTATTGTTAGCTTTTTTAACCCTAACTCTTGGCTTTTGTTACTTTAGGAAGAATTGGCTGGTTTTTGTCATTTAATCAAAACTTAATTGCAGACCCGATACGTGCAGTCTTTGTTGGCATCACCGAGACACTCATCATCACAGCCAGTTTTATTTTTTTTGCAGCCACGTGACCTACAGTCACATTTTATAATTTGACCCTGAGAATTGCACTTATATAAATTTCCTTCAGAGCAGGTAAAATACTGCTCCTGAAAATAACGCGATTTTTCGCACTGCCATGAGTCTTGACAGTAGTGAACATCACCTTGGTCTAAGCAAAATTTCCCCGCAGGGCATGGCCACCTTAAAATCTTTTTACCATCGTTTTGGCACATATAAGCTACTGTTTTATCGAGGTTGCAGGTCCATTGCTGCTGACCTGAGCGAAAAGACTCAGTACAGTCCCATTCCGGCTTAGGTGCTTCCGGGGCATGGGGTGTGCTCGCATTAGCTCCTTTATTTGCGTCAGCCTCCCCCGCTATAACTTCAACCGCAATCGGTCCTGAAACTGCCTTGCTATCATTTTCTTGGTCATCTTGGGGTATGCCTGCTAAAACGGGTAAATCGCGTTGCTCCCCAGTGCCAAGGCCGCAGTTTTTTCGCTGCTCCCCACGACAATCATGAGGCCCCTCAGAATTCACCATGGTTTTAGCGCAGGCACAAAGCGCCAAAAAAACAAGAATAAGTATTTTCTTCATTTCCATAGCGCAGACTTCTATTTAAACATGGTGCTAGGAATGGCAAGACCAGTATTTTGAGCGACCTTTATCGCATCTTCATAACCCGCATCAGCATGCCTTAAGACGCCCATAGCAGGATCGCTGTTAAGCACACGGGTTAATTTATCTTTTGCCTCATCTGTACCATCCGCCACAATCACCATGCCCGCATGCTGCGAATATCCGATACCAACACCGCCACCATTATGGATGCTAATCCAGCTTGCCCCGTTGACCGCATTGATCAGTGCATTGAGCAAGGGCCAATCCGCCACAGCATCTGACTTGTCTTTCATCGCTTCAGTTTCTCTAAACGGAGAGGCTACACTTCCTGCATCCAAATGGTCACGCCCGATAACGATTGGAGCTGATACCTTTCCCGTTTTGACTAGGTCGTTGATAATAAGTCCAGCCTTTTGCCGCTCACCGTAGGCAAACCAGCAAATACGGGCAGGAAGCCCCTGAAAATGAACTTTCTTCTGGGCAGCACGCATCCATGTATGGAGTTTTTTATCATCCGGAAAAGCTTCGAGAAGCGCTTCATCAATAACCAAAATATCCTTGGGATCACCGGATAAAGCTGCCCAGCGAAAAGGACCGCTGCCGCGGCAAAATAAAGGCCGAATAAATTCGGGTACAAACCCTTGGTAAGAATAAGAGTCAACCCTGCATCCCCCTTTTTTAGCCCCTTCGCGGAGATTGTTGCCATAATCAAACACTATGGAGCCTTTTTCTTTGCAGCGAACCATCGCCTCTACATGCTGCGCCATGGTTTTTAATGATCTTGCCGTGTATTCCTGGGGATTATTTTTTCTTAAATCTAGTGCTTCCTCTAAGCTCATAGCACTGGGAACATATCCCGCAAGTTCGTCGTGAGCAGAAGTTTGATCCGTGACAATGGGAGGGTAGATATTCTTTGCTATTAATGCAGACAGGACTTCCGCTGCATTTCCCACCAAACCAATGCTTATCGGTTTTGCTTCGGCTTTTGCTTGCTCAAGCCGCGCAAGTGCTTCATCAAGGCTTGCCAACATGACGTCCAAGTATCCAGTCTTAACACGTTTTTCAATGCGGCTGACGTCGACATCAACCCCTAAAAATGAAGCTCCGGCCATGGTGGCGGCTAAAGGCTGAGCGCCCCCCATTCCTCCAAGACCACCGGAATAAATCCACTTCCCCGCTAAGCTGCCCGAAAAATATTTGTCGCCACAAGCGGCAAACGTTTCATAGGTTCCTTGCAGTATCCCCTGAGACCCGATATAAATCCATGACCCTGCGGTCATTTGACCATACATCATGAGCCCCAATTTTTCGAGTTCATGAAAATGATCCCAGTGTGACCACTTTCCGACCAAATTTGAATTTGCGATCAGCACCCGCGGAGCTCCAGGATGGGAGGGGAGAATTCCTACCGCTTTCCCCGACTGCACAAGCAGGGTTTGATCATCCTCAAGAATTTTCAAGGCACTTAAAATATCCTGTAAACATTTTTTATTTCGGGCGGCTTTTCCCGTTCCCCCGTAAACAACTAGTTCTTCGGGATTTTCAGCTACATCAGGATCTAAGTTATTAAGAAGCATACGGTAAGCTGCTTCCTGAACCCAACCCTTACAGTGTAGCTTTGTTCCCCTGGGTGCCCCGTGAAGTTCCATTATACTGTTCCTCTCATGCCATTAAAAAAGAATTAGTCCTTACTGAATCTTGCCCAAGAGTTCATCAAAGGTAAGATTTTTGCTTTCGATATTTTCCTGCATTTGTTTATAGGTGTATACGTTATTCCGTACTTCATCCTCGCCAAGAATGATAACATGTTTAAACCCCATCCGACTGGCAAATCGCAGTTGATTGGCCACTTTATAGCTCGTCCCCATAAAGACGTCCACGTTTAACCCCCGACCACGCAGCTGTTGCGCGAGGATAAAAACGGCTTCCCTCTGCGCTTCTTGGGGAAGGATGATGAAAATCTTATCAGATATTGCTGAGTCCGTTTGTTCTTCAATATTTAAGCCCGCTACCAAGCGATCAAGGCCAAGAGACCCCCCGACTCCGGGAAGCGGTTCACGGGTAAAGCGTCCCGCTAAATTATCATAGCGACCACCTGAACAAATTGAACCAATGCTCGGATTAGCGTCCATAGTACACTCAAAAACAATTCCTGTATAATAAGCTAGGCCCCGGGCAATAGAAAAATCTAGGCCAAAATGAGCATTGCTGCTAATTGCCATCGCCTTTAATATTTGGAAAATCTCTCTGAGTTCACTAAGTCCCTGCAAAGCTTCTTTATCGTCCTTAAACATTTCTGCCGACATCACCCCTAATCCCGCCTCAAAATCTGCCTTTGCTGACACGAGAAAATGGGTAAATGCGGACACCTGTGCTTCACCAATTTGAGTGCCATCGACAAAACTCAAAATTATTTTATTCACCCCTTCTGCACCGATTTTTTCGAGTTTATCCAGTGCGATTAGAACCTGTGCTTCTAATTTCTGTCCCTCTTCACCTAAAAAATGTCTTATAAGTCCGCTCAGAACGGCACGGTGATTGAGGCTAAAGGTAAAAGACCCAAAATTAACTTTTGCCAGCACCTTAGCAAGAGTAGAAATGACCTCAATGTCAGCACTAATATTTCGGGTGCCGATAATATCAAGGTCACACTGACTAAACTCACGAAACCGCCCCTTTTGAGGTTTTTCAGCTCTAAAAACCTGCCCAATTTCAAGCCTTTTGAATGGTATTGGCAGTGCCGCCAAATTTTCGGCAGCAAACCGAGCAAAAGGAACGGTTAAATCGTAGCGCAAGGCGACTTCTCGTTCCCCTGTATCCTGCCAGCGGTACACCTGTTTGTCTGTTTCACCACCCTCACCTAGTAAGGTTTCGGCATATTCGATGGTTGGCGTTTGTATGGGCTGAAAACCATGACATTTAGCAATTTCTTGCATATCCGATATTATGGTTTGGCGCAGCAAGGCTTCTGCGGGAAGATAATCCCTAAATCCTTTGAGTTTTTGTGGTTTCATTAATCGCTCGATGTATGGTTATGGTTAGTTATAAAATAAAAACAAATTTTTTGCCTTTGGTTCCGCTACCGCCAAAGGCTCATCTTGACTCAAATACGCTAAGCGCAGCCAGTACCCAAATCTTTTGGACGAAGTGGCCGCACGACTACCGCGCGTCGCGCAACTATCCAAAAAGCAGCAGCCCGGCGTTGCAACCCACGAAATCCCTATCTTATATTATCTTTAAGGCAAAGAAAGGCCAAAAAGAAATTTTACATGTCTTTTTGGATCTGCTTAATTTTTATCATGCATGGACAGGTATCTAAGGCAAAAGCTCTTTACATAAAGAACCAAGCGAGTCTTTTCTACCCAAAAGCCTTTTTGACTTCTGAAAAACCAATCTCTATGGCTTTTTCGTTCATTTCGATGAAGGATTTTTTAGGTAAATATTCGGCGGCAGCGGCATTTACGGTTTCTCGATTAAAAAGACCCGAATATGCAGAAAAAGCCCCTACCGTTATCATATTGGCCACCCCTTTGAACCCTAACTCACTGGCGAGTTCTGTGAAAGGGAGATAAAAA
Source organism: Oligoflexia bacterium (assembly GCA_030432875.1). GTDB lineage: Bacteria > Bdellovibrionota_B > Oligoflexia > Oligoflexales > JAGOVF01 > JAUILP01. The sequence continues at coordinate 9,554 of JAUILP010000085.1, read as the reverse complement.
ACCTTAACATCTGTTCTTTGAACTTTCCTATCGATCATTGAGGAGTTCACCATAATGATACCACCACTTTCCACATCATTTTCAAAAGAATCTAGTGACGGACCATTCATCGCAATAAGGACATTTGGCTTCGTCACTAAAGGAGATCCAATAGGCTTTGAGGATAAAACGACCGAACAGTTTGCCGTCCCGCCGCGCATTTCAGGACCATAAGAGGGGAGCCACGATACGTTGAGTCCCTCATTCATGCCGATAATAGACAAAAGCACTCCGGCGGTTAAAACACCCTGCCCGCCAAAACCGGCGATCTTTATTTTTTGGTCTACTACCTCAGAAAATGTACGCTTACTTTTTTCCTCAACATCTTTTAGATCGAGGAGCTCAAACAATTTTTTTGGCTCTGTAACAGATGGCGGCCGTACAATAGGCTTGGCCGTCTCCGTGATATCTTTATAAACACCTAGCTTAAAGATGGGCTCCAGTTGTTCCTGAATAAATTTAATAGAATCCTGAGGAGTCACTTTCCAGTTGGTCGGGCAGTTACTGAGTATTTCGATAAATACAAAACCTTTTTTTTCTCCAACAAGTTGCAGGCCCTTGCGAATCGCTTTACGCGTGCGCATAATATTTTTATTGTCGGTACACGCTGTGCGTTCCACATAAATAGGGGCTTCTAAAGTTGCCATAACTTCTGCCATGCGGAGCGGATAGCCTTCATTGGCCACCGAACGACCTTCTTGGGTCGTCAAGGTTTTTTGCCCAATGACCGTCGTGGGCGCCATTTGTCCGCCAGTCATACCATAAATCGCATTGTTAACAAAAATAACGCACATATTTTCACCGCGATTTGCAGCATGAAGTATTTCGGCTGCGCCAATTGCCGCAAGATCACCATCACCTTGATAATTGATGATGACACTATCGGGGTGACTACGGCTAATGCCAGTTGAAACCGCTGGCGCCCTTCCGTGAGCCGCCTGAACGTTGCCACAGTTCATATAATAATAACTAAAAACACTGCAGCCAACAGGGGACACAAAAACGGCGCGCTCGCGCAAATTTAAATCCATTAAGGCTTCGCCGATGAGTTTTTGTACACGCCCGTGAAAGCATCCAGGACAGTAGTGGGTATTGACCTTATCATTGCCGACTTTTCGCTCATAAAGGTCATAGATACCACCGGGTTTGCCTCGCACCATTATTTCGCAGTCAGATTCATCCGCACAATTTGTTCTATCATTCATGAGTAACCTCAAAACTTAAAGAAAATTGCCAAAAAAAACGACGATCACACTTCCTTAGCCATCGCACGAATGACTTCTTTCATTTCGTCGACGGTAGGAATTTTCCCCCCATAAGTCCCATAAAACCGCACCGGACGAATAAATTCTGTTGCGAGTTTGACATCCTCAACCATTTGGCCATTAGAAAGTTCTGCTACGAGAAAAAGCTTGGTTTTTTTGGTGAGTTCCATAAGCTTAGCCTTGGGAAAAGGAAACAAGGTTTGCGGCCTCAGCATACCGACTTTAAACCCTTCCTGACGCAAATCCGTAATGGCGCTTTGGATAATTCGACTGGTAATACCGTAGGCTACTACGATGACATCAGCATCATCTGTCTCTACCGCATCATAAAGAACTTCCTCTCTTTCAATTTCCGCATATTTTACCTGCAGACGCTCATTGACCGCGTGCTGCGCTTCAACGCTCATGTATATGGACGTGACAATATTGTTGCTTGTTTTTTCGTTGGCATACAAAGCCCAGCTGCTTTTATCAGCAGACTGCTGAATTTCATCAGGAAAAATAACCGGCTCCATAGTTTGGCCGACGCAGCCGTCAGTAAGTACCACCACGCAGCAGCGGTATTTGTCCGCAAGCTCAAAGGCCTTAATGGTAAAATCACACATTTCCTGGGCAGAATTAGGCGCTAAAACCACATTTTTGTAGTTTCCATGCCCTCCGCCTTTGACGATTTGATTATAATCCCCTTGCTCTGGCCAAACATTGCCGAGACCGGGACCCGCTCGCGTCACATCCACGACAACGGCAGGAATTTCCGCTCCTGCGATATAACTGATGCCTTCCTGTTTTAGGCTGAGACCAGGACCGCTTGAAGCGGTCATGGTTCTTTTACCAGCAGCTGCAGCACCAAAAACCATGTTAATGGCGGCAACTTCGCTTTCAGCCTGGATAAAAGTTCTTCCCGCCTTAGGAAAATACAGGGAGGCAGCTTCGGCAATCTCGCTCGCAGGCGTAATGGGATAACCAAAAAACTCAGTAGCCCCAGCAATAATAGCGGCTTTAACGACGGCTTCATTTCCTTTAATTAGCTGTTTTTTCATACTGAGTCCTTTACTTTTCTTTTTTTCTTGTAAACAAAAATAGTTCCAGGTTCTGGACACGCATAATAACAAGCATCACAGCCTGTACAGGCGTCTCCATTGACAATAGTGGCATATTGATAGCCAATTTTATTAAACTTATCACCAATGGCAATAACTTTAGGCTTGCAAGCAGGGATACACAGTTCACACCCTTTGCATTGGTCTGAAATAATTTCGATTCGTGGTATTTTTTGATTCACCTTAATTGTTCCCCTTAAATTTAGCAATTAAAGATAATTGACGCAGAACCGTACTGTAGAGCGATAAATAATAAGCGCCTGCACACCTTAATGATCTTGAGTATAGGGAAGCATGTAAAAAAATCGGCCTATCATTGTAAAGCCGTGCGCAAACGACTCTTTTTAGAATTTATTATACGGACAAAAAGAAAACAAGCTAAAGTCTTCAGACCAAAATATATCGGGAGCTTTATACAGTGAATTATATGTTTATACCTCCTAAAAAAAATGAAGATCGAACGTACGTTCAGAAAAACAATAATATTTAATTATACGGTTTTAGATTTCAGGCAAAAAATCCTTCTCCTAAGATGTCAAAAAGGCACTGTTGCGCAAATCAAATTATTGATGAGATTGGGCTAGGCACTTGCGATTATTACGCCTTGCTAATAAAGAAAAGACAATCGCAGGAAAAAAATTGCTAGAGAGAATTGCTGCGATGCTTAAAAAGCTTACGCTTTGAAGTCGAATACCTCAAAGTCTACGCTTTTCTATATTCGTGCGCAGATAGGCGCCTCCGCGACCAAAAATAACAGGGTTTTTGGAAGAAGTTTCATAGTCAACTGTTTCTGTCACCATGCTTAATATTGAAGAAATTTCCTTTTGACAGGGAAGCTTCCATTTTTCGATCTTTAGCTTCGATGATTCAAGTATAACCTCTATAAGTGAATCCAAATCAAAGGGCTTTTCGATGAGACAATCAGCTCCTTTTGCATAAGCTATTTTTTTAGTGATATCTCTATAACCCGTCATCAATATGACTGGGGGAACCAGAGGATTTTTTTCTTTGATTTTTTCAAGTAAAGCTATGCCATTCATAACAGGCATACGGATATCGGTGACAACAACATCGACCTCTTCCTTCTTTAAGATTTCGAGGGCTTCTTCACCATTGGCTACCCCTATCCCAGGTAGCCCCCTAGATTCTAATTCAAAGAGAATAATTTCTCTTAAAGACTCTTCATCATCGACAACTAGGATACCCATAAAAGTCTCGCTAAAAAAAATTTTAAAATTGTTTTTCCGGTCTATTTTACAGAAATTATAGAATTTTTAATACTTTTTATTACTCATCGCCTGCGCGGGATTGCGAGCGTGCGACAAAATCCCGCGCAGGCGATGAGTTCATTATTAACGTCAAATAATAGGCCCGCTCCCCAATCTCAGAACACCAGAGATCCGAAGCGCGCATCAAAACCAAGTCTGTCAAGTGAGAATTCACTTTAATATTATCTAGTTTTGGTAAATAATCGCTTTTAAACTACTTTCTGTAAAAATTCCACCTTTGGTCCACAAGAGGACATATATATGAATACGGTCCATTTCGATGGAGAAATACTTAGCTGCCAAAACTATATTTCAGGCTCCTTTGTCGAAGCAAGTGGGCAAGAATTTTCTATCTATAGTCCCTATACCGGTAGCATCATCGCCATTACAAAAACCTCAACGATCAAAGATATCGCTCAGGCTGTCGCCTCGGCTAAAACCGCACAAATAGACTGGGCTCTAAGATCTCTAAAAGATCGCAGCCAAGTTCTCTTTTCTTTTAGACATATTCTCCTAAGGGAAATTGATGCCATTTCCAACCTCGTTAGCCTTGAAAGCGGAAAAACTCTCGCCGAGGCAAAAGCCGGAATCCTCAAAGGCATTGAAGTTCTTGAATTCGCCCTCAGCCTCCAAAACCTCGATACGGGCGGCAAGATGGAAGTCTCCCGCGAAGTTTTTTGCGAATACAGGCGGCGACCGCTTGGCGTTGTGGCCCAGATCACCCCTTTTAATTTTCCCGCTATGGTGCCGATGTGGACAATTCCTATCGCCCTTGCATTAGGCAATGCTTACCTATGGAAGCCTTCTGATAAAACGCCTTTGACCGCGGGCCGCATTGCTCAGTGCCTAACAGAAGCCGGACTACCAGATGGCCTTTTAAACATAGTCAATGGAGGGCAAGAAACCGCTCAGGCCCTTATTGACCATCCTGATATTGCCGCAATCGGGTTTGTCGGTTCCACTCCTGTGGCAAAGGCGGTTTTTCAAAGGGGAAGCCAGTTAGGAAAGAGAGTGCTCGCACTTGGTGGGGCAAAAAATCATATTTTACTTCTTCCAGACGCCGATTTAGATATGTCAGGCCGCGGTATAAGTGATTCTTTTACAGGCTGTGCTGGACAAAGGTGCATGGCTGCCAGTGTTCTCCTCGCAATCGGTGACTGTGACGCCCATATCGAAACCATAAAAAATCGCGCGGCCAGTCTCAAACTCGGAAAAGATATGGGCGCTATCATCAGCGCTGAACATGCCGCGTTTTTGCGCAGCGCCGTCGATGAGGCTGAGAAATCAGGGGCAAAGGTCATTCTTGATGGCCGCTCCATTAAAGCTCCGTCCGAATACCCTGGTGGTTACTGGTTTGGCCCCACAATACTTGATCATGTCCCACCTGAATCATCGGCGGCAAAAACCGAACTTTTTGGGCCCCTACTGAGTATTGTGCGCTGCAAAAATATAAGCGAAGCCTTGGCCATCGAAAATAAAAGCCTTTTTGGCAATGCCTGCTCCGTATTCACCGCAAGCGGACCTCTGGCTGAAAAAGTAGTAAGAAGGTCCAAAGCGGCCATGATTGGCATTAATATCGGCGTCCCCGTACCCAGAGAACCCTTTTCATTTGGAGGATGCCAGGCATCAAAATTTGGCCACGGTGATATAACGGGCCAAAGCAGTCTTGATTTTTGGAGCGATCTTGTCAAAGTCACCACCAAGTGGGAAACACAAAATGACGAAACATGGATGTCTTAATTGATAATTTTTACAGAAATTTTCCAGGAGAATAAAACTTGAGCCAAGTCCCTGCTAACATAAATGAAAAAAAACGCCGTGAACACCGCAACTCCCATGTCATTTTGACTTCACATTTCAATAAAGTCTTTTCCAAGTCTTTACCCATAACTTGGGGGGCTAAGGATCCTATGGAACGCGGACCAGTCATCGCTACCTTATCCAATCTTGACAATAAAAATGCCATTGGTAGCCATAGCGGAAGTTACACGATTTACCGGGCGTTATCAATAGCCGCAGGCGCTTTTCCGCGCGACCATAAACCTGATTTAGAAAATACCGATCCAACGGAATTCGTTGCGCCCCAAGAAAGCTGGTTCGACCCAGAAAAAATCGTTTCCCTTGACCCCTGGGGCGCACATGTCAACAGTGTATTTAAACCCCTCCTTGATACCGGTTATAATATTCAGCCCACCATAGCTATTACGCAGGCACATCTCAATATCCCGGAAATTAGGGAATCCATCGCAAAGGGTAACATCAAAGTTGATGGCAAAATCATCACGACAGCAAAAGATATTAAGGTGACTAAAGTTGCGATAGAACCGGTTTGGTATCTTCCCTCTATAGCAAAAAGGTTTCACATCGATGAGGGCGTTCTAAGAAAAGTCCTTTTCCAAGAAACCGGAGGCATGTTTCCAGAGCTGGTGACTAGGCCAGACCTCAAGGTCTTACTCCCCCCTATTGGCAGTTCTACAGCTTATATATTTGGTAGTATGAAGGATTTATCTAACCCCAATATCGAGCTCACCTGCCGCGTTCACGATGAGTGCAATGGTTCTGACGTTTTTGGCTCGGATATTTGCACCTGCCGCCCCTACCTGACTTACGGTATTGAAGATGCGGCGCGTACGGCACAGCGCGGCGGAGTGGGGATTGTCGTTTACTTTCGTAAAGAAGGACGAGCCCTCGGAGAGGTTACCAAGTTTCTCGTCTATAACGCGCGCAAACGCCAAAAAGGCGGGGATAGTGCTGCCACCTATTTTCACCGTACAGAGTGCGTTGCTGGCGTTCAAGATGCCCGTTTTCAGGAATTTATGCCGGATGTCCTCAATTATTTTGGCATCAAAAAAATCCACAACCTCCACTCGATGAGTAATATGAAATATGACGCTATCGTCAAAGCCGGGATAGAAATTGTCAACCGGCTTTCCATACCCGACGACTTAATTCCTGCGGATGCCCAGGTTGAGATAGAAGCCAAAAAGGCGTCCGGTTATTTTACTTCAGGCTCCGTCAAATCTGGCTCGACGCTCGACCAAGTCAAGGGCAGAAAACTGGAGGAGAAGTGAAAAAAAATCTCTCAAAAAATCTGACTTTTTTACTATCGCCTTCGGGAATACGCGAACAAGCAGAAAAAATATTTGAACGCACCAAGCAAGGAAAAACGCATTTTGCCCTGCATCCCGAAAAAATGGAAGATCTCGCTGATTTTGTCATCAAAGAAATCAAAACGAATTACCCTGAACTCAAGATCCCCTACCATTCACGGTGGGGACATTTTCGTGTAGGAGGCAAGGACAGAGAACAACAGTTAATGGCATCAACACAGGAGATCTCTCCGCGGGAAACTGCGCGCCTTAAATTTGACTTGGTTATCCCGTCAGTGCTCCTTGATGCCGGGGCCGGGGCGGCTTGGTCCTATGTTCCCAAGGGCGAAAACAAAAAGTATACGCGCTCTGAGGGTCTCGCTTTGGCGAGTTTTGATATGTTTACCTCAGGATGTTTTTCTTCAGATGCCTCTCAGCCCCTACGCACCGATGCGGCAAAACTTCTTGCTTTCCAGGCAAATGATGTATCTCATGGGTTTCAGGTCAGTCCGGCTAACCCGCTTGAGGGACTAGAGGGACGCGCTCAGCTTATGGTTAATTTGGGGCAGGCCATAAAATTGGAACCTGAAATTTTTGCTGGTGGGCGTCTTGGATCCCTAGTTGATTATTTACTTGATACCTTTGGCGAACGTATAGAAGCCCATGACATCCTACTCACTATTCTTTTAAGTCTTGGTAAAATTTGGCCTGGTCGGCTAAAATGTGAGCACACAAATCTTGGGGACACTTGGTTTTATCCCCCGCTTGGTTCAGGTATCGCGGGTTTTGTGCCTTTTCATAAACTTTCACAGTGGCTCACTTATTCTTTGTTAGAACCATTAGAATCTCTTGGCGTAACGATACTTAATCTACATCATTTAACAGGTCTAGCCGAATACCGAAATGGCGGCTTACTCCTTGATTTTGGCTTAATAACGCTTCAAGATGAAGGACAAAAATCTTTGGCCCACAGCCCCGACAGTGAGCTCATCATCGAATGGCGTGCGCTTACTATACATATATTAGATCAATTGGCCAGCTTGATACAAAAAAAGCTCAATTTTTCGGTGGCTGATTTTCCTTTGGCCAAAGTTCTCGAAGGCGGAACCTGGTGGGCCGGGCGGCGTCTTGCCCAGCAAAAAAGAGCTGATGCTTCCCCCCCACTCAAGATCCTCAGCGACGGCACTGTATTTTAAAAAAAAGGTAAACAAATGTTACAAAACTTAACACTCGTGAAGCATCCCGTCATCAGCCACAAACTCGGCTTTTTACGGGATAAAAATACTGTTTCGGCAGAATTTAGAACGGTTATGAAGGAAATCACCAAATATTTGGTTTATGAAGCGTCAAAAGATTTGGAAACGCACCTCGTTCCTATCGAAACCCCTATGGCATCAACAATGGTTTCACGCATTAGCAATGCGCCCATATTAGTCTCAGTCATGCGTGCAGGCAATGGCATGCTAGATGCAGCGATGGGAGTTATGCCTTTTGCCAGTGCTGGTCATATAGGTATTTACCGGGATAAATTTATCAAAAATACGCTCGAATACTATTTTAAACTTCCAGAAGATGTTGAGGGAAGGACTGCTTTTCTCCTCGAACCTTTGATTGCTACCGGAGATACGGCGATAGCCTGCATCGATAGACTTAAACAATACGGACTAAAAAAAATAAAAGTCTTAACCATTCTAGCCTCACGTCAGGGCCTCAATGAAACTTTTTCCCTTCACCCTGACGTCGAAATTTTTACCCTAAATATCGAAGAAGAGGTCGACGCCCACGGCTACCTAATCCCTGGGATTGGGGATGCCGGAGACCGATTGTTTAATACTGATTAATAAATATCCTCTCTACTTGGAGCGTCGAAAAGATATCTGCAAAACAGTGATATAGCCAACTTTAGACAGGGGAATCGCCCAAAGCTAAGCTAGTAAGCTTTTCAGGCTATACGTTATTCTCGGTAAAACTAAAGCATCCTGAATTCCTAGCCAGTTGCGAAAATTAATTCTCGATTAGTTTCAAAAGGGTGGACTAGTACATCTACCACTTTAACGATAAAAAATTGTGATATCCTAGTATTTCCATTAAGTGGAAGCCGATATAGCCGACCACCACTTAATCACCAAAAATAAATTTTATTGAAATGCACAAACACTTGACAAAAAATTTCCAGAAAGTCCTTCCATCATATTAGGGACTGGGGAGCAAGGTCCACCAAGGTCAGAATTGGGATCAGATATTGCTACAACATTAGTTACCCCTCTTGGGGATCCAGCTTGACTGCAAGCATTTGTAAGCGCCTGTCGACAAGCACTGTTACAGGTCCGTCCAACCCCGGGAGCAGAATATTGCTGAGTACCTCCATTCCAAAATATGGTAACTTGACATGCTGAAAATTTGGGTTTTGATTGACTTCCCGTGCCAACATCGACCTTTGCTGTCGTCCCGGTTCCAACTCCAGATGCCAAAGTTGTTGATCTCGGTAGAACCGTTGAAGCACAAATACTAGGAAAGCTTGATGCATATCCCGTCGCACAAATACCACTTACCGTAGCATATTGATCGACGACCCCACTGCTATTTATTGAGGCGGTTTTAAGGGCTCTAAATAATGTGTACGTCAAAGTAGAAGCTATTACAACTACTGCTGCAGGTACCGCAACTAGTCGCTGGCGCGAAATTAAGTGGTTTCTAATCTATCCAAAGATGATGTTGGCACAATAAATGGCATACCATCGATATTAATAACGGTAAGATTTTTAAATGGATTAGATTCCTCCATTCTTTTTG
>JAUILP010000084.1 GCA_030432875.1 Oligoflexia bacterium | reverse complement strand
AAAGTCCCCCTGCCTAAAGACTTGACAGTTTCAAGCCGAGAAAATTATACACAGATTTTTGTAATATCGAGGATGCATATGCTGAGGTCAAAGAATTTTTATAAAAAAATTGTTATGTTCGCCACCTTTGCTTCAATTATGGCAACCGGAAGTGCTTTTGCTGAAGACCTTAACACCGAAAGGGTGCAGGAGCTTCCCACTTGGGCCAAACCAGCCACGGATAGTGGGTTGGATGACAGTGATAAGGCACAAGCTGCAGAAGAAATCCGTGTAGCGAGTGCACAGCGGGTACGGCGTTTTCATGAGGTCCTAGATGAGCTTCTCGCTGAGTTTGGTTATGATGTTAAACAAGGTCAAATCGAAGGCTTAAGAAATCTCGCAGTGCGCAAAGTTTCCGTCAATGAGTCATTGCCAGGATCGTATTCAAATTATCTGGAAATTCTTTTGGCAGAGCGCATTAAAGACAACTCACACATCAAAATCATTTCCTGTATTCCTTGCAAATCAAAGGTTTCAACTGTGGTTGATGGCAAGCTTCTGATTAGCTCCCCCTCGACTAATCTCGCTCGTCTCGATGAAGCAGCAGATCAACTTGGGATTTCCCACTTCATGGACGCAGTTCTTATGTACCATCCCACGCACATGGTTTTAGCTGTGGAAGTTTTTGATACCAAATCCAAGGAGCAGGTGTGGACCCGAACCTACAATAGCGAAACCGTAAAAAGTCGTTATCAAAAGCTTGCGGTTGATTATAGCCAAGTGGCCAAATCAAGACCCGGTGAGGATTATGTTCCCGAATACAAATTTCTTATGGGACTGGGTGGGGCAGGGATTCCCAATATTGGTGGGGATAGTTCTGATTCTGCCATGGTCAATGTTCAGTTGAGGGCAACGGAAAGGTTTAATTCACGGCGCTCAGAATTTGGGCTTATTCTCTCATCATATATTGCCAACAATTCGTTATTTAAAAAAGCAGCAAAAACTGATGAAGAGGTTGATCCTGATGAAACAAATCCCACGCCGGAGCCTTTTAAAAATGCGATAGGTTTTTATGCCGTTTATGCGCACAATTTTATTGGGGCTATCGAATCTTACAATGATATTCGTCATGGCATTAATGTTGGGGTGGGAGGGCTTATTGCCACAAAATATTTGGCAGGTTCAGCGCGCCTTGGTTGGGATACTTATTTTGGTCGCCGTTTTGTGACTTCTCTTAGCGTGCTGCAACTCGGCGCTTCTACCGTTACGGTAAATGAAATTGATGTTAAAACTAAAGGAGGCACCGGTGGTGAAATGGTCATCTCCTACAATTTCTAAAATTAAGGTCTGGATTTTTACGACTCCTATCATAGCGGGCACTGTGGCTTGTTCATCTGGAAGTTTATCCCATTATGAAGAAGATGTTTTGTCGGGTAGTATTGTCTATCCTTTTTTTGAAAATCCCGATCTCATCGGTAAAGACGATAGTAAAGAAAAATTTATAATAAAATCCACCGTTGGTGGCACCGAATATGAGGTGCAAATCCCCGGAGCTGCGCGAGACTATGATATTCAAGTTCCCTTAGTGCAGTTTGATGCTTCAGGTGGGGCTTTTAATGATAGTCATGCTGCGCAGTCAACGCCGGAAGCCACTGATCGGGAGCTGGTCAATGCTTTGCCTCGGATTGATAGTGCACAAGGCCAGGGGCTTGCCGTCTTAGACAAGGCTATGGGCTTAGGTGAAGCGGAAGGGCCTTACTCTGCTCCCAGTTATACACTTGGTCTTGCGCGGGTTAAGGATCTTTTTAAAAAAGTGGAATTTGAGCATGCGCTCATTGAGCTCAACAATTTGATCCTTTATTATCCCAACAGCCCGCAACTGCAAAAAATGAAAGGAACAATTTATTATAAAATGCAAAATTTCTCGCTTGCGCAAAAAGCTTGGTATAGGGCGCAGCAATTAGACCCTCAGGATGCAAAAATTAAAAAAGCGCTGTTTTTGGTCAATGCGAGACTAGGACAAAATGAGATAAGTATCCCTAAATCTCAGGATCAGCAAGCAACCACAACAAGTCCACCCACAGAGGATATGACGAGTCACTAATATTTTTTTAGCGGTAGAAAAAAAATGGCATCCCCCTGGTTAAGACCCTTGGCACTTTTTGCTTCTTTCATGAGCTTACTTGTCGCTACGGTTTTACTGATTTCTTCACAAAATCAAGACTCGTCGCCAAAAGCTATAACCTATAAACTCACTGTTTTAGATACGCTTTTTTTAAACAATTTTTCGTTAGATATAACTGATAGTGCGGAAAATTCTATCTTTTCGATGCAAAACATTAGGTTGCCACTTCCATCAGGAGTTATCCCCGTTGATATCATGCAAAAAGGCGCATCGGCAACCCTCACGGTGGTATTTTCTCCAGAACAAATATTATGGTTAAAAAATAACCCTACAGTGAATATCTATTTTCCCAGAATGGTTCATCATAGTACAAAAATTATTTTTGGGTCCGGAAATGTACAGAAAATATCTGGTTATAATGCGAGCCTGCAGGCAACGATCGCAGCAGAAAGTTTGTTAAATAGCCCAGATAAAAAACTCGTTTTAAAGATTCACTTTCAGGGGTATCCCATTTTTGGCCCTCAGGATTTTCCTATATTTTTCGCGTCACCCAAGGATGCCGGAATCATATTAGATTTGCTGCATAGGCCCCTAAGTCATATGCAGCTTCGTAAACAGCTTGATCTAGGTTTGTGCCTCGTTATTGTGCTTTTAAGTATGATTTTGAGTTCGCACCGATTGTTCTCGAGTCTCGCATACGTCGCCTGCGCCTACGGTCTGAGGTCCTACTATTATTACGCCGTCGACAGCTTCGGCAATTTTCAGGGAGCGTTTTGGGCGGGTTTAGGACTCAATTTATTTCTTTTCATGAGCGCGTTCTTCTTTTTTGCAAAATTTTTTACCTTTACACCCTTAAAATCATTTTGGCGCTGGGTATTTTTAGGGCTGAATTGGGGCTTAATAGTGTTCTCCTTTTTTCTTTTTTCGGCGGAAAGTTCTATTTATAGGGGAGATATCATTGTTGATATTCTTATGTGTGTCACGGGTCTCATCGTTATTGTTATGGGCATGGCTAAAATTAAAGAGATCCCAATAAAGGATGTGGAACTCACTTCTAAAGAGAAAAATGCAATCCGTGAGCGAAAAGCGGCGACGTTGCTCCTGGCTGTTTTATTCATTTATTCCGGAATAAATATTTTTGATCTTTTGAATATCTTTATGTCCCTTGGAAAAGACTATGGCCATTTTGCACATTTGCTTTTTGTGCCAGGACTATTTCTGGCAACCTTTATGCACGGGGGCAGTAGTAAACAAAAAATTGCCGATATCACGGAAGAGGCCGTAAAAAAACAAGTGTTCGCTACGGAGTTAAATCTCGCTTTTGATTTTCAAAAAAGTCTACTCCCCAGAAGAAAAGGCCATAAATCCCTCTATGCGTGGCGTTCATTTTACAAGTCAGGAACGACTCTAGGCGGCGACTGGTTAAGCTTGGGGGAGTTGACGACGGAGTCAGGGACTTATCTCCTAGGGGCTTTGTTTGATGTCGCAGGCAAAGGACTTAGGGCTGCTATGGTGAGTACCGTGATCACGACTTCTTTCGAGCGTTTTGTGGCTGAGTTTAAAAAAAAGACTGTCTCAGTTTCAATCGATCCCCAATTTTTTTTGCGAGAACTGACCCAGCAGATAAACCAAGATCTTAGCCTACTCAATTTTTCTGAAGGGGCGAGTGGATCGCTTTTTGTTGTTGATAGGAACCAAAAAACCATTACATATGCGACTCAGGGTTATCACGGCTTTCTTCTCGCCGAAGTGGGTGGCAAAACGAGTTACCTAAAATCCGCAGGTCCTGCCTTTGGTTCGCCTTATTTTTGTCCACAAATTAAGCAGCAAGCGATTACTCTTCCGTGCCTCACGTTTATGCTTTCGGATGGGTTTTTGAGTCAGGTATCTACGGCAAGTCTTGCCATGAGATCAATTGAAATCACAGTATTTGATCAAAGCTCAGAGTCGGCGGAAAAAAGCTTACAAGATTCGTATGGCAGCCTTCTGAAAATTTATCGTCACACGATGAAATATGCGCGCCAAAATAATCTGCCCAAAGATGATGCCGCTCTTATGGCGACGCTTATTTTTGGGAGTGCGGTGCCATAAGGGCATGCTGAATAGTAAAACTTGTTATCGCCATCCATGTATTTTAGGTAATCAGAATCAAAAATAACGTAATGATCGTTGTCACGACGGATACCTACGCTACTAGCGTTGGCGTAAATTGCCTTTTGCAAGTAAGTGAAAAATTAACAAAAAAAATTTTTTAAAAATAATCTTTATAGCATATGTCATTTTGCTTGGTTCGTACATTTATTAAAATACGAAAAGTTATTTGCGGCTAACCGTCATGAGGCCTTGTGATATCACCCGGGAATTGACGCGATTGTGAAAATAATATTCCTTCTTATGTCAGTTATCTTGCTAAATATATTGCTATAAAATTAATTGAGCCCAAAGCGCCGCATGTTTTGAAGGCGATTTTTGCATCAGTTTTAGTTTGATTTGAGATCTTTTTTAAAAAATTTTTATTAACAATAAAAAAGGTGATTTATGCCAATTAATTCATCGTGATTATTTTAAATAAGTTTGCAAAATTTCCGAGAAATAAAATTTTGCGGTCAAAAATGGTAAATTGCCTTCTTAGAGAGAAATAAAATCATTCTGCCGTGGCTAAAGATAAAACTTAAATCCCTTAATAATTTGGCAAAATATTAAATAGCCCTAAATATTTATCATAACAGGCAATACTTGCATCCCTCATGAAATACCCCAAATCCTATAAAATAGACTGAGGTTAGAAATATATTTTATAAGGATGCCGCCCTATGCAAAGTAAAAAAGTCAAAAAACTAGGCAGTCGTTCTGTGTTTTTTTGGGCATTTCACTTAGTGCTGGGAATGAGCGCTAATAGCCCGCGAATTTTTGCGGCAGAACAAATCCCCCTTATATATCAGGATAAAATCATTGAAAGCTATGAAGTTGACTTATCTTTGGTGGTAACTACCAATCATAGCGGTAAAAACTATACGGACCCTCAGGTAAAGCTTTTAAAAAAACTTGGCTTAGAACGTTTAACCAGCTTAGGTTTTAATGTCAGCAAAGGTGGCGATGTTCAGGACGATATGATTGTGGGTTCCCCCATTTGGTTTGACCGGAGTAGTGGCGCTGTTGCCGTGCTCACCAAAGAAGTCGTAATCAAAACTAAACCTACCCAATACATTAATATTTTGAAGCAAAATAAATTGATCGCCGAAATCAGCCGTCTTGAGGATATTGGGCCTGATTTATATCTCATAAAAGTAGGCAGTACTATCGATGTTTCACCACTGATTAAAGAAATGTCGATAAACCCAGAAATAGAATACGCCCATCCCAATTTTATTGTGCCCAAGGATTTTCGCCAAGCTGCGCTTCTCCCTGAAAATGAGGAATTTTTTCCTGAGCAGTGGCATCTCGAAAATATCGGCCAAACAAAGGGTGCTATCGGCGCGGACATCAAAGCGAAAGAGGCTTGGCTTATCACCGAAGGTTCGCCTAACATCGTGGTAGCGATTATAGACTCGGGTTTTGACGTGAAGCATGTTGATTTGAAAGATGCTTGGCAGACCAATGCTGGCGAGATACCCGGAAACCGTAAAGATGATGATGGTAACGGTTATATCGATGATATTATCGGCTGGAATTTTAGTGCAAACTCCGCCTCATTTAATACCACTTATGACGCTGATCATGGCACAGCGGTAGCGGGTCTCATCGCCGCACAAAAAAATGGCTTTGGCACTATTGGGGTCTGCCCCGGTTGTAAACTTATTCCCATCGCAACAAATTTTACGCCCGTTTATGATGCTCGCGCATTTCTTTATGCCCTTAAACGAGGGGCTGATATTATCTCCAACAGCTGGGGCTATGATATTGGGACTCCGCAAACGAAGGTCGTGACAGATGCTATAAATGAAGTTGCGACCAAGGGGCGTGGGGGTAAAGGAACCGTTATTCTTTTTGCTATGAATAACTTAAACCGCGATGACTGCATTGGCAGTAAACCAGATATTTCTTCCATTGCTGAAGTCGTCGCTATATCAGGATCAAATCATATGGATAAAAAAGTCAGTGGTTCAGCCTGGGGCAGTTGCATGGAATTTCTGAGCACGACTCGTGACTATGATAGGGTTGGTATCGTGAGCACAGATGTCACGGGTAAATATGGTTACAATACCTATTTAGGAAGCAGTGATTTGCCTAACCTTGATTATACAAAAAACTTTGGTGGTACTTCTGCCGCTACCCCTATAGCAGCCGGTGCCTTTGGCTTAGCACTATCGCTTAATCCAGATTTGACGCGCGAGGAAGTCATTGCTTATTTTAAGATAGGGGCCGATAAGATAAATGAAAAAGAGGCTAAATATAATAATGCGACAGGTTTTAGTACAAAGTATGGCTATGGCCGCATCAATACGTATGCAACGTTAATAGCAATCAGCAATGATATGATGAGTCCATAATCAACGAGATTTTTGCCTAAAAAAATTGTTCCGCTTATTTGTGTTTTTTACGTAAGGCTTCGCGTTCTCTGCGGAGATTTTGGTCGCCCAGGTCGCTGCCAAATTTGCCTTCTGTTACGACACAAAAACCTAGTTCGGTAACAAAATATCCGGGATAATTTTCCACCCAGGTGCCTTTTGTTCCGTGGGAATAACCAAAATTGTGGGCAACTTCATGGGCTATCACATTGATCCAGCGGTTCATCGCATCATCCGAGCCTGACTTTTTTGAGTAAGCTTTTACAAATTTATTGATTTCTTCCTGACTGAGTGAAATTTCTAAATTTGAGATTTGAAAATTTTTCTTGTCAACTTTAGCAATGCCCACTCGCGCCAGCCCCAGGATACTTTCAGGGAGTTTTTCTTTGTGTATTTTAATAGCTATTTTTTTTGTCTTATTGAGTATGGGAATTTGGTTTCCCCATTTTTCCCTGAGTTTATCGCGACTCATATCATCACGAAAACTGTTGCGGTAGGCGCACTGGGCAACGTTCTGGGTTACTATCCGCTCAAACGCGAGCTCGGCTGATTTTTGAATCAATTTCAGTTCTGCTGGCGTCCACTGCTCTCCCGTCGTGCTTTCTATTTTAACCTGGATTGGCTGAGCAAAGCTGGTAAATGAAATGAGCGTGACTAAAATTCCGACCATGTAACGCGATATTTTCATTGAAAACTCCTGATTTTCTATTTTTTCTTCCTTTAGGGATTTCCTAGCGACCAGATTATCATAGCCAATAAAGGAGAAAAAATCTTAAATTTTGACTTATTGCCTTAAATAAACCTCTGCCTATACTGATTAGGGACTTCCCAAGGCACAGTCAACTTGCAATATTTGCGCCAACTACTTTTGATTTGCTGGCATCCGCGGGTTTTATTGATTATAATAAGCTTATATCTTTGTACAATAAAGGAAGCCAGCCATGCGCCCTAAAAATTTGCAGTATGAGCTTGAGTTAAAATTAAAGGGGATTGGAACAGGTGTTGTGCAACCTAAATCCTCGGTAGCTCTCAAGCAAAATGATCGCAGTGCGCTTTCAAAAATCAAGAAAGCTCGCGCGACCATGGACGATAAGCAGGCTTTTGGCGAAATCGTTCAGCCAGATCAGGATGAAAAATTTAAGAATCCGCGTATGCTTTGGCTTGGCGAATTTTTTACTCAAGCCACTTCTTGGGTGAGATTCCGGGTCGTAATGCCCTTTTTATTCGATGTCTTCCTTATTATCTCGACCACTTTGGCTATGATTATCTTATTTGCTTTATTTAAAGATCCCCAGAGTCAGCTAATGGCAACGATAAAGACGCAGGACTTGGCGTCAATTTTTGGCACGTTGAAAATAAGCCTCCAGCATCCCAAAAACCTCTTTTACTTGGGGAGTGTTGCCCTTCTCTATTGGTTTAGTTTCCGCGTTCTGCTTAAAAACTCTCTGGGAACCCTTATTTATAATCATATATTTAAAAGCAAAAGTTATTAAACTCGAGGCCTTCCCCCAATACTAAAGACATCATCCTGAGCGCAAAAGGATCACTTTGATTGAGAATCAGGGGTTGCGCACTATTTTTCATGTTTTTACTGATTGATCCGAGATTCTAAAAAAATATTTTAAAGAATGTCATCACCAGCTATTGACGACAATTAAATTGCTAGGGTATACTTTCTCTATAGATCAAAATTTACAGTAACTTTTGCTAACTCGTATTGAGCGAGGAGGGGCAATGAAGCGTCCTGGGAATGTTAAGTTTCCCAATTCTGTGGAACTTTTTAAGTTCTGCCAAAAAGTTTTGGATGAAAACACTAGCGGTAAAACAAATGACCAAGAAGTGGGGCAAATTCTCGACTTCAATCCTTCTGATTGTAGCCACTGGAAGCGAGGCGAAAAAAATGTGAGGAGCGTTTTCGCTTTGGCTAAGCTGTCTAAAGCCCTAAATGTTGAAGAAACCCTTTTATATGATATTGCTGGCAGTGTCATTGGGCTTGATGAAGCTTATTTTGAGTATAATGAAGCTAAGCATATCGAGTCGGTTCTGGCGAAAATAAAAGACCACAGCCCAGATGAGCTTTTTTTGGCTCGGCAGCGCGTGGAGCATTTTATTGAACAGCTGCATAGGCAATGTGATTTTGCGAGTCCACCGCTTTATTTGCCCGAGGTTTTGCGTTTCTTTTCGTTCGTGACGACACAGCCGGTCGAAATGGTTGAGAAGCTCAGCCGGATTCTTAGGTTAAAACCCGGAAAGTATGTCATTAATTTTAGAAAAGGTGATTTAAAGCCGCAGACACGTCTTAGTATGGCGAAGGATTTGGCAAAAATTATCTTTGAAGCAGAACGCAGTCGTTTTCCCGAGCTTGCCAAGACCACTGATCCGGCTTTGGTTGAGTATGAGGAACTTGTCTTCGTTACCTCTCTATTAGTGCCAAAGCCTATGTTCGCCGAAGAAATGGCTAAAATTGACCCGAGGAAAAATATTGTTGCAGAGCTTGCCGCGCTTTTTTGGGTTCCTAAAACCTTAGTCAGTTTTCAAATTGGCGAGACAGTAAGAGCAGCCCGGAATAGAATGAGCGGGACTGCGGAAACTCTTAATCAAGCTAATACTAAGCACGAAGAAACTGTCGAGTTTTGGAAGCCTCAGACGGCCTCTTAAAAATTAGAATACATACCAACTTAATTATTAGCCGGTAGGATTCGTTCCCCCGGCTTTTTTTTGTTCGTTCAGGAAAAAATCCCTGGAACTAAATAATAAGAAGCCTTATGGTGGCACATGCGGAGCTTTTTTGGCTTGCCGCGTGTTTTTTTTTGTCACAGGAGGAGAGAAACGATGAACTATAAAATTTCTACTATAGTTACGGGGATTATTGGGATATTGGCTCTGATCGTCATAATGGGCTCGTATGAAATTATTCAGCCAGGATATCGCGGAATATTAGTGACCCTGGGTTCCGTCAACAAAACCTTTTATCCCGAAGGGCTAAATTTCAAAATACCCCTAATTTCGACTATGTATCATATTCCTATTCGCCAGCGTACGGCAGAAATTAAGGCAGAGTGCTTTAGCTCAGACCTTCAGCAGGTTGATATAAAAGTAAAGGTTTTATACCGCATCCCGCAGCAGTCGGTTGTAAAGCTTTTTATGGAATTTCAAGGGGATCCCATGGACAATTTGATTGCTCCGCGGGTTCAGGAAGCTTTAAAAGAAGTTACCGCAGCAGAATCAGCCGAGCATATTGTCAAAAGGCGTGAAGAGATCAAGACAAAGGCTTTGGATTTTTCACGAAAGAAAGTCGGCGAAATTTTGTATCTAGAAGACCTCGTACTTGAAAATATAGAACTCACCAAGGAGCTAGAACAAGCGATTGAGGCAAAAATGGTTCAGGAGCAGGAAGCGTCAAAAGCAAAATTTATAAAGCAAAAAGCACAAATAGAAGCTGAAACTATGCTTCTTAAGGCAGAAGCAGAAGCAAAGTCTATTCATGTTAGGGGTGAAGCCATTAGGGAAAATAAAGGCGTCGTTGAACTACAAATCGTTGAAAAATGGGATGGTAAAGCGCCTCTAGTGGTAGGCAATGGCCAGGGAACCAGCATTATTCTGCCCATGGCAAAGTAGTTTGGCTCTTTTTTATTGGTAAGGGTAATGCCTTGAAAGGGAGGATATTCTATGACACAACTAACTTATTGTGCCTGTTCTTCTTGTCATTCAGTCAATCGCATCAATTTAGAAAAAAGCAGTGAAGCTCGTACGCGCTGCGCCAAATGCAAAAGTTTCCTGCCCTTTGAAAAAGGGGTGGGTAATGCCACAACCCAAGGACTAAGCAATTTAATTGCCGCGGCAAAAATGCCTTTAGTGGTTGATTTTTGGGCGGAGTGGTGTGGGCCATGCAAAATGTTTGGCCCAATTTTTATAGAAACGGCCCCTATCTTTTTTGGTTCGGTCTGTTTTACCAAAGTCAACACTGAGCTTGAACCTATGGCAGGGCAAAATTTTGGTATTCGCGGTATTCCGACGTTGGTTCTTTTTAATAATGGCAAAGAAGTCGCGCGTCAAAGTGGCGCGATGCCAAAAGATACCTTTGTGGCCTGGCTAAAAAATTCTTTGCGCTAACAGAACAGCCTAAGGCCGCTAGCCAAAAAAGTTAAATTTGTTCGCCTTCCACTATTTCTATAACGAGGTTGTCATTTAATTGCTGAGAGGGCGAATCACTCAAGACAAAGCAATGCAAAAGCTCATCGCGGAGCATTTCCTCGTTGTGGGTGCCATCATGGTACAGTTCGAGTAGGGGCTGGCCTTTAAAAACTTCATCCCCTTCTGCTACCGATATTTTGTAGCCAACGCCAAAATTTAGTTTATCATCAGCTTTTTTGCGCCCCATACCAAGCTCTATGCCTATAAGACCTAAGCCTCGGGAATGAAAACTTTCTAAATAGCCATTTTTAGGTGCTTCAAGAACGAGTTTATTTTTGCTTTGCGGTAATTTTTCTTCCCAACCTGGTTTACCGCCTTGGGCCGTTACCATTGCTTTAAATTTTTGCAGAGCCTGGCCATCATTAATTTTTTCTTTAGCCAGGTTTATCATAGCAGACATATCCGTGCCCAAACCAGACAAGACCGCCATATGAGCGGCAAGCTGAACACACAAATTTTTTAAAGGTTCGGCAAGGCGGCGATCGTTGGCGCTTGGATATTCGTTACCTAATATATTTAACGATTCGCGTACTTCGAGGCTATTTCCTACGTAAGCCCCAAGGGGAGCCTGCATGCGTGTGATCAAGGCTTTGGCTTTGACCCCAGATTTTTGGGTGACACGAACAAGGCTCTGGGCAAGAGCTCTTGCCTCGGCAAGGGATTCCATAAAAGCAGCGCTACCACATTTGACGTCATAGACGATTGCATCAAGACCCTCGGCGAGTTTTTTCGACACAATAGATGCGGTTATTAGGGGCAAGCTTTCAACGGTTCCTGTGACATCGCGAAGGCTATAGAGTTTTTTATCGGCGGGGCAGATATCCTGCGTCTGGCCCATAATATAGCTGCCTACTTCGGAAAAAAGTCTTTCTAAATCATTAAAGCCAAGTTCTGTGGTGAATCCTGGTACGGACTCCAATTTATCAATGGTGCCTCCCGTATGCCCAAGGCCACGTCCTCCCATCATAGGAATTTTCATACCCATAGCCGTACACAATCCAATGAGGATAAATGAGACTTTGTCACCAATGCCTCCTGATGAGTGTTTATCGACAATATGAGCATCGCGGTAGGCCGGAGAGATTTTCCGCCAATCAATCATCTTGCCTGAATGTGCCATGAGCTGGGTTAAGGTATTGGTTTCTTCCACACTGATGCTGTTTAAAAAAACAGCCATAAGCCAAGCTGATATTTGATAATCAGGAATGCTGCCAGTGGAAAAGCCATCTACCAAATATTTGATCTCATCGGAGCTTAGTGCCGTTTTATTGCGTGTTTTTTTAATCAGAGCGACCGTATTAAAATTCATATTTGTCCTATTATTTTTTCTAAAATGGAATCGGTGGTATTTAAATCTGCTATGCGTGCTACTGCGGAAGAAAGCGCCTGGGCTTCGAGTATTAGCCGAGCAACGGTGTTAAATCCGCGGTACTGGCCAAGATACTGTGGTTTAAAAGCAGGGTGCTTGGAAAAGATCATAAGCGGAACATTTTCACGAGTATGATCCGAGCCTTTAAATGTAGGGTCGTTGCCATGATCTGCGGTAAGGAGGAGCAATTCATTTGTGTCCATTGCTTGAGCAAGTGTGGGTAAAAAATTATCAAAATCCATGAGTGCCTCGGCATAGGTTTTGGGGTTGCGCCGATGGCCATGGAGCTGATCAAAATCGATAAGATTGGTAAAGATGAGACCTTTTTCCTGCTTTAATGCTTGTAAGCTTTCTAGTGTTGCCTCCATACTCGTTTCATTGCGCCCGGTATGCTTAACAATATTGACGGAGCGATGTGCATAAATATCTTCTATTTTTCCCACCCCAGCAACAAACTGATCGTTTTCACGCAGGACATCGAGGAGATTGGGGTAGGGTGGGGGTACCGAATAATCTCTGCGATTTTCTGTTCTTTTAAAAGATCCTCGTGATTTGCCGCCAAAGGGCCGGGCAATAACGCGTCCAACACCGAGTGGGTCGAGCAGTTTTCGCGCACTTTCAGATACCTCATATAACCGTTTTAGACCAAAAGCCTCTTCCGAGGCGGCGATTTGAAAAACGCTATCCGCAGAGGTATAAACAATAGGTTTACCTGAAGCAATATGCTCCTCGCCCAATTCATCAAGGATGGTAGTTCCAGATGCGGCGTAATTGCCAAGATAGCCGGGTAAATTATTTTCTTTGACCCAAGTGTCTAATAGTTTTTGCGGAAACCCATCAGGATAGGTGGGAAATTCTTTAATTAGGGGTGTTCCCGCTAATTCCCAGTGGCCGGTTGACGTATCTTTTCCTGGAGAGAGTTCTTCAAGGATGGCGGTTGCTCCGGTGGCTTTGCTCGGGGTACTTATGCCATAACCCAGATAAATCTGGCCAAGTCCCATTTCACTCATATGCGGTAAAGAAAATTTTTGGCCATTTTTTTCGCACCAATGACTGATGGAACCGAGAGTATGTGCCCCTTCGTCACCAAACCGAGCGGCATCCTGAGCAGCGCCAACCCCTAAGGAGTCAAGAACTATGAGTATTGTGCGGTGGAACATGTGATTTCTCTAAGAAAAAAGGTGTCATAGTATAAAGCTTCTTATTTTAGGATGACTTAAGCTCTGGGGGCAAGGCTAATTAAGAAATCCAAGTCATTTTATAAAATTAGCGTTTACAGGAGACATCCATTAGCCTCAAATAAATAAATAAGGTATGATCTTAGGTAGTATGGGGGCGTCCTGGTTTTGACAGGTACGCAGGATTCATTAAGGAGCATGTCCGGGGTGGAATCGTGACCCGGTTATTAAAGGCGATTCAACGTTTAATCGGCAACGATTTATACGCTCAAGCTGCTTAATTGCAGCCATCGACCTTAGGGGTGCTGTCACTCTCTGGAAGGTGTCATTTCGACAGCGTAGGTGAAGAAACTTCCGTCTGGAGTTTTTTTAACTGAAATTAATCAGGCTGCTCCTTTAAAAGCCTGCCCGTGGGCGTTTAAAGGATAAGACAAAATATGGGGGCTAAGCATGTAGCCGCCTTAAGGGTTCCGTATTTGGACGCGGGTTCGATTCCCGCCGCCTCCACCAAGTAAGTGTTTAAAATTACTTGGAAAATGAAGGCTGACTCTAGTTTTTGGCAAGATTTTGGCAAGAACGAGTCAGCTTTTATTTTGCCTGAACTCCACGACTTTGGACCTTCCATGAGAATCACCAAAATCCAAAATCTCTGTTTTACCCGATAAATGATCCGGGGAGAGATGGCTGTAGCGTTCTGTCATCTGAATCGTTGAGTGACCAAGCATCTTCTGAAGGTCGTAGATTGAACCACCACTCATCATGAAATTGGAGGCAAATGTATGTCTCAATCCATGAAAAGTTACCGGCGGTACTTCGGCCTTTTTTGTGAGCCGTTTCATCGTCCTGTGAACATGACCAAAGTCTATACCGGGGAAAACGAATTCTCCTTCGGTTTTGAGACGATGTTCACGAAGAATGCGTATCAAGGTTTGATTCATCGGGACGCGACGAATACGTTTACTTTTCGTTTCATCCTTAAGCTTACCTGATTTAAAGCAAAACGAACGCTTCACCGTAAGCAGTCCAGTATCGAAGTCTATGCAGTCCCATTTCAACCCCTTCATTTCACCTCGCCTAAGGCCCGTAAAAACCGCTGTCGCAAAAAGTGGGTATAGTACGGATTCAGCCTCCCAAATCAGACTTAGAAATAGATTCACTTGAACTCTTGTCAAGAATTCTAAGTCACGTTCTGGCAATCTCAGTCGTTTTACGTGCTGAATGGGATTTACTGAAATGAACTCCCACCGAACAGCATCGTTAAGCATTTTCTTTAGTAAGCCAAGTGCGCCGTTACATGTTTTAGGAGACAAATCCTTCTGTAATTCGGAAAGCCATCTTTCCACATGCTTGGGCTTAATCTTGTTCAAAGGGACATCGCCGAATTCAGGAAGCAATTGCTTCTTTAAATATCCTTTGTCTCTTACGACAGAAGATGGGGACTTATGCCTTTCAGCATAGCTCTCAATCCAGTATCCGGAATACGGCCTGAAAGGATACTTTGTACTCGTTACAACAAATTCTCCTGATCCTAGTTTTAGTTTCATATCAGCTTCCCACCGATCCGCATCAACCTTACGAGGAAACGATTTGGATACTTGTTTGCCATTTGCTTGGGTAACAACGGCTTTATAGGAAACTGTAACTTTGCCATTCTTTTTCGTGTATACACGCTTTTGGATAGACATGAGCACCTCCTTGTAGAGGGCTCCCTAAAAGTCACACACTATCTGGTTTTCAAAGAGCTACCGCGGCATTTTGCGATTAAGGGAGCTTAGCATTTTTCTGGTTTATCTTTAATAAGCTAATACGATTCTGCTTCGATCGTGCTCTTGTCCATCCACTTGTCAATGTCCTGAATACGGAAGCGTAGAGCGCCATTGACCTTAATATGAGGAATCTGACTCTTATACACCCAGTTGCGTAATGTTCCCTCCTTGACTTTGAGGTACTGCGCTACTTCCGTGGCTGTTAGGACGGTTTGCAATTCAGAGTTATTGGCGCGACATGATGATCTGCTTTTCATTTTGTTCTCCTATCTTGGTTTCGACAGGTCGGATC
>JAUILP010000166.1 GCA_030432875.1 Oligoflexia bacterium | reverse complement strand
ACAATGATTAACAGGAAACTGCGCAACGACAGATTCAGTAAATGATGAATTAAGCTTAACAAAAAAGATTACACCCTCATTAACAACCAGATAGGGTGATCCTAATCCTCTTCATCAGTTGAACGTGGAAGACTTGACATTAAAATGCCCGAATTCACACAGTCACGTAGTTTGTCAGAAGGATGAAAGGTTACGACGCGTCGTGAAGTTATCTCTATTTTCTCACCGGTATGGGGATTACGACCAGGACGAGATCTTTTCGAGCGTACCGTCCACTTCCCAAAACCAGAAATCTTCACTTCTTGCCCCTCTTCTAACTTAAGCTTGACTTCTTCAAGGATCATTTCAAGGATATCTTTTGCTTCCTTAACAGGAAAGCCAACTTTATCCCGTATAAGTTCTATAAGCAGATCCTTGGTAAGAGTCGAGGACATAACGCTTCTCCTTAGCTAAAAAAAAATATTTTTTCCCAAATTTGCTTTTTCCAATCTCATATAACGGATCAGGACACCTAATAGCGTATACTTAATTTATTTTATATTCTAGCAAGTTATCACTAAATGGTGAAGACCTAGTTAGCATTTAAGAACATTTTTTTTTTTTATAAAAAAGCTAACAGAACCAAAAAAGCAAACAAAGTAAGGCACCTCTGCCTTTAAAATGACAAAAATAACAGCCCGTTGGAGTTTACAATTGGCTTACGCGTGCAAAGTTTTTTATAGCTAAAACATTTTGGGCTACTAGAGAAGGCCATCTTTTTTTTTGACGAATAAATTTTTCTGCCCAGCCTGGGTGTAACTCATTAATATTGCTTTTTCCTTAAGTGATGGCGCCTAAGCTCCGATGAGAGCATTGGGATGGAAGCGAATAACGTAAGATGACACCACCTAATGCTAAGTAAGTAGAGCCCCATCACCAAGCTATACGAGAATATTAATGACCTACAGGAATTTTAAAAAAGAAATATTACAGCTGACGCCTATTCTTTGCTTTTTAGGAGTGGGACTCCAACTTTGCGGCTGCAGCGCCGATCAAAACATTTTCCGTCAAATTTCTACTGAAGCGGAACAGTCTAGCGTCGATAATCTCATGGAGCTTGCCGAACAAAGTTATGATCAGGGAGATTATGATACGGCGCAAGCCTATATAGATACGGCTTTAGCGAAAGAACCCCGGGCTTTTTCAGGTTTAATACTCAGCGGCTACATCTCGATGGCCAAGGAAGGGTTAGAACCCATTGAAATTGCCCGTAGCCTTACTGATCCAGCGGGGGGTAATGATAGTAGTAGCGCTTCTTCCTCCTCTTCGTCTGATCAACTCATTAATCTTTCTTTGACAAATGACGAAATTATTGCTCTTGGCGAATATGATATGTCGGATCCAGAATATCCTGTGCTTATTCCTGAATGCGCAGATGAGATTCGCGAGGTTTCCCCGAAGCTTCGCAATATCAATCTTGCCTTGACAAAAATTTGCGGGCTCATCGACTCTGATGTAAAAAATGAAGATGATTATCGTGACGCTTCGTGTCTAGCCTTGGTAGAAGAGACGCCTAAGGCTCACCGAGCCAAAACCTATTTTTTGTGGGCTCTTATTCATATGGTAGAAGCCAGTATCTTTCAAAGTGTTGTGACCTATGGAGGATCTGGTAGTACCAGTAATTTAAATAAAAGACTCGAAAAACTCAGTGGACTGGATACATCAGATCCCAGCAACTTAGATGCCATTATTTCCCAGGTAGAACAAATGGAAAATATTATGGATAAAATGTTCCCTATTAACTCTAGCTGTGTACAAACTCAGTTTTCGGCAATCCTCATCGACTTATATGCCGCCTCAAATGCCTTTGCCAAAATGCCCGGACTGCCTCAAGAAATTGTCTCAAAAATAAGCCAAGTCATCGATAAAATAAAAGAATATGAGAGTAGCATGAACGAAGCTACGGGGGGGGCGGATCTTCCTGGAAGTGGTGAACTCCGAGCCTTAAAAAATAAATTTACGGAGGGAGCCGCTAAGCAAATTTCAACGATGATTACCCAACTCGAAGAAAGTGGCCAGGACATATCTGCAGAACAAAAAACACAGCTCTGCTCATCCTTTAATAGTTTGGGGGGCAGTAATGGTAATGTCCCCGCCCCCACGTTATGTCAATAAGAGGCACTTGCTCCGCAGCAGAGAAAAAATAAACAAGCCCAAAAAATTCTTAGCAAAAATTAATCGTCCACCTGCTTCATTATATAAGCTCACTTTTGGTCTCGCCAAGGGCGAACAAACAAAGTATCATTTTGTTTACTAAACGAGAGATAATCTTATATTTTTGGAGTGGTAGCTATGATTGAGGTCACGGGTATCTCTAAGCGTTATGGCGAGCTCAAAGCTTTGGATAACGTTTCATTTAATGTAGATAAAGGAAAAATAGTAGGGTTCCTTGGGGCGAACGGCGCTGGCAAAACCACAACAATGGATATACTATGCGGCTGCATTGGCGCCGATGAGGGAAGCGCAAAAATCTCTGGCTTCGATATTATGGAATCTCCCATAGAAGCTAAACGCCGGTTGGGATATTTACCCGACACACCACCTTTGTACGCGGAAATGCAAGTTGAAGAATATATCGAATATGCTGCGATGCTGAGGCTTGTTAGTCGAGAGAGTATGCGCAAGCGAATAGAGGAAACTATTGAAAAACTATCGCTCGGTGATGTGCGTAAGCGACTGATAGGCAATCTTTCTAAAGGGTTCCGTCAACGTGTTGCTCTTGCCCAAGCCTTGGTCCATGACCCTGAAGTTCTTGTTCTTGATGAGCCAACAGAAGGCTTAGACCCCAATCAAATTATCCACATTCGGGAACTGATTCAGTCATTAA
>JAUILP010000165.1 GCA_030432875.1 Oligoflexia bacterium | reverse complement strand
TGATGTGCAAGGTGCTCTAGAGTGCCACCGCCATATTGCGCAAAGCACCCTAATAATATTCCCCGAAGTCGGTCACCTTATTTTAGCTGAGGCACCTCAGCTACTTATACAAGAACTTTCCCATTTCTTAAAAAGCTAAACCGCCAATTATTCGTCATATTAATTTTGACACTAGGTAATTTGTCACAGTTCGCCAGTTTTTTGACACGCTGCCTTTCTGCCTCTCCAAATATTTAAACAATCATCACCACCGCAATATGCAGTTTTTCTGTCAAAAAAAAAGATAATTACCGTTTTCAACAAACCCGGTTAGCTCAAGTCCATATAAATGGCACAAACGTTGAAACCAAATGGAAAACACGGAGTATGCTTATGGCAAAAGAAAAAGAAGATGGAAAAGAAAAAGACGTTGGTGGCGAAGATGAAGCAGCTGGAAGTCAAAAATCTTCGAAAAAAAAGCTCATCATTTTTGTCGCCATTGGTGTGATTGCCGTCGGTGCTATTGGCGGGGGAGCCTTTATGTTTCTTTCTGGCGGCAAGACACATGCGCCAGAGGGAACCGCTGAAAAAACGACCGAAGAAAATGATCCCGAAGGAAAGGCTGCGGGCGATCACTCGCCAGAAGGTAAAACAGAAGAAGGTGGCCACGAAAAAGCCACTGAAGGACACGCTGAGAGCTCGGAAGGCGGTGAAAAATCCAAATCAGAAAAAGGCGATGGTAAAGAAAAAGATCATAAAAGTGCCAAGGAAGAAGGAAGCGCTGAGGGAAATTCAGGATTTGGTAAATCGTTTGCACTCAAGCCATTTAATCTTAATTTGGGAAA
The DNA here is from genome assembly GCA_030432875.1 of Oligoflexia bacterium. Lineage (GTDB taxonomy): Bacteria > Bdellovibrionota_B > Oligoflexia > Oligoflexales > JAGOVF01 > JAUILP01. The sequence continues at coordinate 2,095 of JAUILP010000165.1, read as the reverse complement.
CCCTGTTGAGAATCATTTTATTAGACTTGAACTATCACTTGAGTATAAAGGCAGTGCCGCTCAAGAGGGGGAACTTAATTCGCGAACACCGCAGTTGCGTGATGCGATTATTTCTGTAACTAGCAGAAAAACACGTGAGTTTCTCCTTTCTCCTGATGGTAAGGATAGGTTGAGATACGAACTTTTAAACCAGCTAAATTCTTTATTAACTCAACCCGTCGAAAATGTATTTATCACAGATATGATTATTGAATAAAGGAAATCCATGAATCAGGTTTTATCCCAGTCTGAAGTAGACGCGTTACTCTCTGCCGTTTCCGACAACAAGGTGGGAGATGCCCCAGATGTTGACATAGGCGGCGGTGGTGGTGGTCTTGGCGTTGTAGGCTATGACCTTGCAAACCAAGACAGAATTATTCGCGGAAGAATGCCAACACTTGATATTATTCACGACCGCTTTATTCGTCTTTTTAGGGTCAGTTTGTCAAACTCTCTGCGTAAAGTCGCCAATCTCAGCGTTAATGCTACCGGCCCCCTAAAGTTCGCAGAGTTTATGAATTCGCTGCCTTTACCCTCTTGCCTAAATATTTTACGTTTAGAACCTCTCCGTGGCGCAGCCGTTATGGTCATAGAGTCTAAACTCCTTTATGCATTAGTTGATAGTTTCTTTGGTGGCAATGACGTTCCTTTCACAAAAATTGAAGGTAAAGATTTTACCCAAATTGAAATTAAAATCGCTAGAAGAGTAGTCATGACCGCGATTGATGACTTGGAAAAAGCATGGGAGCCTGTTTACCCCTTAAAAGTTGGCTATTCGCGAACCGAAATTAACCCTCAATTCGTCGCGGTTGTACCACCATCAGATGTGGTCATCGCTACGACTTTCGACGTAGAACTCGAAAAAGTATCCGGCACTATAAAGATCGTCATTCCTTATGCGACACTTGAGCCCATCAAGTCAAAGTTATCTGTTGGGTTTCAAAGTGAACAACTAGAAGTCGACTTTATCTGGATAAATCGCATTAAAGAAAAAATCATGTCCACCTTGGCTAATATCCATGTAAAACTGGGCGAATCTAATATCACGGTAAGAGATCTACTACACCTAGAACAAGGTGATATTATCATGCTAAATTCTGAAGCAACGCTTCCTTTGGACGTTTTTGTCGAAGATATTGCAAAGTACAAGGCAATTCCCGGTGTTTTACGCGGTAATAGAGCTGTAAAAATCATTGAAAGCCTCATAGATACTGGAAAAAGATAAAACATAAAACATAGATACTTTAGTTAGGAGATGTAAATATGGCTGATGGACAAGAAGGACTAAGTCCAGAAGATTTCGGTTTGGGATCAGACCTCGACGATGCTTTATCTGAAGACCAAAATGCTAATTCTGGAGATTCTGAAGCTAAGTCAGGAGGCGCCAGCGGTTTTGATGATCAAAGGTTTAGTAAAGCTGATTTTTCAAAACTGAAAATGATTCTTGATGTTCCTTTAAAAGTTACCGTCGAACTTGGTCGAACCAAAATGCTCATCAACGACCTTCTCCAGCTCGGCCAAGGCTCCGTCATAGAATTAGATAAAATAGCGGGTGAACCCATGGAAATTCTTATCAACGACAAGCTCGTTGCCATGGGTGAGGTCGTTGTCGTTAATGAAAAATTCGGCGTACGCTTAACAGACGTAGTTTCTCAACTAAATATCAACGAGTTTGACGGCTCACATAAGAGTGACATGCTATGATGAAAAAAAAGCCAATAAACCAAATTTTTTCCGGTAAAACTGGACAATTTTCTGCGATATTCTGGGCCCTAAATGTTTGGATCATGCCAAATATTTTTGCTGCCGATCCAGGAATTCTAAAAAGCACTGTACTTCAAAACATCTCCTGCGATACCACCCAAGAAAACGTCTTCGTCAATATTGAACTAAATCAAAAACCTATTTGGGATAGCGTTACAGTTGAAGAACACGGCGGTTTTTTTCAAGTAAAACTCCCGAGTACAACGATTGCCAGTCCAGGAAAATTCTATGACTGCATTCCAGGCGTCATCAGTAAAGTTTCAGGTTTTCAAATGAGCCAGGATGATGGCGC
>JAUILP010000004.1 GCA_030432875.1 Oligoflexia bacterium | reverse complement strand
GAAACAATGGTTATGAACATATTGAGCCGGTATTCCAAATCGGCTACCGCGCTTATTTTTATAAACTGACGAAGAAGACCCAAATATCGTTTCATGCGGCAATCCCCGTATAAATTTCTCTACCCTTGCGCCATAGCCACCAACCACTAAAGGAAAAAACCAATATCCCCATGCTGACACTAAAAAACCCTTGATAGACAGTAGAAATATCAACACGTCCTGTTAAATAAGCAACAGGGATATATACACCACTCGCAAAAGGTAGCCCAATAAAAATGGCTTTAATACTTTGTGGCAAGAGATCGAGAGGAAATAGCTCTCCCGTGAAAATCCACAAAGAAATGTTCTTAAGTGTGGTTAATGAGCGATTCTTATGTAGAAAAAAACCTAGGGAAACAATGGAAAAACTTAAAAAATAGGTGAAACACAGATGAAGAATGCAAAGGGCTATGGCCAGGGGTAAGCGAGAAAATTGTGTAGTCCCGGGATATAGAAAAAATAAAGAAATCGGCACCACAAAAGACGACGCCATACAAAGAAATTTATAGCCCATAAACTGAAATAAATAATATTCAAAAAAAGAAATGGGCCGCAGCAAAATACTATTTACCGATCCAGTTTCGATGTCGCGGGACATAAAAATTTCGTACATCCAGTTAGCCGCAATACGCGAAAAAAATGCCCCCCACAAAGCGTAGCTAATATAATGGGCCTGACTAAATCCCCCGAGCACATTCTTTGGACTATAACTCAATACACTCGCCCAAACCAAAACTTCAACAACCATGACTATAGATGGTTGCAGCAAGGTATCGATGACAAAATTTGACCGATATTCTAACTCGCGCTGCACCGCAATTTTAGCGGTCGCGAGACTGCGTTTCAAGAAAGCGACGAATGTCATCTTCAAAATCCGTTTCTTCGATATTTATTTTTTGTATCTTATTTTTACTGCTTATAAATGCCAGAATGACCGCCAACTCTTTGTCAAAAATTTCAAAGGCCACCACGGTCACGCCTGGCGGAATTTTTAAACCGTTGGGAAGTTCAATTTCGTTAAGAAAAGGCTCCTCTAGGAGTAAGCTCACCTTTTGTTTTTTTTCTGTGCTTTTCATAAAATTGTCTAAAGTGCCATCATACTTGATCTCACCTTTGCTTATTAAAAGCAGGTGCTCCGCGAGGTGCGTGATATCATCCATATAGTGGCTGGTAAGAATTATGGTCGGAGCGTATGTTGACACATATTCTTTTAAAAAATTTCTTATCGCATTTTGTGCGAGGATGTCGAGGCCAATGGTTGGTTCATCTAAAAAAATTATTTCGGGTCGATGGAGTAAAGCTCCGATAAGCTCCATCTTCATGCGTTCTCCTAATGAAAGCCTTCTCAGCTGAATAGTTAGCTGATTGGCACAGTCCAGTACCTCAGCCAATTCGCTTACTCGGCCACGCAGCGTTTGATCGTCTATTTCATAGATTTTTCCTAGCAAGCTAAAACTATCCATAGCCGGGATATCCCACCACAGCTGATTTTTTTGCCCAAGTAAGATACTTATCTTACGCAGATAAGCATAGGACCTTTGCCAAGGATCAAAACCAAGAACACGCGCCTGCCCGGAACTGGGAAAAATAAGGCCCGAAAGGAGCTTGAGCAGGGTTGTTTTACCGGCACCATTAGCCCCTACTAAACCAAGAATTTGGCCTTTAGGAATACATAAATTGATATTGTTCACGGCCATATGTTCAATGTGGTCGCGTTTAAAAAGCCCCACAACCGAATTCCAAAGTCCTTCAGGTTTACGGTACGTTCGGTAAATTCGCGATAAGTCCTGAGTAACAATTGCCGCAGATTCCATAAGTTAGCCTCTTAATCTCAAATTTTTTTTGCATCAAGGCCTATCCTACAATGAGATAAGCCCTAGTCTTATGTCAATGATTTTATATGATTTTAAAGCACAACTTTGGGCAGATATGATAAATATCAATTGAAACAATAACCTTAAACCCCTATAATTTGTTGCTGCTTTCAAAAGCTAATAGACATTTTTTTTTTCATGAGGAGTCAAGAGCTACATGTCAGACCCCAATAAAATCATTTATTCTATGGTAAAGGTTTCAAAAAAATACCCTCCCGATAAGGTTGTTTTAAGAGACATATCCCTTTCCTATTTTTACGGAGCTAAAATCGGCATCCTTGGCTTAAACGGAGCAGGCAAAAGTACTCTACTCAAGATTATGGCTGGAGTGGAAAAGGACTTTAATGGTGAAGCTCATATTTCCGATGGCTATACTGTTGGCTATCTTTCTCAGGAACCCGACTTAGATCCTGAAAAAACTGTAAAAGATACTGTGAGCGAGGGCGCGCAAAAAATAGTCGACCTCCTCAAAGAGTTTGAAGAAATCAATTTAAAATTTGCTGAAGATATGACTCCTGAAGCTATGGAGAAATTAATCGACCGACAAGCTGAAGTTCAAGATCTTCTTGACCGGATGGAGGCCTGGACTCTAGATGACCGCCTCAATTTTTCTATGGAAGCTCTGCGATGTCCGCCACCTGATGCTAAAATTGGCCCCTTGTCTGGGGGGGAAAAACGCCGCGTTGCTCTCTGCCGCATTCTCCTTCAGGAGCCCGATATTCTCCTACTTGATGAGCCTACCAACCATCTTGACGCCGAAAGTGTACAGTGGCTTGAAAAACATTTACATGATTATAAAGGCACTGTTATAGCGGTGACGCATGACCGCTATTTTTTAGACAATGTGGCCGGTTGGATTTTAGAGTTAGACCGTGGCTATGGGATACCCTGGAAGGGAAATTACTCATCATGGTTGGAACAAAAATCGGCACGTTTAGCTATAGAAGCTAAATCAGAAGATAAGCGAATCGCTACCTTAAAACGTGAATTAGATTGGATTAGGATGTCACCTAAGGCGCGCCACGCTAAAAGCAAGGCTAGGATAAGCGCCTACAATACACTGCTGAGTGAGCAACAAGATAAAATTGAAGATACCATCGCTATTAATATCCCACCTGGCCCGAGACTTGGGGACGTCGTTATTAAGGCTGAGCATGTTACGAAAAGTTACGGTGATAAACTTTTATTCGATGATCTCAATTTTGAGCTACCACCAGGCGGCATCGTCGGCGTTATTGGCCCCAATGGTGCCGGTAAAACGACGTTATTCAAAATGTTTATGGGAGAGGTCAAAGCAGACCAGGGCGATATGATTCTAGGGCCGACGGTAAAACTCGGGTATATGGAACAGTCGCGCACGGCACTCGAAGCCGACAAAAGCATTTGGGAAGTAATATCAAAGGGGAGAGACACTATTCCCTTTGGCTCCCGCGAAATAAATAGTCGCGCCTATGTCGGCAAATTTAATTTTTCGGGCTCTGATCAGCAAAAGAAAGTTGGCGTGCTTTCAGGGGGAGAGCGCAACCGGGTGCAACTGGCACTGCTTCTGCTTTCAGGTGCCAACGTCATCCTGCTTGATGAACCAACCAACGACCTTGATGTCAATACCTTACGTGCTCTCGAAGAGGGCCTTGACCATTTTGCCGGATGCGCTGTGGTGATCAGCCATGATCGCTGGTTTCTTGACCGCATAGCAACCCATATTCTCGCTTTTGAAGGAGACAGTAAAGTCACTTGGTTTGACGGTAATTATACAGAGTATGAAGAAGATAGAAAACGCCGCCTTGGCAGAGAGGCCGAGGTTCCCCACCGCATCAGTTACGGTAAGCTCAAACGCTAGTCCGGAACTTAACTTTGATTATGGCGTGAAAAAAAAATCTCACGCCATAAACTGCCGTGTTCTGGGCTTGCAGTGAGGAAAGTATCCATATTTTAAAATACTAACGTGTGTTAAAATCGTTTCTCCTTAGGCCTCAGGAGGGCGATAATGAAAAGTAAAGCATGGATAACAGTTCTTAGTCTTCTTGTTTTTGGCGCTGGTGTATTTCTTTTCCAGTTTTTCCGGCAAAAAAATCGAGTCATGGCTCACCCGAAAAAAGGTCCTATAGCCGAGGCGATTTATGGCCTTGGCACGATTACAGCCCACAAATCCTATACCTTAAAAATTGGCGTCGCAAGTGCTGTGAACAAATTGTATGTTTACGAAGGCATGCACGTAAATAAGAATGATCCTTTATTATCGTTCCAGGAATCTCCGGGTCTTTTGCATAAAGCCCCCTTTGCAGGCGTTATCAGTAAACTCAACTTTAAGGAACAGGAAACCGTCTTTCCACAGGCTCCAATACTTAATCTTCTCGATTTAAAAGATCGCTATATTTCTGTTTCCGTCGAGCAAGCGGCAGCGATGCGGGTCAAGCCCGGTCAAAATGCTTTTATTTCCTTTGAAAGCATCGTTAATGAGCGATTTTCTGGACAGGTGGTTTCTGTTTATCCCCAGGAGAGTCAGTTCCTGGTTCATATTGCCTCAGAAGATCTCCCTGATGCTATTTTACCAGGAATGACAGCTGATATTGCTATCGAAGTCGGCAAGAAAAATGATGTTTTGTTAATACCCTTCATAGCGCTAAACAAAGGCAAAGTCATGCTACTGCGCAGGGGGAAAAAGATTACCGTAGACCCTAAACTAGGCATCATTGATGGCGAATGGGCTGAAGTCGTGGGTGGCGATATTAAAGTAGATGACGAACTTATGATTACAGGTCCTTAACCCATGTTTTTTCTTGCCTACCGGCACCTGACATCGCGCAAACGGCAAACGGTGCTTGCTATTACAGGCATAGCCATGGGCGTTGCCGCTTATATTAGCATTGCTGGTCTTATGCGGGGATTTCAAAATTTTATTATCGATCAGCTGGTTAATAATGATGCGCATATTAGAATATCATCACGCGAGGAGTATATTGAACCTCACTCACTTGATCACATTTTTTTTCCCAACGCGGCTCATATTTTTTGGCTTTCCCTGCCCAGTGGTCGCCGCGATAGCGCAAAAATCACCTATCCAAGTAACTGGTTTAATCGTTTAAACAATGATCCTAATGTCCAAGCTTATTCTCAGCAACTCGTTGCTCAAGTGATCGTACGACGTGGAAAAATCACCAGTACAGCGCGACTCATTGGCTCCGATCCCGCCCGCCAAATTAAGGTGACTAATATTGCAAAATATATGCTGAAAGGGAAATTTAAAGATATTGGACTGAGCGGAAACAAAATTATAATTGGTAGTGGTCTTTTAAATAAGCTCGGCGCTCAGGTAAAAGAATCTATTTTACTCTCCTCAGGTCAAAGTAGTCCTATTCCTTTTAAAATTGTGGGTGTGTTTGAACTTGGGGTAAAGAATTTGAATGATATGCTCATTTTCGCCTCACTTCCCGATGTACAAAAAGTGAATCAAACCCCAAGCCAGATTTCAGATATAGCCGTTAAATTATTTGATGTCACCTTAGCTAATACTTTAGCGCAAACCTGGGCGGAGTATAGCCAAGATAAAGTACAAAGCTGGGATCAGGCTAATGAAGGAGCTATGAGTGTTTTTAAAACTCAAGACATTGTTCGAAATACTATGACTTTTTCCATCCTAATTGTCGCGGGATTTGGCATATATAATATTCTTACCATGGCAGTATCGCAGAAGCGCAAGGATATTGCTATTTTGCGCTCTATCGGCTTCGAGCCAAAAGATATTTCCCGCCTATTTATCATTCAAGGAAGTATTCTTGGTGGGATTGGCGGTATCATCGGTACTGTTCTGGGTTATGCCATTTGTTTGACTCTTGCCCAAATATCTATTTCGCCTCAACGCATGATCGGCACAGGTAAAATGATGATTTCTTTTGAAATTTCTATATATGTGTATGGGTTCGCCATGGGCTTAGTGTCGGCGATTGTCGCTAGTTTTCTTCCGGCAAAAGCTGCAGGCAAAATGGAACCCATTGATATTATCCGCAGCGAAGGAACATAGAAAGACCACTATGGGTATTAAATTACAGAGCATAAATAAAGAGCTGGGATCGCCGCCTACCCAAATATTATGTGATATAAATCTAGAAATAAATGACGGCGAGTTTACTGCTTTGGTTGGTAGGTCTGGCTTTGGAAAAAGTTCTTTATTATATGTGATGAGTACGCTGGACCGGGCAACTTCAGGCCAAGTTATTATTGATAATACAGATATTAATCTACTTACTACGGCCCAGTTACACCAATTTCGCAATGGAAAAATGGGGTTTGTTTTCCAGTTCCATTACCTACTTCCGGAACTCACCGCTATGGAAAATATTCTCATGCCCGCTATGAAGTCCGGTCGGGAAAAGGAGCTCCGCGGTCGCGCCTTAGCGCTACTCAAGGAATTTGATATCGAAGCCAAAGCCCAGCGACGTCCTCAGGAGTTATCGGGAGGAGAACAGCAAAGAATTGCGATTGCTCAATCCTTAATTATGTCGCCGCATTATATTTTTGCTGATGAGCCCACGGGTAACTTGGATTCCGTCAATGGTCAAATGGTTATGGATACCCTGATTAAAATCAACAAAGACTTTGGAACCACCATAATTTATGTCACTCACGACACCGAATTTGCTGCTTATGCGCAGCGCCAGCTTTCAATGGTTGATGGGCGTTTAGTACCCAATTAACTAGAGTAAATCCAAGTGGTACACAAACTTACTCTGCAGAAATATTTTCCGAAACCGGCCACGAATTCTGTGTAACTGAATTAGAAGTTATACACGGAGGTTCACCAGCTTATATCTACTAGGGTCATACTCTACCTTTGGATGGCAACCGTCAAAATCACCAGGAACGCCGCAGTTTTTTTCTAATATAGCGTGTTGGACAGCGGGTATAAAATAAACAGACAAGATTTAAGGGGAGTGGACCAACAAAGATATCACTCTATTTCTTTGACCGTTAGGACATGATAAAATAATTTTTAGACCTGAAATTGTCATTGGCTAAAATTTCTGAGCTCACAACCCCAATTTTAAAAAACTTTAGCTAAACATGACTAAAGGTACAGCCGTCAAAAAATAGGCGCCAAGGCAGTAAGAAATATAGGGATATATCAATGCTAAATATTTTATACGCAACACTTCTATTTTTTGTTGGTGTGCTTGGTCTTTTTGAACCATCTTTTGCTAAAGTTAAAGCGCCTTGCGCCAATGCTGTCATTGAAATTTTAACCAGCCAGAAGAAAGCAGTAAAACGCCCTCTTCACGAACATTTGGACCTACTTAAGAAGTCTCTTAAACGCAGACCAAGCGAATTAGGAGCTAAATATGATGATTTAATCATTTTATTGGAAAAAGGCCCCCAGTCAATGAAAAGTGATGAGTTTATTGAACAAGTTATCGACCTTACTTTAGAAATCACCAATCTGGAGCGTTCTCCTAAAGCATCATTATTAATTGCAAAGAACGCCTTTTTTGCTGCCTTAGAAAAACATCAAATTAATGAAGAGTTGGTCATCGAAATATTAGAGCATAGAAAAATTCATCTTGATCCACGGCTTTCACCTGAAGGTAATGAGTGGCGGACCTATTTGTCTATTTTTTTGGGCTACAGTAAAGAGGAGGGGAAATTAAAAATTAAACCGATTACCCCTTTTAATGACCCCAAAGTGATGTTCAGGGAAAGAAATCTATTAGGTGAGCTTGATACCACCAATGTTGGAGCGCCAGTGTATCGCGGCGGAGATGGTGCGTACTCCAATTTTCTTAGCGAGGAGGCAATTAAAAACTTATTAGAATTAGATGGGACAAAAACTGTTTTTGATGTCGGATCGGGTTCAGGGGCAGCCACCGTCCAATTATGGGATATTCTTGAAGCAACCGCCCCCCCTCCCCCACGCATCGTAGCCTTTGATCTTGACAATAATCTTTCGGAACCCATGCGTCAGCTAATAGAGTCTCATCCAGACAAAGTCAGTTTTATATTAGGTGACTTTGGTGAAACATCAAAAAGACTACCAGGGGAAATGCGCGCTGATCATATTATCCAAGTCATGTCAGACATCCACTATAATGCCGACTTATCAGGTGCTCTACAAAACTCACTTAGTTTGCTTAATAAGGATGGCACTCTGCATACCCACTTTATACCTCGAACCCATCCCAATATTATTACAAAAAATGGCGTTATACCATTTGATGAATATTTAAATATGTGTAAAGGGATAACTTTTAAAAGGATAAATAGTATTGGTTTAGATACCTACGATATAACGAGAACTGGTGAAGATCTTGTCATTCCTAAACTAGAGCTTTATTTATTTGAAAGTGGTATCCCACCTGATCGTCTTTATATTTTAAAAGAGTAGAAGTATAGGCTCAAAAATATAGGATCACGTATTCATCAGTCAGAAAATTAAATTCATTTTTTCCAATCAAATATCAATTCTAAATTAATTTCCGCCAGATGGGGAGGCCACACGCCGAAAAGAGCAAGACGTTAAAATATGGTCAAATCCTAAAATATTAACTGAAGGACCAGATATTCTTGAAAGCACATCGGGGCTACGATCATCACTATTAATAAAGGTCAATTTCGCTTGCATTCCACCTATCGATTGCTGATTTTCGCTTAAATTAGCTTTTAATCCAATATTTAAGCCGATCAAAGCATCGTTTTCATCTGTCTCGACTCCAACACTAGTTATTATTTTCCCTAGTCTTTTTGTCTCTATCAAACCCATCCAACAGGGATCATTGGCATTAATATTGGCACAGCTAAAAGAAAATTCATCTAAAGTCACGCTCTCTTTATTTAGGCCTTCGACTTTACATGAAATGCTATAAAATAATTGGTGTGGATCAGATTGCGGTTCCTCTCCTTCAGTAGGCAGAGTTTTTACGGTGGCATATTTTTTTTCAATACGGTTACTGCAAGCGGCAAAATAAAATAGCATCCCTAAAAGAGGTATTGTTGTCATTAACTTTATAAATAATGCCTTTCTGCAGGATTTAAAAAAAATTCATTTGTAAACATATCATCTAGAAAAAAAAGTAATTTTCGATTTTTGCGTCTAATTAGGTTCGCAGGAAGCGTGTATTTCACGATAAACATCACTGTTTTCCAAATTAAATTTTGCCACAATAGCCTGACCTTCCTCGGAATGAGCCGTATCAACAACTTTAGTGTCACTAATTTCTTGAACGACAACGATTTGAATTATAGCGGGATCTCCTGGCTTACCCGAATCAGGAGCATAGACATCTGAAAACACTTTTAAATTCATACTCGGAATACCAATTTCAATATCCCAAAGGTGAAGGCTTGGCGTCTTATCGATTAGCTCGTAGTTAATCTTGAACGTTTTTTCCTGATTACTCGCCATCTTATATTCATTAATTCTCAATGTGCAAATATGCCGCTTCTTAAGCGCCGTGAGGGCCAAAGGAATATTCTGATCATCAGGAAGAAAAATATCAGTTTCCAAACTGCATTTTCCGGTCATGTCAAGACCATCAATCATCTGGTTTTTACAAGGGTCCACCAAGAAAAGTGACTTAATGTTTCTTACCCGACCGCTAGCAGCACTTAGATCAGAAATTAGCACCGTTAAATTTGTAGCTAAAGATATACATAAAATACCTAAGAATCGTTTCATTTTTCTTCCCTTTACTTTCAAGTTGACTTAAGACAATTTAATTCATCTTGCCGATTGTCGAACGCAAGGTACTACTTATATGCCAATAACTAAAGATTTTTTAAAAAAATCAGCACAAACTGTACCCAAGAGGGAACAGATCATATGTACTTAGGAGGTTAAATATAAAAAAATTTATTTAAAAATTGGCAAAACTAAAATTATTGGGAAAAAAATATGGGTTTTTATTTATTTCGCTCAAATCAGTGAGATCTCTCTAGACTGAAGCCTTAGGAGCTCACAGGCATCAGAAGAAAGTCTGAATGCCCCCCCTTAGGAAAAAGTTACAAGGGAGGAAAAGGCCACTTAAACCGATAAAATTGACAAATTAAAAGGCATCTACCGGCTTAGAATTTTTACCTTTATAAAGGTTGAAATCGAGGGCAGTACAATCCTGAAACATTTTCATAAATGACGTTTCAATCATATTTACTGCATAATGCCCATAGTGGTTATCTAAATCCACTGATAAACAAAGCACATCCTTAGCATCAGGATATGTAGAAAATAGAACCTGATTTTTTGAATCCTTACCTAGGAGGTTAGTACCTATTCTTTGTCCATCACTCAACAACGTCATAGATACTAGCTGAGAAGCTGTTGTAGTAAAATCATCTTCCACGAGTCGCCCCATTGACCCATCGCTGTGGAGAGCTAGGGCGTCTTTTTGACTTTGCAAATAAATAAAGCTAATAGTCCCAGTACTATTATAATAGGGAGTGAGAGTCCAAAGTTCAGCAGGACCGCTGACAGCCCATTGGGGATCAGAGCATAACTCCATTTTCAGGCCTTCTTTCGCGTTGGCGAGACAGTGGGGATGTCCGTTGATATCAACAGAGATAGTATAAGAATTCTTAAATGATTGGCCAAAAGATAGACTGGCCACGCCAAAGCTTGCTAAAAAAAACAGTGTATTCTTCATTTCGCTAAGTCCTTTACAAGATTGTTTTACTGATAGGGCACTACAGGACTGCTTATAGCAAAATAATTTTAAATCCTGACAAAATAAAAATAATTTATTATATAAAGTGTTCCCATATGGGAACATCGTTAACGCCATAATGTATTGTCGGTGGAGAGGGCTAAAAAAGCATTATTTCTACGAGATAGGTTGGAGGCAATCGGTATTTTTATGACGATGTAATACCAGACGAATCATATTACAAATACATCCCTGGATCCGTATCACATTCACTGAGCATCACCTCAACGCCGCTAAAATCCTTTTCCAACCTTTGAGCCAGAGTTTTCATAGCGAAACGCTCTGTAGCATAGTGCCCAGGCAGAATAACTGACAAGCCACTTCCTTTCGCGAGTAGGATGTTATGAAAGCTCATTTCTCCCGTAATAAACAAATGACTGCCCAGCTGAATAGAGCGTTCAAGAAGTTTCACGCCTGAGCCACACGCTATGGCAATGCTTTCAATTGGCTTATCCGGACCTTTAACAACGTTGATTTGGTCGAGCCCAAAAACTTCTTTAAGGGGCAGAACAATCTCCTCAAGAGATTTAGGTTTTTTAAAATACCCCATCCTCCCTGACCCCATTGATATTGTTTTGGCGCTTGCGACTAGGGGCTTTAGGGAGACAAGCCCAAGAGCATGGGCGATCTGTTCATTAATCCCCCCGTGCATGCTATCATACGCTGTATGTGCGCTGTATACCGCTATTCTTGCGGCTATAAGATCTAGGAGCATACCGCCTTCGTAGGTTGCTTCCGTTATGCGTTTGATTCCAACAAAGGGCAGTGGATGGTGACATAAAATAAAATTGATTTGATTTTTAATCGCTTCCGCCACAACTTCAGGGGTGATGGTTAAGCAAATCATCATTTTTTTTACCGGTTGTAATTCGGTACCAACCAGCAGTCCAACATTGTCCCAGTCTTCCGCCAGGTCTAAGGGGAAAAATGTTGATAAAAAAGTACTCATGGATTTTACCGTCACCATTGTTTTTCCCTCAAGGTTTTATGCACCCGCTTTTGTGCTGACATTATTTTTGTGACGCCTGGGACTCACGTTAGGCACCATATTTTCAGATACCGGCATAGAAATTAAAGATCCTGATTGCATAAGAAATCCTTGTAGCGCTTGTTCTGTACGGTTAAGCTGCGTTTTAAAATCTTCAATTTCACTATTAACTTTTTCATCCCCCCACCCTAAATAATAACCCATAAAATCTGCGATAAGACGCAGTTCTTTTGGTGACAAATACTGCCCATAATAACTAAGGTGGGAGCGATGCATAAAAAAATCCGAAAGCGTTAAAGTCATTTCAAACTTTAAACTGTAGAGTACTTCAGCCAAAACATCGTCAGTTTGATTAATAATTTTACTATTAAGTTCTGGCTTTCTATGAATGTAATTCAAAATCTTTTGACTTTCACTGCCATATTTTGCCTTTAGATGAACCAGTAAAGAAGTTTCAACATGGTTTTCGGGATACCACTCAGGCTCACTGCCAATAAGGTACGGTTCGCGATTTTTTTTCCAGTTTAGTTTTCTATCGGGATAATTTTTCTTTATAACCTTTTGATACAAACTGAGGCAATCTTTTGCCATACTGTGGTGGGTGGTAAGCTTGCCACCAGTAACAACAATGACATTTTTTTCGATTTCTTCCATGTGATGATCTCGGCTACTGCGGTAAGAATTTTTTACCGCACTCGGTGTTGCCAAGGGGCGTAGTCCTGCCCAAATCCCAACCAAATCATGGGGTCTGATATCAGCAGCAGGAAAATTATATCTTAGGACATCTAAAAGGTAAGAGACTTCATCACTACTGCCGAACCACTGATCTGGAGATGAATCAACGGGGATATCAGTCGTACCAATAAAAACAAAATCTTTATTAAAAGGCCGAACAAAGAGAAGCCTATGATCTTTGGGTGATAAGACAGCCATCGTATGATTTATGGGAAGCCTTTTTTTAGGAAGCAAAATATGTATACCTGAGGAAGGACTCACGAGATTTTTTGGCGTTCCCATCTTACTAAAAAACTCATTTGCCCAGGGTCCAACCGCGGCGACCACGACATCTGCATTAACCTTAAAAGCTGTATTACCAATATAATCATGGCACACCAAACCTTCAACGGCAGCGCTAACAGCAGATCTTTGAAAATTGACAACTTTGGCATGCGGAATAATGGCAGCTCCCCAGTAAGCCGCCGTTCTCGCGGTGTATAAGGTCAAGCGCGCATCATCTGTAGCACAGTCATAAAACAATCCTGATCCCTGAAGAGATTCCGGACGTAAAAATGGCTCTTTTTTTAAGGTTTCTTCGGCGCTGAGCATTGTATGCGGACTATTTTTTGAACCAAGTGCCATCGCATCATAAATACTTAGTCCGAGCTTCAGCTGCCATTTTTTATAAGGCCAATTTTCTCTGTAAATAGGGAAAATAACGGGCTCTTCTTTGACGAGATGTGGTGCTGTTTTTAGGAGGCGTCCCCGTTCATGCCGCGCTTCAAATACGAGCTGAAATTCTAAGTTTTCTAAATAGCGAAGGCCGCCATGAATGAGCTTAGTTGATTTTGATGAGGTTCCAGAACCAATATCACCCTGTTCAATAAGAATGGTTTTGAGACCACGCTGCGCAGCATCAAGTGCAATAGCACTCCCCGTGATACCCCCACCAACTATCGCGAGATCATACTGTATATGAGGTATTTGATTGAGATGTTTCTCACGCGTTTGCCAAGAAAACTCTGAAGAGTCAAAATGCTGCATATTAGGTCACATCGCATGCTAAAGTTTACTAAACTGAGAGAGGAAAAAGGCCGAGCCTTTTATCAATTCTTATGTTACTTAATTATAAGCTTAA
Organism: Oligoflexia bacterium; assembly: GCA_030432875.1. Lineage (GTDB taxonomy): Bacteria > Bdellovibrionota_B > Oligoflexia > Oligoflexales > JAGOVF01 > JAUILP01. Next base: position 86,892 of record JAUILP010000004.1, on the reverse strand, counting down.
GTGACATGCAAGGACAATCATGGTAAATTTTGCCTACTTAACGGGGAAAAAAATTTATATTCCTTGGTAGAAGCAAAAATACTGTATGACAGCTCTGACACTTTATAATAATTTAGCTAATGTGTATTTTTTAAATTTTCAACCTTTAAACCCACAGGATCATTTTTTATGAGCGACAATAAATACAAAAAATTAGATATCGTTTGGGAAGATGATGATGCGGACTTACTTGCGACTACTGAAGAAGAAACGGGTACTGAAAAGGAATCTATTGATTTTACATCTTATATCGACAGTGAACCGCTACGCATAGCTTCTTTTCGCCGTGGTGAGCGGGTTCGTGGGGTGATTCAGGTTATAAGTGATAGCGAAGACGTCATCGTCGATCTTGGGGCTAAAAGTAGTGGAATGATTCGTAAAGATGAGCTTTGTGATGCTGATGGCAAATTACAGTGTCAGGAAGGCGATCATATTGATGCTTATGTCATCAGCACCAAAGGTGGCGAAATCATCCTTAGCAAATCCATGACACAAAGTGCTGAAGCTGCCGAAGATCTTAAAAATGCTCAAATCAACAAAATCCCCGTACGCGGAAAGGTAATTAAGGAAAATAAAGGTGGTTTTGATGTTATGGTTTTAGGCAAAACCGCATTTTGTCCGGTATCTCAAATGGACCTTCAGTTTATTGAAGATAAATCAGTTTATATTGGTAAAGAATTTTCATTTTTAATTCAAAAATTTGAGAATTATCGCAATATCGTTGTTTCCCGAGCAGCACTTCTCGTTAAAGAAATGCACGCCAAACTCGAAGACTTAAAAAAACAGCTGCCCAGCGAGGAAGTTTTCTCAGGCACAGTAACCGGAGTTAAGGATTTTGGCCTAATTGTGGAAGCTCAGGGCATTGAAGGCTTAGTACATATTTCAGAAATCAGCTTTGGCCGCATTGCCCACCCAAGCGAAGTCTATGACAAGGGCGATAAGGTTTTTGTCAAAATTCTTAGCATTGATGATTCTGGTTCACGCCCCAAAATTTCCATGTCTATAAAAAAAGCCCTCACCAACCCCTGGGAACTTGTGCACGAGCGCTTTAAAATTGGTGAAAAATATATGGGCAAAGTTGTTCGATTAGAAAAATTTGGTGCATTTGTTGAGCTTACACCAGGCATCGAAGGACTTTGTCATGTTTCTGAAATGTCTTGGATTAAGCGAATCCATCATCCCTCCGACGTTCTTAAAGTCGGGGACGCTGTTGTTTGTAACGTTTTAAATATCGATGAGACAAAAAAGCAGCTTTCCTTGAGCTTAAAAGATATCGCAGAAGATCCTTGGGCTGCCATCGAATCAAAATACGCCAAAGGCCAGCAGGTACTAGGTAAAGTCGAAAAACTCAAAGACTTTGGGGCTATTTTAGCTTTAGAAGATGGGGTCACAGGACTTTTGCCCATCTCTGTCATAAAAAAAGCCTTTGGTGAGTCATACCGTAAAAAATGCTCCCCGCCTATGGAGGTTGATGTTATTGTCGCCGACATTAATACGACGGAGCGTAAGATCCTTTTGACGTTGCCTAATATTGATCATGAAGAGGCTGCCGGACAGGACTATCAAAACTATCTTGCTGAGCTGTCGGAGCAAAGTACTGCGGCGGCGCAAAAAAGCGATGCGACTCTTGGCGCGTTAGGAACAGCCCTGCTTGAGAAGATGAAAGCGCGACGTTAAAAGGCAAAGTAAAAAGATTCGTGCAAGAATGTGTAAAAAAAGCTTTAAATTTTGATAACTCCTTGCTAATCTACGTCTTTACGATAATAGGTCGTGGTTTTTGGTGTTCTTCTAATATGTTTTTTAGATAAAATTCTCTTATTTTAGGCTGTTGCGTTTGTAAGAGTTCCTAGAATAAAAAATTAAAGACTAAAAAAAGTGCCTTTAGGTTAAATTATGAAAGTTGGAGGGATGGCAGAGTGGCTGAACGCGGCGGTCTTGAAAACCGTTGTACCTTCGCGGGTACCGGGGGTTCGAATCCCTCTCCCTCCGCCACTTAGTTTTTGAACCTGGTCTAGAACCAAAAATTGGCAGTATTTTCGTAAATTTTATGTCATGGAGAGATGGCTGAGTGGCCGAAAGCACTTCCTTGCTAAGGAAGCGAGTGGGTAACTGCTCCGTGGGTTCGAATCCCACTCTCTCCGTTTTCCTCCTAATGCACCCGTAGCTCAGCTGGATAGAGCATCAGACTACGAATCTGGAGGTCGGGCGTTCGAATCGCTCCGGGTGCGCCATTTTCCCCACAACACTTTTCTGCATTTTATCTATTTGAATATATGATGCTTAACCGCGGACTTCAGCGCACACAAGGCGCAAGGAGAAAGACAGCAATGATTAGTGCAGCAAAGACTTTTTTTTGTTCTATTTTACCCCTAGTGCCCTAAAAATTAATATGGTTATGGCTAGCAGTACCTAAGAACTGCCACCCATCTTTGAAAACTGAATAGTCTACCGACTTCGCTATACCTGAGAATACTTAAGGAGCGGAGCTGGGCATCCGTTTGCCAAAATGAGGCAAAAAACCAGCTAGCGGGAAATGAGAGCCCTATCCGCGAAAACAAGGCAGCTCATAGAAGAGGATATTGTGTGAGAACTGACAGAATTTAGGAATTAAACCAGCAGGTACTGCTTAAAAAATATGCAGACATAGCTGTCGCAGGAAAGTCATAACGCTCCCGCAAAGCGGGAGGCTTGACGGCTGTGAGCAGCCCAAAGGGCTGCCAATTAATTTAGCTTAAAAATTACCATCTTCATTTTTACTTGCTGTATCCAATTGTTCTTGATTCCGAATATAACCTGAAATCTCAATTTCATTGAATCCAACGGTTGAAACCGCATAGCCTCGCGCCCAAAGGCGCTCGCCATTAAAGTTCCTTTGTTTCCCTCCAAATTGCCTTGCAACTGCAATAGCGGACTTTCCTTTAAGATAACCTACGACCTCTGCAACCGACTGTTTTGGAGGAATCGCAATTAACATGTGTACATGATCCTGCACTAAGTGACCGGATATAATTTGGCATTCTCTTTGCCTTGCCAACTCATGAAATTGCTTCTTCAAATATTCTCGCACCTTACCGTAAAGAACTTTCCTCCTACATTTGGGAACAAAAATCACATGATATTTGCAGTCCCATTTTGAATGATTTAAACTCTCGTACATACCGAACTCCTTTTGCCGTCAAGCAAAGGAATTCTACTGAGTTGGGTGCAAAATGGCTTCCACCATTTTGTGCCCCAACTCAAACACTTAATCCGAGGGCCAAGCCTTAAAGGTCCCCTGGTCAAACCAGGGGCTTACCTGTCTTTAAGTTATTAGCAAACGTGAGGATTTGGGGTGAAATTTGGTGGAGGTAAGCGGAGTCGAACCGCTGGCCTTTGCAATGCCATTGCAACGCTCTACCAGCTGAGCTATACCCCCAAAAAAGACTGGCCTAAAAACACAGCTTATAAATATGATACGGGATGATAAAACTGTCAATCATAATTACTCACTATTCTGTAAGAATTAAGATTTATTTTCAACCTAGAACTGAAGTGCTGAACAAAGGTTGTCAATCCACTATGAGTAGCATGGCGCTTATCACCAAGGCCGTTGACCTAAACTCGGTCATACCCCCACCCTGCGGAGTTCATATGCCGTAGGTTCGTCGGGACCACTAACGGATCCCTCTTAGCCGACACAGGCATATTCGTACCCAAATGGGTACATTTTCCGGTATTAATTCATTTGTTTATCTTTTTTTAAATTAGATTTGGAGTAAAACGGTTCAAGGTTTTACTGAAAGTTGTCATTGAGTTAAAAAAAGCTCAACACCATAACAAAAAAAGGCAAGACAAATGAAAAAACTTTTCAATTTAATTCCATTTAGAAGCTTATATTTTTTCTTGATTTTTAATCTTAATTTTAATGTGTATGGGGAAACGATAGAGATAGAATTAACCTATCAAAAACCATGATGTGTTTCAGAGGAAGATTGATTGGTATGACCTCGAGAAGAATAACCCATACCAGGAAGAATCTTGCCAGAAATTTTAAGACGCGCTATTTTGGATATCGACGGGAGATATTTAGTTTACCTACCTGTGCTCACGGTTCATAAACTTGAAGATTTGCTAAAAAAGCTATATGTTTTAGAACAATAGTACTCTTAAACCGCATTAAACTAAAAACCCTTACCTGCTTCTTTCTCTTTGTATATCATGCGTTTATATTTTAAACTATGGTTTGACTAAAATTAATCATATTTTGGAGACCAAAAAAAATGGATAAAGAAGCCAAAAGTCAACATACCGAAGATGACATAGACCCCTCAGACAAGGCTGGACAGGCATGGCGCATATTAGCTTTATTTTTTGTCATCCTCGGTGCCGCCCTCAGCATTTATAGTTTGCTGCATTTTCAGGCGGTAAAAACAGCTGGTTTTAGCGATTTTAGTTGCAATATAAACCAAACATTTAACTGTGATGACGTCGCGAAGAGCCCCTATGCTCAAATTTTCGGCTTCCCTTTAGGTGTTTACGGCATGGGATATTTTCTCGCTTTGGCGTTTTTGCTTCTCGTCCCCATGGTGAAAGAAGAAGGCAAAGCGCTCCAAGAAAGCAATCAAGCTGCTTTTGTCCTGGCCTTAATAGGTGTTGCGACATCACTTATTTTTGGCGGGATTTCACTTTTTATCATCAATGCTCTATGCTTAACGTGCATCGGGATATACTTAGTTACTTTTGCCCTAGGGACCATCGCTCTCCTCCACAGAAAAGAATTAGCGCGGGGTTTTTCTTGGGGACCTGCGGGTAATGGTTTAACCAACGGCGCGATTGCTGTTGCTATTACTTTGGTGGCCTATAATTTTTTAAAGCCCACAATTATTCCGAAGCCCACAACCGCACCAGAACAAAAAGAAATGATGCAAACATCTTTATCCCCGACCGTGAATATGATCGACATAAATAAGTCTCCATATTCAGGCTTTGGTGAAGACTATCGTTATGGGCCAGATGATGCAAAGGTAGTGCTCGTAGAGTTTGCCGATTTTCAGTGCCCTGCCTGTGGTCAAATGGCCATTACCATAAAAAGGCTAAAACAAGAATATGGCGATAGAGTGCTTTTCGTGTACAAAAATTATCCTCTAGATCAAAACTGCAATCCGAATATCAACCGCAAAATGCATGAATACTCGTGTACCATAGCAGTCATGGCACGCTGCGCTGGGAGTTTTGGTAAATTCTGGCCCTATTATGACCTGGCCTTTGCAAGGCAGAACGAGGCCTCAGAAGAAAAAGCAAAAATGTGGGGCCGAGAAGTGGGACTTTCTGAAAATGACATGACAAACTGCCTGAATAGTGCAGATAAATATAGCAAACTGCAGGATGATATAAAAGCGGGAGACAAAGTTGGCGTCCAGGGCACGCCCGCACTCTTTCTCAATGGGCGTTCCGTCATAAATGCGCATGACTATGAAACCTTAAAAATTGAAATTGAAAAACTTTTATTGGAATAAGCCCTATGAGCATTAAGATCAACTACGAATCCGATTTAATGGCAAAGATCCTTTATCAAACCTTCTCAGAAGGCTCTAACATATCGAACCCTGAAGTGCTCGATGAATGGAAAAAAACGTGGATGGAGGCTCTAAAAGTTTGGCACAGTCCCTATAAGACGTTAATTGATATGAGCCACCTAAGTTTTGGTGAAGATCCTGAGATCCCCAAGGCTATCGCAAGACTTTTCAAACTTTTTGCGGGTTTTTTCCTCAAGAAAGCTGTGGGGTTCTCACCTAAAGCTGAGCAGATTAGAGCTTTTCTGCCTTTTGATGTCTATCCCTCAGAGGAAGAAGCTCGTGAAAAACTTGGTATCAGAGATTTGTCACTCAAAAAAAATAGCAGCAATGAGGATTTCCGTAGCCTTATTCATATCGAAAATCATTATAAACAGCATTGTATAGAGATTTCTTTTGCGCAGATGTCGGTAATTGACTCTAAAGAAAAACTTCTGATATTTAAATCAAAGCTGATGAACAATTTGATGACATGGCACAGTGCTTGGAATCTATTGATTGACTGTCGATTATTTTCTATTTCTGAAGATCTTCTGCCGGAATTTAGACGGTTACTGGTTTTTCTTGAAGGCTTTTTTCTAAAACAGGTGCTGGGTTATGCCCCTTCTGCGCCCAAAGAAACCTATCCATTCCCAGTCTTTCGCTCGCGCCACCTCGCCGCGGCAAAACTAGAGGCAGAAGGGCTTTTTTCTGGGGAAGAAGCTCAGTGCAAGAGTAGATCCAAAGAAACCAAAAAGCCCTAGCCATGACGGGGCCGATGGGTTTCACCCAAAAAAGGGGATGGCTTAAGTAACATATGAAGAAAAACGATGGCAAATAAAAGACTTTAAAATATGGGGTTTGAACATTTTTTGCTTTTATAAAAATATTAGGTTGTATAACTTATATAATCTAGGCTTCAGACAAAGTATTTCGTTTGCTCGTTTAGAAAAATAAAAGTAAGGTTTTTTATACTTAGTGGTTAATAGGCCCGCAAAAAAAATTGTTTAAAAGGATTTTGGGATGATGCTAGTTGAAATTCAAGCGCTGCAGGATTCGATTGTACTTAGAGCTCGTGGATCAGAATTGCTGATTTTGCCCTATCATGTTCAGGCATTAAAACGAGAGACGGATACCAAAGAATTCACCAAGTATTTTTTGTACACAGCCCTAGTTAACCGCCCTGCTCGAAAGCTTTTTGAGTCTTGGTGGCGCAAGGATCCCAAGGTATGGAATAGGCTCTGGAAAGTAGTCCAAGAAGAGATAGAGCTCAAAGAACTTGATGGCGATGCAGACAATGCCTCCGGCGTGGCTAAAGTCAGCCCCACTGTAGTGGAAGCCCAGGACAAAAAGACTGCGCCTAAAAAGGCAGACACCCCCCCGGTAAAACCGATTAAAAAAACTGAGGCAGCTTCGCAAAAGGAGCCACCAGCTGCGGCTCCTGAAGCAAAAAAGGAAACTAAAAAGATAGAACAAGCAAGCCCCGCTGCGCCAAAGAGTAAAAAGCCCGTGCCAGCGGCTCAAAAACAGTCTGCTGTCGAGCCTCCCCCAGAGAAAAAAGAAAAACCCGTGAAAAAAACAGTGAAATCAACTAAAAGCGGGGACGCTAAAACAGCGAAAAGCATCAGCAAAAAGAAAACTACAGAAAAGAAAACTTCTTCCGAAAAGGTAGCAAAGAAGACCGTAAAAAAGGCTACAAGCGACAAGAAAGTTTCTAAGAAAAAGACCAAGTAACTACTCTCTGTAGCCGCAAAAGTAGTATTTTGAGGGTTACAGCTATGATTCACAAATATTTGGTTGCGGGAAACCAAATTTATTTCGCCTCATTAAAGCAGGAAATTGCTGAAGATAAATTTCGTATTGTTGAGTTATTAATGCCCCACACTATCTTCAATAATGCTCAAGGTCAGTTGCAAAAATTTAATTATTTGCGCTCCTCAAATGCTGAGGCTATTCAAATAAAAAGCGCTTCTATAGCCCTTTATAAGAAGATTGCCCCCTATGCCATCAATGAAAAGGACCGCCTTTGGCTCTACCAAAAAGCCAAAGGTTTATAATCAGCAAGCGCGTGCCGCTGTATTTCTTGATCGCGATGGTATTATTAATCCTGACACAGGCTACGCATTTCGTCCTGATGATGCCGAGCTTGAAATTGGCGTCGCACTTGGTCTGAGCACCCTGAAAAAAATGGGTTTTTTGCTTCCCGTGATTACGAATCAATCTGGGGTAGCAAGAGGATACTACAGCTTATATGATGTCTTCGCATTTAACCAAAAGCTCAATTTCATTCTTCAAAAAGAGGCACAAATCTCTCTTGATGGCTTTTATATTTGTCCCCATTTTTCAGGAGGAATTATCCCTCAGTACAAAGCAGAATGTCTTTGCCGCAAGCCAAAAACGGCCTTAATAGAAATGGCTAGAGATGAGTTCAATATAGACCTAACCCGAAGCTTTTTCATTGGTGACAAGGTATCTGATGCCCAGTGCGCTCATAATGCCAGCATCTCCCCCATTTTGGTCACTAAGGAAAAAAAACTTCCTAGCTTAGATTTTGCGTGTGCCATTTTTTCCTCTCTTAAAGATGCTGTGAAGTACATAAAAAAAAACACGCAAATTTAGGGAACTGCGCCAAGCTGTTAAGATACTCAAGGGAGATAAAAATATCCCAACGAGAGAGGACATTGTTGGTACGTTAACGCAGCAACAGTTCAACTTGGAACCTTCGACACATTAGGCCACAGTTAAGGATTCGGCACCGTCAGAATTTGTCTCCTGATGATCTTCAAAATAGCCACATACACGGCAAGTCAGATGATAAATTCCTTTTTGATCCCGATCAAGGGCAAGAATGCCATGACCCTTTGGGCACTGACTAATAATGCTGAGTTCTTTGATATTATTTTGTGAAATCCCTTCCTCAACTGTATATATCGCAAGAAGATCATCCGAAAATCCTCTAAGGCGGTGCCGCCCCAAGGAAGTTACATTGTAGTCACTGTTTTCTATTTTTTTTGCGGCTTCCTGCGAGAGTAGGATCTGATTCACACCAGCAAATGCGCATATACGACTAGCCAAATTAACGACACGCCCGATCGCAGTATAGCTTTTGAAATACTCGTTACTGCCATAAAAACCGACATTCGCAAACCCTGCCGCAATTCCTATACGAATGTTCAAATTATTATGCCAGATATCAAGATATTCTTCTTGCCGATTATTGATGCGGGCCCGAATTTCAAAAGCAGCTCTTAATACGCGTTCAACATAGTCATCATGCTCAACCGGGTCATTGCTAAAAGCAAGAACCCCGTCACCAAGAAATTTGTCAATAGTAATATCATATTTGAGCAAAACCTTTATGGTATCTTCCATAAACATGGTGATCACTTGATTGACATTGTCTTTATCCAGTCGAATGAGGCGGTCTGTTGAATTAACGATATCGATAAAGATCGCGCAGATTTCGCCGCGGTGAATACCTTCTCTTAAGCAGAGCCGTCCTTCTTTTATCGCATGAACTACTTGAGGACTAAACTGCCGCGACAAGTCTTCAAGGCGAAGTCCTTCGACAGATTTTTCAGCAATAGTTATTTCACGTGAATTAAGCTCTTCATAAAGTTGCATGCGCTCATCAATTTCCATGGACCTATGATATTCATTAAAATCGTGAAAAATACGGGCATACACAATTCCGATTATGGTTAACCCTAATGTAGATAGAGCATAGGGGCTAGGAAGTAGCCACAATGAAAAAACACTGACCATAATAAATAGCGCCGCTGACAGTATGTTAAGTTGCGCCTTGCGCCAGGGAAAAAAGCACCAGGAAACGACTCCCAATAGAAAGTATTTTGGCGTAAAACCTAAGTGAGAGCGCATGCTAATTTCTAAAGCAAAAATAACGAGAGGAATCAGAATATTCATAAAAAAAAGTATGGAGTTTAAGACTGTTTTTTTCGTGATAAGTGCACCAAACTCGGGAAGTTTTAAAGCCCCCAAAAAAGCTAGAGCAAAAGAAATCCCTACGACAGGAAACTCAAGAAATTTATATAACTGCAGACTACAGATGACACCCAGTAAACCTAAAAAGACGAGACGCCACGCTTCTAGGCCGGAGCGCATTTCATATTCCAAAGACTGCTCTCTTATTTTCTTTATTTGGTCAATATTTTCTTGTCTTTCTTTTGGCATAGCTATTTACTCATTTCTACAAGCCAAGAGCCCACTTCATTGCTACTGGTCACAGAATAATTTTTGCTTAAATCGCTAAAAAGTGCGTTTAAGTCGCTTTTTTTCCGATAAACGAGATGCCAATTCAGGGCGTATTGGACAAGAGAGTCTGCAGGTCCTGTTCCGTTTAAATTAGCAATGAGAAGCTTACCGTTATTTTTTATTTGCTTCCATAAGACATCAGCTATAATTTTGGCCACTGAATTTGAAAAATAGTTAAAAATAAAAGGAGCGTAGATTAGGTCGTAGGTTTTTTTATCAGGTTCGGCGAGATAGTCCTGCAAATTGACGTGTTCAAATGAAAAATGAAAATTTATGTTGCTTTGACGACTGAGCTTTCGCAGCCTATCTTTGCTCATCTTTAGGTTTTTGATGCCAGCATCAACAAAAGTAAAATTAATTTCACAGTCTTTTTCGTCCGGTGTCCATGTGGCCATAAGGTTCTCGATTTCATAGGTATGATGGCTCATAAAACTCAGTATATTGATAGGATACTGAATATTTCGCTGAAGCAAAAAGCTACTTATTTTTTTGCTGAGTAAAAGACTCATTCCCTTTATATTTTGATTGTGAGCTTCATGAAGATAGTAGTGGTGCAAGCATTTTGCGAACAAGCTTTGTCCCATGGGACGAAAATGATAAATTTGCTCCAGGGTGAGATAATCTAAATCATTTTTATTTTCTCCGCTCAAAGCCATCTCGGCATAAGGAGACTGCTTAAAATAATAATTTAGCGTATGGCGAAAATACTCAATAAAAAGCTCCCTCTCCTGATTGTCTATAGACGTTAAATCTTTAGTGATTTGTTGATAAAACTCTGAAAAAAATGTTTTTATTACAGAAGATGTTCTTTCACTAATATAAGACTCAAAGCTTTCAACTTCGCTTGTTTCATAGAGATTAATCAGCGGCCTTATTTCATTGATTTTAATTTCTAGATTTTCAAGTTGATTTTTTATCGTAAAAACAGCTGACTTAAAATTGAGTGACAATTTTTTTTCTTTTTCTTGATACTCGGCATGCTCAGCAAAAATATTTTCGAGCTGCACGGCAGCATCTATGCGCTCACAAGGCAGATAATCATCAACTATCTCAAAGGCAACTTTTTCAACACTACCTTCATGAAGGGCTTCAGATCTGAGCTTTTTTAAGGTTAAGGCCTTAATAGGACTACTGTTTACAAAAAATGTGGCGCTTATATCTTCATCAAAGGCAAATCCAGGCGGAACTTTCACCGCGACACCAAATGCGGAATAATTTACAACTTCATAAAGTCGATTTAGTATTTCTAGTTTACATAGGCTTTGAGCATTGAGATAGCGATCTTCCCTAACAATATGTTGTGCATAAGATTTTAATTTTTTTGCAAACACGCCCGCCTCCTTAAATTTCTATTAGTTTCGGAAAAATAACGGGAAAGTTAAGAAAAAAACAAAAAACTACTTGTAAACACGGGTAGCTGAGCTAACATCTTGGCTTTTAGCTCCTCAGACTTATGAGATAATTATGCTTAAAGATGAACTTTTTAAAAATAAGCTGCCGTTTTCTTCCTTTACCTTTAACAAAGACGTCGCTTCGGTTTTTGACGATATGCTGCAAAGGTCTATCCCTCTTTACCCACAAACCTTACAAATGCTTGTCTCCTGGGCTAAAAACCATTACGAACCCGGAACACCCCATATTGATTTGGGGTGCTCAACAGGAAATCTCATAGAGCTTTTGGCGAAGGTACTTCCTGAAGGATCATGGCATCAAGGGATAGACCCCTCGCCCGATATGATAGACCTCTGCACGCTAAAATTATCACATGCGATGCAAAATCATAAAATAGAGCTTTTTATCTCTGATGCTCTAGATTTTAGCTACCAAGGCGCCTCTGTCATAAGCTCTATGTACACTATACAGTTCATAAATCCGGCACTTAGAAAAGATCTCCTCAAGCGAATTTATCAGGAACTTAGGACTGGAGGCCTATTTTGGATCAGTGAAAAAATCACCTTTGGTGATAGATTTATGCAAAAAAAAATAGAATATTTCTATGACAAATTTAAAAGTGATAATGGGTATTCCGACGAGGAGATCGTTCGCAAGAAAAAGTCTTTGGAAGGCGTTTTAATCCCCATGTCCTATGAGCATCTTTACACAAGCTTGCGCGAAGCCGGATTTTCTCATGTCATTCCGGTTATTCAGTGGCAGAACTTTGTGAGTTTTGCTGCGATAAAATAAATTTTAAAACGCTACTTGCCTTGAGCATTTAAGCATATAAAAGATGCAAGACCAAAAGAAACGATTTTGTTTATGATGCTCTGTCCTTACGTATAACATCCTCTATGGGAACAACTTTTGCGTTACGCTGACTGCTTTCGGAGGATTTTATAGCAACCCCAGCATAATCCTGCCCCAAAATGACCCCTTTGCCACAAAACTCAATTTTTGTGTGCCCCATGAGTTGATTGGGAACCAAAATTCGCGCTTCCGTATTATAAGTCCTCAGGGCCTTACACTGCGTAATAAAGCTTTCAACCTTTTCCTGAATGCGTCGGCATTGCACCAATTTTTCACGAAACTCTTCTTTTTTTTCTTCAAGCTGGTTATGTGCTAAACCTTTTCGTCCTGTCATTTCGCGCAAAGCTAAGCGGGTTTCTTCTTGGTAAGCGGTGATTCGCCTTAATCTAGCTTCAAGTCTTTCAATACGGTCTTCTATAACCGAATCAATGCCCACATAAATTTGGGTAACTGCACCGCGTTTTAAGCCAATATTAGCTGTATTAACGCTACCTCGGCTATAAATTTTGCCGCCGGTTATTATGGAATCTGCATTTTTTAGCGTTATTTCGCCTCCACAGACTACCGTAGAATTGATTATGGTACGCACAATTTCGATATTGCCCTTAACATTGACACAAGAATTTTCCATAAAATCTGCCATCAAGTCGCCTTTGACCCTAATCGTTGCTTTCCCATCGGTGATGATACCTTCCTTAACCACTAGATTGCCACCTACCTTGATGTCACCGCTGCAGAGCTTACCATAAATAGTTAAGTCTCCCGTGGTTTCTACCAACGAGCCTGTATCAACTGATCCCTTAATTTCGACGTCACCAGTAAAATGGACATTTCCCGTAGCAAGATTCACATTGCCCTCGATCATTAGCCCTTTACGTAACATGACGTAATTGTGCTTGACCACAGGCATGCCATCAGCAGCTGCATAATATTTTCCGGGTTCTTTTTCTATGATATTTTCTCCAACATTTACCTTGAATGCTTCCGGAGGAGGAGGGTCGATCATATTGCCCCGAACATCAAGACCAATCTGCTCTGGTTCTTTATAACGCGTTTCTGCGATGAGATCCCCTTCTGACACCACCATGGCTTTTTGTGTTTCTCGCATATTTATGGTTTCGGAATCTTTTTTCTTTTCTTTCTCTGCCAAGGCGAATTCAAAATGAGGAAAAAGATAACCCTGTTTTGCTACGCGGGGTGCTTTTCCAATGGCAACAGACATGTTTGCCAAGTTTTTTTTCTGGGTTATTCCCTGAGTTATGGCTGCAATCAAATGTTGGCCAACTCCAGAAACGACACCCTTTGAAGCTAAAAAAGTTTGAAAGACATCTGCGGGCACAATCCCTTCATGCTTTTGGTAAAACTCTTCATTAAAATTATTAATTTGAGCACTGAGATTATCTTCGGCTATTTCAATTTCAACATAACGATTGAGCAATGGTATTAGGGGAGAATCAATATTTGGCGTGGCTTTATGAGAGTGATTTGATGCGGTTTTGGCAGGGCTATGGTTTTTAGAATGAGGTTGATGATGAGCTTGGTGACCCGTAGGAGCCGAATGAACTTGCTGATGGGCCTGAGGTTGGTGATGTTGTGGCTCATTTTTTTTCATCTCAGCATTGTTAAGTACTGGCACTTGTCGTTCCAAATCTGCATCGACACCAATCAACACACAAAGTGGAAGCCCTAACCCCAGAACTTTAGGCCCCTGCAGACCACTATGTAAATGGGTGGAAAGATATTCTTCGAGAAAAATATAATTTTTATTTTCCTTCTGTGATATCAAGTTGAGTTGGTTTTTAACACCTCGGATAAATTTTGCAAATCTTTCCGGTTGAAGCAAGCTGTGTAAATCAAAGATGACCAGGGAAACCTCCCCACGAGCAAGGTCCGCAATAAACTTGAACTGAACAGACTGACCTGCAGGAATTACTGGTTTTTGATGAATAGAAACATTTTGCGTAACATGCCCCTGAGAAGCACGGCGATAAGCCAGATAAAGATGCGCGGGATTAACCCGCTCGCTGATATTTTCCTCAGCAAGTTTTTCATCAACAAAGACTTTTAACCACTCAAAGGGAAAATGAGCATAGACCTGGGGGTCAGCGGGCAAGCTTAAGAACCCAAGTCGCCTTTCATTGACATTGACCTGAAAATCTAGCCCATCAATATCTTGACGCCCCTGCCCTAAGTAAAAGCTCACCTTATAGTTTGGGTCTAGTGTAGTCGCACTCTTAAAAGCATTCCAGGAGCGCGTAAAAAAGTCTTCATAAACCATGTATCCGGCGACTTGCCCTTTCGCTTTGAGTCCAGCAAATTTGGTTTGAACTTTTTCGATATAGTAAGGAATAAAAGACTCAGCTTCACGACATAGCGTAGGGGTAACGTCAGCCTTAATTCTCAGAAGCTGGTTATTAAATGTTAAAATACTGGGTGCTGTTTTTTCTTCAGTCACAAGGCCTTCCTAAAGCTTATTTCAATATCACAATAGCTTAATCGGCGTTTCTGAAGAAAAATTTAGAAAAATATCGACATTTAGAAGTTTACTTAAGATAAATTTTCACCATTGTTATTTTTAAGGGATTTCTGAGAAGCTGATTTATTAAAAAAAAGGGTGCGAGTTACCTACATTCAAACCAAAAGCAAATTGGCTCCCTTTAGCTTGAGTGGTAGCCTGACTTAACCAATTGACCACACGCGGCGGCAATATCCTGGCCTTTACTATAACGAACCAAGACCCGAAAGCCTGCCTCTTGGCACTTGGCACGAAATTCCTGAACCGCTTTAAAATCAGGGGCTTCAAGCCGAGAAAACGATACGGGGTTCAAAGGTATCAAGTTTATTTTTGCCCGCAGTCCTTGGATTATTTTGCATAATGCCTCAGCATGGTTTGGACTATCGTTAACGCCTTTCAGCAACGTATACTGAATAAAAACTTCAATGCCCCCCTTCTGGAGACGAGAACTCAGACCACGGCTCTTTTCTTGCCCCTTGCCTGCAGCCTGATTGGCGCTTTGTATTTCTTTGATCGCTTCAATCACGACCTTTAATGGCCATTTCCGATTAATGGGCATAATGCGGGAACGTTCGCTATCAAAAGGAGAGTGAAGACTTAGGGCAAGTCTAACCTCAGGAATTTCTTCAAATAATGTTTTAAGTCCCTCTAAATGCCCTGCGGTAGAAACTGTAATTTTTCGAAGCGTTAGATTTAGGCCATAGGGATCGGTCATTATTTTTATCGATTTCAAAACATTAGCCACATTATCAAGTGGTTCTCCCATCCCCATAAAAACTACATTGGTGACACGCATAAAACTTGGTAGTCTTCGTTCCTGAAGCCAGGATAAATTAGAACGAAGAAACTCATTTGCAACAACTATTTGCCCTATTATTTCACCAACATCTAGATTTCTCTTCAAGCCCATACGGCCAGTATGGCAAAACACACACCCTTGGCTACAGCCGACTTGACTAGAGATACATAAAGTAATTCTCTTAGTTTCAGGCATGAGAACCATCTCAATTTCAGCACCATCTCTTAAGCGCAGGATAAATTTTTCACTTTGATCATAGAGAGAAGAATGCTGCCCTATGATCTGCGGACATTCATGAGAATAATTTTCAGAAAATTTCTTAATTATTCCAGTAGGAAAACCACTCCACCCGCTTTGATTTTGGATCTGAGCGATAGGACCCTTGTATAGGAGACGAAATATGTCCTTCCCGTGATGAGCTGAATATGATAAATCTATGATTTTTTTAGAGTATTCATCTCTAGTATAAGAATATAGGTTGTTCATAATTTTTTACCGCACCTCAAGAACCCAATTCGCATTTAAGTCATTATCCCCAGGAAAAATTACCCTTCATGTTTAATTCTATTGCTTTTTTTTAGCAACCATTTTAATGTTTACCCCTTATGTATTGTAAACATGGTCTTAAGTTAGGCCGAGATACTGCCAGACTTGGCACAACATCTATAGGAGAACCCACGTGAACGGATCGAGACACCGCCGTAAGCACCCAAAAGGACGAAGAAAAGTTGGACGTCGCAAGCGTCGTATGATGCGTATGCGCCGTAAGCTCAGAGGCAAATAGTCCATTTTCTTTTCAAAATAATATCGCTCCATTAATGGCATTGCCATTAGTGGGGCTTTTTTATTTTTAAAAAGCGTCTTAGATTTTTTTATTTGTATGGCACTAAAATCTTTTTCTCCCTCAGCTAAGCGTCATCAATTAACCATGATTTTAAAGTGATTTTTGCCTAAACCCACGCTTGAACCTTAGACCTTTTAGAATGCCCTTGACCTAAGAGGTGCGCGCCTTTGCCAACCCGGTCGGTTTAAGTTGGGTTTGTTTTGTCACGCCCGCCCGTTCGACCTAAAGTACTGTAACAAAAAAAATTTAAAAAGAAGAGATAACCAAAATCTTCTTTAAAGAAATTTTTTACGTTTCATATTGAAACCGTTCACTATTCTTAAAAAAAATAGAACCCATTTTTCTTGTTTAAACTTTTTTTTAATATATTTTCCGTTGCCGCAATGCACAACCTAAGTAGGAGCGTAATTTAATAACGACAAGACCTACAAAGGAATTTTTTTCGAAGTCGCGAGTAATGTTGGCATTAGCCGAGCCTTTCATGCTTACATCAAAAAAGAATTGGTTTCTTTCGAGCAAAGCTCACCTTAAATTTTAAAATTTATTTTTCATATTGTTATCAACATAAGAGGCAATATTTTTATGCCCAATATCCCTCAGTTGGCCAGCACCAAACTATTTCCACATTGACAATAAATATTTTTTTTTACAGATCCCCTTTACATCAGGCAAAAGATACGGGTAAAATAAAATATAGATCCACATACAACTAAATATTAAGCACAGGAGTACAGTGAAGATGCTTGACTTTATCTTCAAACTCAGAGGTACTTTTACCGACTGGCTTCCCCAAACTCGGTGGACGTTTGTTCAAATTTCAGAAAAATCAGGAGAAAACATCGATCACATCGTTGATGTGTTAAGTGATGTTCTAGGTGTCGAATATGACCTAGGCGCTTCTGTTACCAGAGAGGATGTCGAAAAGGCTCTGGAAATTCTTAAAGAGCGCGTCCGTCCCGAATTGGAAGCCATGGAAAAAGATCAAAAGGTACGCAGGGATAAAGCTGTGCGCACTTATGACATCACCATGGAAAAAATAAGAGTATTGCAGCACACCAAAAATTGGCCGAGTGCTTACCGCACGCTGAGCAATTTCGTGGGTACACATGAGGCAGATTTAAGTGTGGAAATGCTTTTGTCACTTTTTGGTGAGTGCCTTCGTCTTGGTATTAAGTCAAATGAAAATATTCAGGAACTCGGTCGCTGGTTGCGCAAGGCCATTGACCTGTGCGTGACACCTCCGACTAAAGATGGCCTTATGGATGCGCTCGATTTTATTGATGCCTATGGTGAGCATTTTTATACGGACTCAAATGGCAGGAGGCTGATTTCTTCTATCTTGAAAAATTTAAGAGAGCCCGTAGGTGAATTTGGTTTAGGAACACTTTATACAACTGTGACCAAAACTTTAGGCACTGAAAACACAACGCGTTAAATTCACATAAGTATTTGTAAAATAACAGAGGACTTTTTATAATATTAAGATGTATTATAAAAGTCCTTTTTTTATTAAATCTGCAAAAAGAAAGCACACACCACGCCCATGAAAAAAAAAACATCGGCTAAGCCAAAATCAGCAAAAACAAAAACCGCTAAAACCAGCTCTCATGACTTGTTAACCGTTGCGCCCAAAGATTTTTCTCGCGCGCTGAAAAGTGACCAGGTTTACCTCGCCTGTCAGCAAAATGATTTTAAAATGCCGACAAAAATGAGCCTTCAAAGGCATCATGATATCATTTCACAGGATAGAGCTGTTCAGGCCATAAATATGGGTCTGGGTATTCGCAAACCTGGCTACAATATTTTCGTAGCAGGAAGTGCTGGGACAGGAAAAACAAGTGTCATACGCTCTTTTTTAGAACGTTGGTCTAAAGGCGGAGATGCCCCGAGTGATTGGGTTTATGTCTATAATTTCCATCAAACAGAAAGCCCTTTGGCTCTAGAACTTAAAGCTGGCGATGGGCGAGTCCTGCGCAAAATGATGGAAAATGTGGTACGTGCATTACGAGATGATATTACTAAAGCCCTACATAGTGAGGATTATGAAAATCCAGCAAATTATTTGTTAAATGCTGCTAATGACAAAAAAGCTCGCCTTTACCATGAGCTTGAAAAAACCGCCCATCATATGGGCTTCGCCCTAAAATCATCACGCATGGGAATTGAAACGATTCCTGTTTTACAGGGAAGACAAATCACAGAAAAGGAATATGCGCGACTCAGCTTAACCCAGAGAAGCCGTATCGAAAAACGCCGCACTCAACTCGAACCTTCAATTTTGGAGTTTGCGCGAAAAATACGTCATATAGAACAAGAAGGTAACGAAAATATTGAGTCTCTAAGGCGCAGAATTGGCAGTGAAATCATCTCTGATCGTCTTAGTCCTATAAAAGAACGATTCAAACCCAATAGCGGTGTTCTTAAATATTTGCTCAGTGTTAAAGAACATATGGTAGAGAACTTACTCAACTTTATCGATTGGGATGAGGAAGATGAACCAACGTCAGAGGAACCCCAAGCACAGGTTCGCGCAACAGAATATAAAGAACGTTTTACAGAATATGCCATCAATGTGTTTGTCGATAATACTGCCCAAAAAAATTCTCCTGTGATAATTGAAACGAACCCAACCTATTATAATCTGTTTGGCAAAATTGAGAAAAATGTTGAATTTGGTATGTACCGCACTGACTTTACAATGCTCAAACCTGGAGCCGTGCATAGGGCAAATGGCGGCTATTTGGTTCTTAACGCCCCTGATATTTTTCGCAGCGGTTCCGATTCAATTTGGGAATTTTTAAAACGCATTCTCAAAAATCGCTTGGGTTTTATCGAAGATATAGGCGAACAATTTTCGATGCTGCCGACATCAGGCTTAAGACCTGAACCCATTCCCTTGGACATAAAAGTTATCATTATTGGTAGTGAAGACGTGTATCAGATTCTTTATGATGGCGATGAGGATTTTCGTAAAATCTTCAAAATAAAAGGCGACTTCAATTACCGAATGCCTCGCAGTACGACCAATTTAAATGATTATGCCTATTTTATCGTCAGCCGAGCCCGCAAAGAAAGCTTACTACCCATAAATAAAAGCGGCGTTTCCGAAGTTATCGAATTTGGATCGCGACTTGTCGAAGATCAAAGGTACCTGTCCACCCAATTTGGCTCATTAAAAGACCTTATTGTCGAAGCCGATTATATCGCCCGGCAGGAAAAATCAACGAGCATTAGTAGCAAGCATGTTGAAAAAGCGATAGATCAAAAAGTCTTTCGTGCGGATCTCTATGAGGAACTCCTTAATGACTCGGTAAAGCATGGTGATTATTTACTCACCGTTGATGGTTCTCGCATTGGACAAGTCAATGGTCTAACCGTAATTTCTTATGGTGATCATTCTTTTGGTAGGGTTGGCCGGATTACCTGCACCGTTGCTATGAATTCTCGTGGGGTAGTAAATGTTGAAAGAGCCGTTAAACTCAGCGGCAGAATCCATGACAAAGGGGTCTTAATCCTCACGGGATATCTCAATGGCCTTCTAGCCAAAAAACACGCACTTAATTTTTCGGCAAGCCTTTGTTTCGAGCAGTCTTACGGCATGATCGATGGTGATAGTGCCACATCTCCGGAGCTGGCCGTAATTCTCAGCGCCCTAGGAGATTTTCCTATTAAACAAAATATTGCGATCACCGGCTCACTAAATCAGCTTGGGGATATTCAGCCCGTGGGTGGTTTAAATGAAAAAATTGAAGGTTTTTTAAAATCCTGTCAAATGATAGGAAGGGGGCGAGACTACGGGGTTATCATTCCTTGGCAAAATCAGCCCAATCTCATGCTAAGACGGGAGGTTCGCGAAGCTGTCCGGACCGGCTACCTCAAAATTTATCCGGTAAAACATTTCTTTGAAGCCTTTGAAATACTCACGGGTATTCGCTTTGGCGCGACAGATATCAACGCGACATCATTTTTAAAAGGTTCAGCCTTAGACCATATTGAAAAGAAACTAGCGCAGGCACGCGAAAGAGCCCACCCCCGTAAAAACAAGGACGAGGGCGAAGGTGAATGATAAAGCTGCCAAATTTAATGCTCTCGAAAGACTCCAAATTTGGAGCCTGGTCAAAAGTACCTTAAGAACATTTTTTTTAGAGAGGTCTTACCTAGAGGTAGAAACACCGACTATTGTCACCACGCCCGGCGCTGAGCCTTATCAGCGGTATTTTGATTGCACGTGGACTAAAGCAGATTTAACGGCTAAAAAGTTTTTTCTCAGAGCAAGTCCAGAGCTAGAAATGAAGTGGTTGATGACCCAAGGATGCTCGCGCATTTTTCAGATGGGCAAATGTTTTCGCAGTGGCGGCGAATATTCTAACCGCCATCATCCAGAATTCACCATGCTCGAATGGTATCACAAGGATATTGATTTTTTATCATTTATTACCCTCACACTTGACCTCATAGCCTCAGTACACCGTGTCTTTTCCAAGCATTATGGGATACCCTCTTTGATTGCCACACCGCATTTTTTTACTGTGCAGGAGGCGTTTCAAGAATTTGCTCATATTGACTTGACCTCTCAGGAACGTTCTCTTAACGCACAGGCACTAGACCTCAAATACCCATCTATTAAGACAGATGATGATTTTGATACGACCTATTTTAAAATCCTTTTAGATATTATCGAACCAGCTTTTAAAGAACTTGAATTAGTGGTTCTGCATGATTTCCTCCCTGCCCATAGTGCCCTTGCCACGGTAAAAGGCGGGGTGGCTAAACGCTTTGAAATATACTTTAGAGGACAGGAGCTGTGCAATGGCTATGAGGAGCTCACCGATTATAAAAAGAATTTACAGCGTTTTAAAATTCTTAACGAAAAAAGAACAGATTTAGGATTAGAAGCCGTCCCGCTCGATGATATGTTTTTCTCGGCACTACGTGAAGATGGTTTACCACCATGCTGCGGCAACGCCCTAGGCCTTGACCGACTGCTTGCAGCTATATTTGCGGCTGAAGATATCAAAGCCTTTGCCGTTACTCCTGGGCCTTTTGGGGCAGATTAATTTTTTTCCTTATACTAAAAGAACCCCTTAAGTAACAAGTGAATAAACGATCAAAGCGGCTAGAATAAGCCCCAAAGCCAAAGCGGTTACCGCAAATATCCGGTACGTCACTGCCCACAGCAAAGGCGTAGGTTTTTTCACCTCAAAATCTTCTATAACGCCATCTTTTTGATAACGCTCCCACTGATCAGTACGCTCGGTCAGTAACTCTTCTTTGGAAATGTGGCCATGAAAAACAACAAAATCAAATGGGAACTTATCGGGTCGAAACTGCGTATTGAAAAAATGAACGGTAAAAATAAAACCCGTAGCAAGTAAGGCCTCATCAGAATGAATAATGGTGGCAAGGTTAAACATCCAACCAGGTAAAAATAGACTAAAAAAACTTGGAAACCAAAGCATCAGACCACTGGAGCCAATCACCGCGACGCCCCAAAAAACGGCTAGAAAATCAAATTTTTCCCAGTACGTCCAGCGTTCATGTACGGGTTTAGGACCGCGGAAGAAAAACCATTTGAACATAGCCTTCAAATCGCGTAAGTCACGCCTATTGGGGCACAGCGAATCAGGTCCGAAAAACTTTTCTCTAAACGTGCCTTTTTGTCGCTTATCAAAAAATAGAAAATGTATACCCATGATCAATGCGACAATAAAATAACCGATGGTAACAACGCCACCAATGCGGTGAATTAGGCCCGCATTAACGGGTCCTCCCAGTAAGGTCATTAATTTTTGCCCCCAACCTGTACCGCTAAATTTCAGCGGCAGTCCCGTAAGGGCCAGAGCAAGAAAGCTTGAGACAACGGCAACGTGAAGCACAATATGTATGGGCCTAAACCTGTGATAAAGCTTTTTAGCGTCGTGAACTTCATGGTTTTTCTTAAGAAAGCGGCTATAGGACTTGATATCAGGAAAAGAGAGAGCGCGCGCTTGGTCATGCTTCTCAATAAATGCCCGCATAGCCCAAAGCACGGTATGGAGCCAAAAAAAGATAAAGGTACCCACCAGTAGACTCGTCATAAAAACAAAGGTCCAGTATAAAGCGGGACTTGATTTAGCGTCACTGTGATCAGCATGTGCGATGAATTTGGTGAATGATTCACTCGCATCTTTATGACACTGGGTACAGGTTTTCGTCAAATTTTGAGCATGAATAGTAGAGTTAGGATCTTTCGCCTCAAGTATGGCATGTGCTGAATGACAGTCAGAGCATCCCGCTACTTTTTCAGGATATCCCAGGCGAACATTTTTTCCGTGGTAGCTATCAAAATATGTTTTAGCAGCTATGGGAGTCTGCTTATTTTTTTCCATGAGAGGCTCATCAGCGTGACATTTTATACAAGCCTCAGTATGAAAGAGAGTTCTCGTGGCACGATCGTTAAGTTTGCTGATGGAATGCACACCGTGGCAATCAGTACATGTTGCAGCATCATTTTTATCTTCTTTCAATGCCCTAAAATGCGCTGACTCAAAATATGCAGATGAACGGCTATGACAAGTGGCACACTGTTCCGCACTCGCAATTTTAGAATCTTTTTTCGTCTTTATAGTATGAATATCCTGGTGACACTGGGCACAAGGGATCGGCAGTCGCTGAGAGTTATGGACACTCGATTCATACTCCTTAGACTGCTCTGCATGACAGCTAGAACATTCGGGTTCTAAGAAAGAAGCAATGCATTCGCTTTTCTTTTCCGGTGATTCTTTGTGGGTGGTTTCTATATGACAAGAGGTGCAAAAAATGCCTTTATGGACAGATTCTTCAAAATCCACTTTATGAATTTTTTCCTTATGACACTCAAAGCATTTATTATTATCCATAGACGCCTGAGAGCTAAGGGGTTCGGCGCAAATAGGGAGAGCCAAACCTGCACCCATGACTACACTAAGCCGCAACAAATGATTCACATGGTATTTGATATGCTTCACCCGCAAAGCCCCCCTGATCTTTTAGTTGTTTGAAGTTTAATCTTGGGGGTGAAGGTATCCTTAGGAAATTTATCCAAGATTTTTAGAGGTGGTTTTGCAAGATCCAGTGACTCATGAGGAGCCACTTTTAATGACGAAAAGAGGAGAGGCCAATCTTTAAGCCCACCATCCAATATATAGAGATTTTTTACCCCTTGAGCTTTAAGCCACTTCCAACCTTGCTCAGCACTTTGTTCGCTTTCAGAAATCAAAACCACAACCCCGTTTCCTGATAGCTGCAGTAGTGGGGCTGTAAATTCACTGGTTTTCAGTTCATCAACCTGAGCATACTGAGCATCAAAAATATGAAATTTTTCAAACTCTTCTTTTGATCTGAGGTCTATCGTTATTAACTTTATCGCAGAATCATTCCAGGTTTTGATATATTCAAGAGGGTGAATATATACGTCACGGGATGTGAGCAATGGTTCATAGCGGTTTTTGAGAAGCTCCCAGCGGCGCGCAACATCTGGTTGCCCAATGGTCCAAATAGCAAAAGCCGTACCGAGAAGTGCTGCTGCCCCTAAATGATATTTTTTGTTTTTAATTTTCCATGATACGGGCGTACCTGTTCCTCTTTTACGTACGTATTCCTCAGTTTTTTCTGCAGCATAAAACATGGCTAGAGCGAGGACGGTTACGCCAAACACGGTAGCACCAATAGACCACTGGAGCCAATCTGAGAGAAGAAGTCTTTCTGAATAGGATGAATTCCAAAAGCCGGAAAAACTTGAAACAGATTCCCCAAATACCCCAGCCCCAATTGCTGTGCCTAAAAAAAACACCATACCATCAATTTTTAAGCTTGATGCCGAAATAACTGAGGTGCCTGGGCAGTATCCCCCGATCACAAACCCAACCCCCATAATCAAACCCCCAACGATACCAGGCCAAAGATAAGTTTGATTAACAGCAATTTCTGAAAAATCCAGGAGCCCCAGCGCTGCAGAAAGAAAAAGCAACAGGCATGCTACGACAATTGCTGTAAACATTGTCTTAAGGACGGTCATATCTTTAAAATAAAACTGTGCGGCAAGGCGGCGCGAATCCCCAAAGCCAGCAAGCTCTAGCGATATACCAAACCCAACACCGATCATGAGAAAAATGAGATTTGCGGTCACCAGCCCGAAGGTCATAACATCAATGGGAAGCCACATGGCACTGCTCCTCGAAATAAAAAAATGAGACTAATTCCAAAGTTTACGAACAAAATAAGCGACGAGATAGCCGCCAATAAATACACTAAACATGAAAGTCCAGCTCCCTGCCGATAGCACTGCGCCACCGGTGAGGGCTTGCCCGGAGGTACAGCCACGAGCGAAGCGCGCCCCGTAACCCATAATTGCGCCACCAAGAAGAGCCAGAGCAATACGGGAAAAATTTGTAATGCGTGGCCCTTTAAAAATTTCTAAGCGCAAACGACCATTAAATTTAGCGGAAATAAAACCACCGAGAAAAGTTCCCAGAAGCAAATATATACTGGAATGATCTAAGGGATGCCTATCCCCACCTCCCATAGCGGCAAAATAGCCGACTTGATCAACATGGGAGGGGAAAAAGAGTCCCACTGTCGCAACTTGAAGTCGGCTAATCGCGCCTGATGCTCCAAGCCCACTATGCGTGAGAGCAAAGGCAAGAAATAAAACAATGCCAAGCATAAATCCCGCAAGATAAGGATTGATAAATGGTTTAGGTTCATGAATTTTTTTCATAGTTTCTTTCCTCCTACGGGATCACGTTCGTACCCCAAAGCTCGCCAATCAAGACGTCCACTCTTTGCATGACACCCCTGACACGTTATGGATTCTTTAGCTGGAGCTACCATATGAGTAATGGGCCAGTACATGCGCGTTGGCACAAATGAGAACTTACCGCTAAAAGGAAGACCTGCGACTTTTGCTCCTTCTCGGGCAGCGGTCATCCAGTCAAATTTTGACCAATAGCCACCTTCGCCACTGGTCAACGGGGGAATAAGAATAAGATTGACCGTATCGTAGATTTGCTTGGCCAGGTGTACCTTAAAGGGCCATATTTTTGCCTTGCTGTCTTGACGAGAACCTATGGGTTTATTAATGGCTTGGTCGCTCAGGGAATCCAGCTTGTCTCCTGTTATATAGCGCTCCATTTTGCCCGTATACCAGGCATAACTAGGGACGACATTACTCTCATAAGTAAATTCACCCTTAATTTTAAGATATTCATGCTTATCCTCTTTGCGCTTTGCGTCTCCAGCCTTAGACCAATCCCAAGTCATTTTCGTCGGAGTTTTTTTTGCAAAATACGGGATATGACAGGTTTGGCAGGCGATACGAGCCACATGAAAATTTAGCTGACGATCACGATGAGGCGCATCGGTGTGGCAATTCGTACAATCAAAACGCTTAACTGGTGTCGCTTCACTATAAGTTGCATTGACCTTTCCCGGAATAAAATGCTCTTTTGTTTGGTGGCAATCAACACACTGGAAATTTAATTTTCCCATGTGGACATCAATTTTCTCGTTTGCATTGAGGAGGGAGTCATCTAAATCACCGTGTTTAACGCCCATGCCACCGCCACCATTAAAATGACAAATGCCACAATTTTCTCTCGTAGGTCTATGAACACTCCCCGCTACATTGGCAAGATCTACATCTGCCTTGGGCAAACCACCTTTCGATTTAGAGTATGTGCCGGAACCATCGTGACAGACCAGGCAGTCGATATTTTCTTCTTTACTAAAATCGAAGTTCTTGTCAGTCCACCCATAGCCTGCGTGACAGGTTGTACACGACGCCCAATTGCCCGTCACGCTAATGCAAAAATTATTCATCTGATTTTTTTTGCCAAAGCGCACAAGTTTCCCGTTGCGGGTAGTATCGCCACTTAACCAGCTCCAATGTGCTGTTTTCATGACCTCTGCTCCACTCTTGGGGTGACACTTAAGGCAGGCTTTTGTAACTTCTTGAGGGGATTTAACACCATCTTTAAAATAGGCGCTGTGATCGAGATGGGGAAGAGACCTATTTTTATTGGGATTAAGGGGGATAGGGGGTTCATCAACAGCGGCATTTACGACCAATGCCGTAAACAACAGATAAAAAACAACTAAATTAATGCACCGACCGACACCACCCATTTTTAAAATTAATGAACCAATTTTCATCTTAATACCTCAGTCGCTATCCGTACTAAATCTTGCAAAATATAGATTCTAAAGCCTGTATCAACTCAGTTACTTGAGGATTGAGAATGCGATAAAAGACAAACTTACCCTCGCGCCTAGCTGACAGAAGACCCTTATCGCGGAGTCGGGTTAAGTTTTGTGAAACAGAACTTTGCGACGCCCCCAGAAATTCCTCGATCTCATTCACCGTCTTTTCGCCTTCGCCAATAAAACAAAGGAGTAAAAGTCGGTCCTGATGAGCTAAGGATTTGAGTAGGGCGCTGACTTCTAGCGATGATTCGATTAACCGAGGCAGATTACTGGGAGAAACTTTTTTCATGAATTTTTTCCACACAAATATTATCAAATTATAATATGATAATATTTTAATGTATAAAAAAGTCAAGATTGATTTATTGGGTATTTATAACTTTATCTTGGGAATATCGGGTAGAAACAGCATGATGAGAAGATTTTGAGGAGTACTAAAACAAAAAACCCACTCGGTGAGGAGTGGGACTTTAGTAGAAAATGGCGGGATGGACGGGACTTGAACCCGCGGCCTCCGGCGTGACAGGCCGGCGTTATAACCAACTTAACTACCACCCCGCATAGGGAAAATAGAACTAAAATATAATCATTTTTGAAAAATGCTGTCAATATAAAAAGATAAAAACCTTCTTTACTGACAGCATATTAGAAAATACCGTCTCATTCGTGACCAACAGGCTCGACTGGCGCGACGAGTCCGCTTGTTGGACCTTCGAATTTTCTGATAAAATCAGGATTGTTTGAGCCAACTTCTCTAAATAATAGATCGCTTGCCGTTAAGACAATAAAAATAAGCACAAAAAGAAGTGAACCCAAAAAGTATATTTTATTTTCCAGTAAATCAAACTTTAGGCCCATGAAATAACTCATTACGAGATAAGCTTTAATGCTCGCAATCAGCATCGCCAGTGGGAAATTAAAAATACCGATGTGAATCTGCGCCGCAGCAACAGTTAAGATAGTTCCCACAATAAGAAGAAAAAATATCTTAAATGCCAGTTTATCTGGCAAAATAAAATGTTCGTGCTTTGTACTTCCAGGATCTGCAGAATGCCCCATACTAATAATCTCCTTAGAATTTAATAATAATATTATTTAGCCCACTAAATAGAGCATAGGGAACAAATAAATCCAGACCAAATCGACAAAATGCCAGTAGAGTCCCACCATCTCAACCGGTGTATTATACTGCGCATTAAATTCATTCCGTCGCGCACGCCTTAGTACCCATATAATGGCAATCATGCCCCCTATAACGTGAATTCCATGCAAGCCGGTCATGACAAAATAAAGGCTAAAAAATAGCGGAGTTTTAGGATCATGAATTCCTGGGAGAGAAAAAAATCCTGCCGTAGAAATACCTAGGTGCAGTTTATGGGAATATTCAAAGTATTTGACGACAAGAAAACACAGGGCAAAAAAAAGAGTCAGCGACAAACCAATAACGGTTCTTTTAGTTTGACTTCGCTGCGCCCCACTGACTGCTAGCGCCATTGATAAACTACTACTGATAAGAACCAAGGTGTTTAAGCCCCCCATACGCCAATCAAGATACTGATGGCCCTCCATGAAGGCACCTGGATAAAGAGAACGGAAAATTGCATAAGCGACAAATAACGGGCTAAAAAATAAAACTTCTTGGAGCAAAAATAGCCACATGCCTTGTTTACATGAAACAAACTCATGTTCTGAACTTTCAAAATGATGTGCGTGGTGATGATGACCATGAACCGCGACTTCCGCCATAGAACCCCCTCAGAAAAATAAGATACTTTTTTAATTAAACCTTAATGGAACTATAATCATAAGGACCTGCCGTCACAACTGGGTCAGTTGAAAAATTGTCATGCGGAGGCGGAGAGGCAGTGCGCCACTCAAGCGTAGCAGAACCCCATGGGTTAGCGGGAGCTTTGGCTCCGTTTCTCATTGCTTGAAATAGATATATTGCTGTCACAACAAACCCTATAGCAACCATAAATGAACCTATAGTGGAAAGCTGGTTGAGATAGGTAAACTCAGGGGCATAATCATAGTATCGGCGAGGCATTCCGCGTGATCCTGCAATAAACTGAGGAAAAAACGTGAGATTAAAGCCGATAAAGACCAAGGCGCAAGCCACGGCCGCAGGGCCTTCTTTGTACATCTTGCCAAATATTTTTGGAAACCAATAGTGTATACCCGCCATAAAACCGGTAATCGCACCTCCCACCATGGTATAGTGAAAGTGGGCTACCACAAAATATGTGTCCGTTAAATGAATATCAGTGGCGATGGTTGACAAATAAATTCCGGTAAGGCCACCCACGGTAAAGACAAAGATAAAAGCCATCGCCCATAGCATTGGGGCATTAAAGCGAATGCTTCCTTTGTACATAGTCGCAAGCCAGGCAAAAACTTTGATACCTGTGGCAACCCCAACAAGCTTAGTTATCAAAGAAAAAAGGAAACTCGCCGTATCTGATTGGCCTGAAGCAAACATATGATGCCCCCAAACCACAAAGGCGACAATGGCAATACCAAATATCGCTGCGGCCATGGCTTTGTAACTAAAAATTGTTTTGCGAGAAAAGACGGGAATCACCTCATTTATAATACCCATTGCTGGCAGAATCATAATATACACAGCAGGATGTGAGTAAAACCAAAAGAAGTGCTGAAAAAGAACAGGGTCACCGCCAAGGGTCGGGTCAAAAAAGCCAATCCCAAGAACGCGCTCAGCGACAAGTAAAAGTAGCGTCAGCGCGAGCACTGGCGTGGCTAATATTTGAATGATATTAGTCGCATACATTGCCCAAATAAATAGCGGCAAACGGTCCCAGGTCAAACCTTTCGCGCGCAGTTTATGGGTCGTCGTAATAAAATTGAGAGCCGTTATTATCCCAGAAAAGCCCATAATAAAAGCACCGGTAAGGACAAGTGTTGTACTCGCACGAGACTGAAGGGAAAGCGGCGCATAAAAGGTCCAACCAGAATCAATACCTTTAAATGCCATCGTAGATGCTGCTAAAAAGGCACCGCCTATATATAAGTAATAGGATAATAGGTTGAGTCTAGGAAAGGCAACATCTTTGGCGCCGAGGTGCATTGGCAATATGAAATTACCAAATGTAGAAGGGATAAGAGGAATAATCACCATAAAGACCATGATGGTCCCATGATAACTAAAAAACTGATTATAAGTCTGGGGACCGACAATAGTATGGCCTGGGGAAAAAAGCTCTAGGCGTACGAGTAAGGCAAAAATGCCACCCACAAGAAAAAATGCCAGCACGGTAAATAAATACATTACCCCAATTCGTTTGTGGTCTACCGTAGTAAGCCAGGATTTAATCCCCTTTTCATGATTTAAATAGTTGTCGCCATGAGCGGCGCCTGATTGTGTCATCCTATAATCTCCTCGTTAACATTATTTATAATGAGTTCTTTTTTATGAGTCGGAGCACTACGATCTACTTTAGAGTCTGCAAATAAGCAATGATTGCATTGATATCCTCTTCTTTGACCAAACCTTTATAGGTCGCCATCACAGGATCAAACCCTAAGACGACCTTAGCCTGAGGCTCTATAATAGACTCTCTAATATAGGCATCATCGACGACAATTTTGGAATTATCTGATAACGTCTCCGTTTTTCCATAAAGACCCTTGAATGACGGCCCCACCATAACCGAACCATTAGTTGAATGACAGGCAACACAACCAAATTTTTCTGTCAAAGCTTTTCCCTGTATGTCTAAAGGCACATTCTCACCATTAGATGTGGCAGTAGCATCAAGTTTACCTGAACGCCACTCTTCAAATTTGCCTGGCTCCATAACAATCACTTTACCAAGCATACCAGAGTGATTAGTTCCACAGTATTCTGCACAGTAAATGACATGTTCTCCGGGCTCATCAGCACGAAACCAAAGGGAAGTATACATTCCCGGCACAGCATCCTTTTTTACGCGAAAGTCAGGGATAAACAAGCTGTGCAAAACATCATCGGAGGTAAGAATTATTTTTACTGGTTGACGCGCAGGAACATAAAGTTCACCAACAGTTGATGCCCCGTGGTCATATTGAAATTTCCATAGCCACTGTTTACCAATAGCCCGAATTTCATAGGCAGAACCAGGTGCAGCTGACATATCTTTATAAACAATAAATCCCCAAACAAAAATAACACCTAAAATCAACGTGGGAATTGCTGTCCATAAAATTTCCAGAGGCAAATTCTCATGGATATCAGTAGGGACGGGATTTTTTTCGGCGCGGTATTTTCGCGCAAAAGACAGCATCAAACCAATGACAAGTAAGAAAAAGAAGACACTGATTGCCGTAATGAAAATAAACAAGTCATCAACACCCTTAGCTATTTCCGTAGCTTGCGGGGGTAAGAGTCCAAAAAAAGTATGTTCCGCCATGTACCAAAACTCCCAAAAAATATTTCACCCAACCAAATCCTTCGAAAAAAGGATTTGGACTCAAGACGCCTGAGGCTGCTGCCCCACTTTCTTCCTAAGCTCTGTATACCAAAACCAAAATAGGTAACTAAAAAGCAATATAATCATAAGACCTGCGCCTGTTTTCACAATATTGTACGCATAAACAGCGTAGCCTTTTTTGGTGGGGTCATAGCGAAAACAAAACATCAAGGCCTGTTCCAAGATACTGCCGATTTTGCCCTGCCCAGCCTCAATGAGACCAAGCTTGACATCAGAGGTTTTAAAGGAAATACCATGGAGATAACGGGACATCATCCCCTCGGGGCTCACAAGCATAAGGGCACTAGCGTGCGCATATTGGTTCGATTCCTCGTCCCATTTAAAGGTAAAACCGACCTGATCGGTCAATCGTTTAATGGTGGCTTCATCTCCGGTTAAAAAGTGCCACCCCTGCTCTCCACCCTGACGCCCATATTCCTTAAGAAAAAACTCCTTTTTCTTAAGAGCATCGCTTGGTTGATCACGGTGATTAAAGCTGACGGCAACAATTTCGTACTGATTACCCGCATCATAATCAAGCATACGCACCGCAGAAGACATGCCGCCGAGTAGGAGGTTGCATAGATTTGAACACGTATAATAAGCAAGAACCAACATCACGGGCTTTCCCTGATGAAAATACTGACCAAGATTTACAGACTCGCCCCTGGCGGTAACAAAATTGAGGCCACTAAAATCCAGAGTCGTTCCCAGTTTTTCACTAATACCGACACCATCAAATTCTTGAGGGGGCGTTTCGCTATCCATACGCGAACTATCCACTTGCGGAGGATCCATACTAGGGAGAGCCCATACGGATGTCGTAAAAATGCTCACGAATACAAAAATAATTTTAATAAATGTCATTCTTTTTACTCTTAAAAATAATTAGGCGAGACTCTCGCCTAGATGACTTGAGAAACCTTAAGAAAAAAAACTGTAATTATCGTATGATCTCAATCACTACTCAAGAAAGATCTGATCAAACCGATAGTCCTAACTAAATTGAAAAAATTCCAAACTTGGGAACACCTATGGGACTTCTTTATCCAAAACCAGTCAAAAAAGCTGGCGTGCAAAGTAACCAACCTATAATAAAAAAAGTTTTACAACAAGGGGGACTGCATGTTTGTGGGGTCTGCCGAAAGGGCTTTCCTTATCTAGCACTCGCTTTCGAGTGTTTAACAAACTGCGTCGCTCAGATGAGTAAAACCGTATGTGTGATCACCGTCAAATCTGCCACGGGAAAAATTTCCTACCAGTGTCCCTTATGCCGTCGCAGCTACAAAGACACCCCAGCAGCAGACCACTGCCTGAGAAACTGCCAAAAAAGCTCCCAGAAAAATTTTGCCCAGAGACAAAGTGAACAGGAAACACAAAATCTAAAAAATACATCATCATCTGACCAGATTGTTTCGATGAATGCAAGTCAGAATATTGAGAATTTAAATCAAAATATCAGTGAAAAAAATAAAACTAAGCTGGGCACAAGCGACACCAGCAAAGCCAACAGTATTGTCAACTCATTGAGCCTTCGAGAAGAACGAAGGCAAAAAGCAGAAATGTTCTCCCGAGACGGCGCTCGGTATATCTGCCGCCGCTGCAAAGGAAAATATTTTACACAGGAAGATGTCGAGGCTTGCTATACAAAGCCCTGCACAGAGCCTCCCAAATCAGTTGTGGATAGAAAAGGACGAGAGGCTGCCCAGGAGGCCGAAGAAAAACCCAAAAGTGCTGTGCAAATGGCTTCACGTGAAGAAAAAGAAAAATACACCCGTGATGGAGCCCGATACGTCTGCGCAGAGTGTAATAAACGTTTTTTTACCCGAGAGGATGTTATTTCCTGTTTTGATAGTCATTAAGTATTTGATTTTTATAAATATTAAAAATCAACTCCTGGCTGGATATTGAAGTGTCATTAAATGTCCCCCCAGACGCCCAGTAATCCACCTTCCATAGCACTTCTTTGGCTTAGTGGCTACTATACTTCAGGAGATTTAGCCTATTGGTTTCTATAAAAAGCGATAGCACACCAACCGAGGGCTTTTAGTGTACAACTGAAAAAAATAGAGCCTGTTTTGGCAAAGGATCCGAGACTTTACTTAATTCTTTGGTAATTTTCTTCAACCCCTTCACCAAAATCTGGAAAATGTAATTTATCATTTTCATCAGAAACAACAAAATCAAACGGACCAAATTCAGTACCGAGTTCAAAGCGACCGTTAAAATATGCTGAACAATCAGTTCTCCAGGTGTTCAATGTAACATCTGAACCATAATTATCGCAAAATAGAGGAGCCATACCGCTCATAATTTTTTTACTATAAAATATGCCTGCACCCTCTTGTTTATAAACAATGGATAATTGGTTACTACCCACAAGACTAAAGGAGCCATATACCATTTGCCCTTGGAAAGCCCCTAATTTACAACCTGGATATAAATATAGGTCAGTACGAAGTGTCATTTTGCCGTCTTGATCAAAAGTAAATGTGTACTTTTCTGATCCTAACTTCAATTTTCCCACACTGGCGCAGCGCTCCCATGTACCAATTAAAGGTGAATTACCACTGCTAAAAGCAACACTAGAGAAACAGAAAATCAACGCGAAAATTATTTTTTTCATAATTGGGATCCTTATAAATTATAGATAGCGTAATCTAAACCTTATCGCACACCAAGTATCACTTTTAATAATGTTAAGCAATCATTATCTCTAGCAGGGGTAGGATTGATAACAAGTTGACATTACAAAGACTTGTCACCAAAAAAAGTAGGAATATTTTTAGTAAGATATCTATCAAAACCAATAATTGATTTTATCTGTTTGATTTAATTGGAATATAAGATGCAGGCTCATTTTAAAGCCAAATTTCCACCTGCCCCTATTTGCTTTGTGATACTTCCCAGCGCTGACCATCCCAATGAGCGGTCCAACCTGTCGGTTTTCCATTCTCTTCCGTACGGAGATAATGCTCTTTTTCTTTACGTTTAAACCGCACCACAGCTTTACGGCCTTTGTCATCTTCTGTTGGTCCTAGGGCGATGAATTTATATTTTTCAGGAATTTCATCCTTATGGCGGACAAAATCTTCGACACTTGGAACCCGCGTTTCTCTGGATTTGGGAAACTTGCTTGAGGCCAAAAAGAGTCCCGCAGCACCGTCGCGTAAAACAAAATACCCGTCTGATTTTTCGCAGCCGAGTTCTGGCATATGCACTGGCTCTACTTTTGGAGGTGCCGCCTCTCCGTTACGTAGCAATTTGCGGGTATTTTTGCACTCGGGATATTTGACACACGCAAAATATTTACCAAAGCGACCTGTTCTTAGCTGCATTTCAGCATGACAAATATCGCATTCAATGACAGGACCATCATAACCTTTGATTTTGAACTGACCTTCTTCAATTTTGTAGCCGTTACAATCAGGACTGCGCCCACAAACGTGGAGTTTCTTGGTCTCATCGATCAAATAGCTATCCATTAAGCTATCACATTTTTCACAACGGAGTTTGGAACGAATTTCCTCAACGTCCCCCTCTTCATCGTCTTGACTAATCGAAACGACTTCTTCACCAGGTTGTAAGTTGACGGTTTCCTTGCATCGCTCATCTTTGGCTAGACCATAACCGGTGCAACTCAGAAATACCCCAGTTTTGGCCGTACGAATAGCCATATTGCGCCCGCATTTAGGGCAGGGATACGAAATTTCTGTCGGATCATTGGGACGCATGCCTTCTTCTGCTGAAAGAACGTCTTCATTAAATTTTTCATAAAATTTATCAAGAATATTGGCCCAATCCGCATGACCAAGCGCAATTTCATCTAAATTATCTTCTAAATTTGCTGTAAAATCATAGCCCATGAGTTCCGGAAAATTTTCCTTTAGGCGCAAAGAAACGATCTCTCCCATTTTTTGGAGGAAAAACCGTTTTTTCTCCACTTTAACGTAACCACGGTCCTGAATAGTACTGATGATAGTGGCATAAGTAGATGGTCTCCCAATACCGCGCGCTTCTAACCCTTTTACGAGACTCGCTTCTGTAAACCGCGGCGAAGGTTTGGTGAATTTTTGTTCGGCATTAAGGTTGACCAAGTCTAAACGATCAGAGACAGAACATTCAGGAAGCAAAATATCTTCTTCATTTTTCTTATTGAGGGCCGGAATAACCTTTAGCCATCCATCAAAGCGCATTATACGCCCCTTAGCACGAAGCAGATAATTGCCATTTTGAATATTTATGGTTGACGTATCATACTGCGCAGGAGTCATTTGGCAGGCGACAAACTGACGCCAAATAAGATCATATAAACGCACCGCATCAGGATCCACATCGCTTAGCTGCTGAGCGGAAACCAGAACATCAGACGGTCTAATGGCCTCATGGGCTTCCTGGGCTTTTTCTTTTGAGGCATAGGTGTTTTTTTGCTCTGGGAGATATTTGTCCCCATATTGATCTTTAATAAAACTTCGGACATTATTCACCGCATCTTCACCTAAAAAGGTTGAGTCAGTACGCATATAGGTTATATAGCCAGACTCATAGAGGCGCTGCGCGAGCATCATTGTTTTTTTAACCCCAAAACCCAGGCGCACACTACCGGCCTGCTGCAAAGTCGAGGTAATAAAAGGAGCGGACGGCTTTGCCGTGGTCGGTTTTTGGATTTGTTCGCGGACAATAAATTCTGCGTTTTCTAAGTCATCGGTTATTTTTTTGGCCATGCTGCCATCACCAATTTTGGCCGT
This sequence comes from Oligoflexia bacterium, assembly GCA_030432875.1. Taxonomy (GTDB): domain Bacteria; phylum Bdellovibrionota_B; class Oligoflexia; order Oligoflexales; family JAGOVF01; genus JAUILP01. Next base: position 51,213 of record JAUILP010000004.1, on the reverse strand, counting down.
CTCATTGCCTATTTTTACAAGCTCTGCAGAAAATTTAGCGCCATTTTTGCCGCCTTTAGCTAGATTCGCAAATATTTGCCAATATTCTTCAGTCTTAAAGCTACGAATCTCATTCTCGCGTTCTTCAACCATGCGCAAAGCTACCGACTGGACTCGTCCTGCAGACAGACCACGGGCAATTTTTTTCCACAGGAGGGGGCTTAACATAAATCCGACAACGCGGTCTAAAAAACGGCGGGCCTGCTGAGCATTGACTCTATTCATATTTAAGGTGCCCGGGCGTGCGAAAGCCGATTTGATAGCTTTTTCCGTGATTTCAGCGAAGGTGACACGCTGAAATTTTTTAGGGTCACCACCAATGGCTTCTTGCAAATGCCATGCGATAGCTTCTCCTTCGCGGTCCAAGTCCGTTGCGAGATAAACCCGATCGGACTTTGTCGCTAACTCACGAAGTTCTTTTAGAATTTTTTCTTTACCCGGTAGGATAACATAATGAGCCTTCCAACCATTTGTGGGATCAACAGCCATTTTGCGAAAAAGAGCATCCGCTTTGGTTTTTTTAGCATCGCCCGACTTGGATTTGCTTTTATCGCTTTTGGATTTTGCTTTTTCGCCCAAATCTTCGGCATCGCTAGCGCTCGTGGGTAGGTCTCTTATATGGCCCACGCTAGATTTAACGATAAATTCTTTTCCAAGGTATTTATTAATCGTCTTTGCTTTCGCCGGAGATTCTACAATAACAAGTGATTTTGACATGTTGACTTTACCAATCTTTCTTTATTCTTATGAAAACTAGCGTATTTTTTTTATGCATCAATTATGAACCAGAGCTTTCCCTAAAACAAGCCGCGTATAGAAAAGCAAACTTGCCTCGCCTTAATAGCATATTATAGCGAAGCCCTAATTAATATAAACTTACTCAGATTTAAAAAAAAATGGAAAAATTGCAAATCATTAATATTGTCAGCATGTTGACAAATATCACTCAAGATACTGTAATTTCAAAATAAAAATACAAAAAAAAAAATTTGACCGAGGGGGAAGATCCCCTGACAGGGGACCCTTTCTAGAGGGCAAGGTGGAGAGATATATCCCAAAGTTATTTTTTTAAGAGAATTCTCTTAAAAATTGCCTGGCTTTATAGCATTATGAGCATCTATTCTTTAATTTTATTAACTTTCTCAATTATTCCCGGGAGCGCGTATGCAACTCAAAGAAATCATAACACTTATCAGCGCCAAATTGCACAGTAGCGACAGGGAAAAGGATCTAGCTAAAAGTATTAGCGGGGTCGCTTCTCTTGATAAAGCAACCGAGACTGAGATCACTTTTTTAACCAATCCCTCTTGGCGCTCATATTTAGACAAGTCTAAAGCTCTTGCGCTTATAACTGCTCAGCCTATGGTTGAATTTAACGGACCACAACTTATTCACGCAAACCCCTACTGGGCGATGGCAAAAATTTCGAGTCATTTTTTTTCCTATACCCATCACCATAAGGGGCACAGTGATTTGGCATTTATTCACCCCGAGGCAGAAGTCTCACCGGAGGCCACCGTTTTCCCTTTTGCCTATGTTTCACCGGGGTGTGTTATCAGTGCTGGTGCTGTTATTTATCCCCAAGTTTATTTGGGACATAAAGTTCGTATTGGCTGCAATTCTGTAGTTTTCCCAGGAGCCTGTCTAATGGATGGCACTGAGGTTGGTGAGCAGTGCATCATTCATGCAAATAGTGTTCTCGGAGCTGACGGCTTTGGATTTGCTCCTGGAACGGATGGTATCGCTAAAATCCCGCAAGTGGGAAGTGTTACTATAGAAAATGATGTCGAGGTGGGAGCGTTATGCTCTATAGACCGCGCCACCTTTGATACGACGCGCATAAAACAGGGCAGCAAACTAGATTCGCATGTCCATGTAGCTCATAATGTCACGGTCGGAGAGAACAATATGCTCTGCGCCCAGTCTGGTATCGCCGGAAGCAGCACGCTGGGCAAAGGTGTTATTTTGGCGGGCCAGGCTGGTGTTGCCCCTGGCATCGTTCTTGGCGATAATGTAGTACTGGGGGCGCGCTGCGGTATGATTGAAAGTACTGACGAGCCAGGGCAGTACCTAGGCATGCCTGCTATCACCGCAAAAACCTGGTTTCGCCAAGTCGCCGCGACAAAAAAACTTCCGGATGCTCTAAAACGATTAGATAACTTAGAAAAGAAAATAAATCAACTGCTTGCGGCTTCAAAACCCGATGCCACCGATTCCTAATTTTTTTTAAAAAACGACACTTTCGAGTTCATCTAATACATCAGGACTGCTGGCCATTTTTTGCAGGCCCCTGAGAAATGCCTGACTTAGCGTATTTTGTTTTTCACGGGCGCTTTCAATATAGGCAAGCTGCACCATCTCGGGGGACTGTATCAAAAGCCTAATAATGAGATCTCCTTCATCATTTAAGTAGCTCAAGATGACACTATCGGCTAGGTCAGCAATTTGACGATTGCGGGAGACCGCATAAAAGAACAAATGCGAAGCATTGGGATGACTTAGGTTGGGCCTAACCGTTAAAAAATGGTTTAAAATAAATTCGCAGGTGGTGTTGTCGACAGAGGCAAAATTGATTTGCCTGAGTTCCTCAAATGCCGCTAGTGCTAAGTAATCCAAAAAATCCTTGGATGCTTGCTTTGGCCTTAAACGCGCCATAGCGCGAGCATATTCTGGCTCTCCGTCAGTCATTAAGGCGTCCCGCATAATAGTATAGGCACTGGAGACATTATTTTTTTCAATGGCTTTTGCCATTTCGGGGTAATACAAAATCTTGAGCCTTGGTTGCAAGAGAGCATCAGAAAAAAAACGGTCAATGACTTTTGTGTACTGGGGATCAGGCCTTAAATAAGCGAGATTCCAACCAAGCCTTCGGGCGATTTCTCTGCTGGAGCGCACGAGCCGCTTAAATAGCTCCACATTTATGTCCATTATTTGATAGGAATTTTCGTTGTAAAGCCTGAGCGCATTGACAAGCTCAAAATCAGAGTAAACTAAAAGATTTAAATTGACTTGAAGAGCTATATATTTTTGCGCCTGGCTCCATTCTTTTCGGTAACTATAAACTTCAGCTACCTGGGCTACTGTTTGGCCACCAAATTTGATCGCCGCATGATATAGCTCTTCGGTGGGCATATCGGCCTTAATTTGTGGGGCTTCTTCTTTGTCCGTCGCAAACATATGGACACATGCTGATGGCAGGGAAAAAATCGAGAGCAGTAGAATCATTTTTTTGATTGCAGCCATTATTGATTTGACTCCTTTTTGTAGGCAAGTTTGAAGTTTACACTTTCATGCCGAAAGGGCAAGTCTGTGTTAATCAGCCTGTCGAGCACGTTACGGCACTCATCTGGAACGCATCCGTCAAAGGTTAGGGTAATAGAAATATTTCTGTTTTTTGACGCGTCATTTGTCTCCATTTTATTAGATGTATCAAAGGTTATCAGAAACTCTGTCAAGGGAGCCTGACTTGCCAATGAAAGAAACGCTCCATAATTGATTTTCATGGGGGGAAGATTTTTTAATTTTTCTTCGCCAGATAGGTTTATCTCTAGAGCTTCAGCCACTCGCCGCATAGCGTCAGCAGGAAAATCAACCCGAATTTTTGCCGTTTTATTTTTTTTGTTGTGATCTTGTAAAGAGCCAAGCATCATTTTAAACGACGCGATTTGACGATTTAGTTTCAGAACGTAAAGTAAAAGTCCTGAGAAGGCTATTAAGGAAAAGAGATGAAATGCGGTATTCATAGATGAATAAAGTGATCCTTTACTATTATTAAGCCAGCACATTCCAGCGAAATATACAAAATCTTCCCTAATTAGGATATCATAACGAGATGATTTTTACTTCCTTGATCCTGAGCATTTTTTAAGAAGGTTTTTTATTTATGTCGCGAATGTTAACGGTTATGATAACGGGTGCCGCTGGTGGGGTTGGCCTTGCTTTAACGCAGCATTTCCTGACGCTAAACTATAAGGTTATCGCTGTTACCCGAACTCCCTTGCCCATAAAAAAACAAGCCAAACACCCCCGCCTCACTTACATAAACTGCGATATAGCACAAAAACCTCAAGTAATCGCTACCATTCGTGAACTTAATAAGAAAAAAATAACTTTATTTGGTCTCATCAACAATGCGGGCGTCGCCGGTGCCAATAGCTTAAGTTTAGAGGATGATGATAGCACATGGGAAGACATCATCGCCACGAATGTCCATGGCACCTACTACATGAGCAAATACGCCCTTTCTCTTTTTGCAAAAAATGGCGGAAGTATCGTCAATATCGCCTCGGTTCTTTCTCATTTTGGCGCTGCCGATCAAACAGCATACACCACGGCAAAACATGGGACCCTAGGATTTACCCGTGCCCTCGCCAAATATTTAGCACCGAGAAGCATCACCGTAAATGCTATTTGTCCTGGCTGGGTGGATACCAAAATGGCGGATAAACGGCAAAAAGAACTGGGTATGTCGTGGAATCAGCTCCTTGCTGCCGTTCCCCTAAAGCGCAAGATAAAACCGGAAGAAGTTGCTTATTTGGCAGCATTCCTAATGAGCGTTCAAGCTCGCGGCATTACCGGGCAGGCTTATAACCTTGATGGTGGCGTGACAGCTTGAGCCCTATTAAGTTTCCAAAAATTATTTAAATCTACCCAAACATAAATACAGCGAGCACCGCAATAAAACAAAGCGGAATAAAAGACAATTTTCCAAGTATCCATTTTTTATTTGATTTTTTTGCCGCCCAAAGCATGATCGCCCCATGGAGAAAACACACGGGTATAATAATTTTTTCCACTTGAATCATGCTATTTTTTAAATAGTCCCAGTCAAGATGTGCGGCGTTTCCCATTTGCTCCGTCAGCATCTGTTTGACGAGAGGCAAAAAATGTACCATATAGCCATCAGAAAATACCTGATAAAAAAGTAAAATAATCCCAATTAAAAAGCTCAAAATAGCGGGCTGCAATTTAAAAAATCGCGTATTTTCTAGTTTTATAGCTATGAGCCCTAAACCAAACAAAAGACCAAAATCAATAAGGAGTAGTGGGTCAAATCCCGTAAAGGCTGCGGTAATGATAAGAACGATAAAACCTACGCCAATACTAACGATTATGGCTTGCTTGTCGGCAAGAAAAATATCAGCAATAGCAAATACAAAGATTGGAAGGATGCCGAGAAGAAACCAAATCATAAATTACCCAAATGAATTCTGTGAAAAATTTTCCAAAAAAATCACCAATGTCATCAATCATGACTTAAAAGACATTTTTTTTAATGATTTTTTTTCTTACAAATCTCATTTATCAGTATAGCGTCACTTCTCAGTTTTGTTAATATCCGCGTCACTGCTTAGTGCTACTACGTTAAAATGGGTAGAACAAGGCGCGAGGATGGGGGAAAAGTGGAGTTTACATTAGGGTAATGAGCACTTTTCTTGGGCAAGCAACACAGCTATCGCCAATTTAATGGAGTAGTACTAGCAGCCAGGCGAAATCTGGGTAACATACCCCCCCCAGAGCCATACCAGTTTGCCATTTTTATCGATAACTTGGTACCAAAGCGAACTTTCGCGCTGCGACTCTGTAACCACCTCGCCATTGACAATTTTTCTTACGACTTGCAGTGCTTCGTTATGTTTAAACTCATGATCCTTAATCAACTCTGAAGTGGTGACAGGTTCGCTTCTACCATAAAGATTTGCGCCGCCCCGATTATTAACCTGAGCAAGACAGTCTGGTGCTGCTTCCACACGACTAGTAAGGAAGGGCAGATTGATTTTATCTCGGCGGAATAACCCATCGGCATCCGGCTCTTCATCACCTAGGATAAAAGACGAGTCATCCCAAACAGTAGAACTCCCCCCACTACCGCTACCAAAAGGAACACTACGGCGAAACTCATCATCAGACATCATAATGTAAGCAAGATTATTGTCGGTCAAATATTTTTTACAAAAACTATACCAAGCTGATTTATAGCCAGCCGTATGCGGCACCCAATCAATAACCTCCCAATCTGGCGATTCGTCACCATAACTCACATTATTGGTGATAAGGTGATGATCCTTGTCTTGTACTAAGATATCAAACCACAAAGCACGTCCTGTATCTCTTATGCCACAACCTGAATCAATGCAGGTGAAGTCACCAAAATTTTTCAGCCGCACCCTGGTCCCAAAGCCTAAAATAGGCGCGCAGGCAACACCATTTCCTTTGTCTTGGCCATTATAACCATAGTACCAGTCCCTAACTTTCTCACCACTTGCCGTTGTAGTAGGATCGCCCGAGACGTTTGTTCCTCCCCTAGAAGGAATATAATAGCTAAATTTGGCCATGCGTTTGGCCCCTCCTGATTGAGCCATTTCATAGGGCAAATTTTCGCCAGAGGTACAGGCCTGCACCGTGAGAACACTTAGCAGAATAATAATTAATCGATACGATGACATAGCTGCTCCCAATCTATTTATAATTTGAAACATTTTAATGAGCTCTCGGTGGGAAGCAAATTGGCAAAGCAGGAAAGCATTTCCAGATTTGGCCTGCAGCCATTCGCATCCGCCTGTAAATATTTGTAGAGCCCTGTATTAAAATCATACTTATTGAGGTCTATGGGCAAAGGAGTCTTGGTCCCTGATGGGTCAAATTGTGCATAGACTTTTCCATGGGCATCATAAAAATCCCTCTGTAGCATATGAGCCTGATTAAAAACAGAATCCACTCTTAAAGGTTCCCCAGAAGGTGACCTGATCTCAAAATGCACATGAGGACCAAAACTGGTCAATCCCGCACAGCTCACGGTACCAAAAACCGTTTCTGAGGTCACCCGCGAGCCCGCCCTTAAGTTCTTGTTTAACGATGTTGGACTTAAGTGCGCATGGACAATATTATATTTATACGTACCCGAAGACAGCGGCACTGCTCTATAGAGTACCCAACACCCATATAAACCACCATTGTTACACCCGATGTAATCGATAACCCCCTCGGCCACAGCATTGACACTGAGTCCAAATGGCGTCGTGAGATCCCAAGCTAAGCTATGCCCCCTTCTTAATGGGTAGGGATTTTCGGGAGAATGCATGGTACTGGTACTTGAAAGAATCGTTGACCGCACGGGCAGAACCAAAAAACCATCCATAGAACGCAGCCTTCCCTCACTATAGCTAGGCGGAATATCAGTCAAATCGTCACCTGGAATACCTCCACATGCCTGCGCCTGACTATCGCGTTTTAAAAAAATAGCATTGATCCATTTGTCCCCTGAAAAGTTTTTATATTTTGGGTTGAGCAAAATCGCATCGCTCGTGATCGCCACCACAACCGAGCTAGTTTTTTTCCCCTGACAGCTTAGCGGTGAACCAGATAAGGTTTCTATGTCATAGGACTTATCATTTTCCTTAATGAGGCGAACGGGAGACTTAATCGCGATGGATCCAATTTCAACGGTTTGCCTGATGTCCAGGTATATAGGAACGGTGTATTTAATATTTAGTCCACTGGCAAAGGAATGACCAAAATTTTCTACACTCGCCCCTTCATCCAGGTTTTTGTAAACAAGTGCTTCGCTCAGGGGATCCTGTGAACCTTGATCACAGGTTGGTTTTCTTTTAAATAGTTCATCGGAGATAAATTTTTCATCTATCCAGTAGCTTGAGGGCATCTCTCCAGAATCTTCAATGTTATGAATTTTTATGTTTTCGGAAAAATGCAGCTGATAACTCAGTTTTAATTTTTCTTTCTGGTACTGCGGCGAACACGGAAGCGCATTGGAAAAACCCGTTTGCCGCATTTTGTAGGCGCTAAAAAGATAATTAATTTCCGGTACGATAAGACCGGCGGGTAAAAGCAAATCCGGATCCGCATATACCCGAATATAGTTTTTTATGACTTCGTTATCATAAATATCATTACCAAAATGTGTGACTCTGAGCTGGGCAGCGATGGGAACAATATCAGAATCGCGGGTGAAGTTTTTCTCACCATTTTCTAGTATATAACGGCAGCTTTCATTTCTACTTAAAAAGGCATACGCTTCCGCCGGTATCACTAAATCAGCTTCACTAACGTAGAGTGCAGAAAAAACCTCTAAATCTATGCTCAACTTGGGATTGGCAAAAATCACAAAACCATCTTTTGAAGAGGCATTATTTTCAATTTTAAAAAACCGGTTGGTTTTTATAATACCCGCATCAAGAAGCGGAGTACACTCTCTAGTATCGGTGCTAAAGGTACCCGACACCGTTTCAAGAGCTAAAACATTGGTATGAGGGGGTATATAAGCGACAACTTCATCACTGCGAATGCTTGCATAAACAGGAATCATAGCATCGATGCCGCTTATCTCTTGGTTCTCTTGAAATGTCATCATAAGCGTAGGAACCATGATCTTAAATCTATCGCCACTATCCCCAAAGTCAATTATACCTCCTTTGAGCAGAGAGAAGCTGTCTAACCCTAAAGAGAGCATGCCAAAAATCATAATTCGCAAACTTAAGTGGGCACTTGTATATTTTTTCATCGATTTCATCCTATTTAGTAGCATTGGGGCGAAAATCCATCGACACCGGTTAAGCAGGAACTAAAAAATATGCGGTCAATTGTGGTTAGCGCGCCGTCTACTTCTTTACAGGTCACCACTACCCATTCTGTCATAACGGACGTATAAAAATTTCGCGAAAACCCAAACTCAGTATAGCCCTGCCCTTGGTTAATAATTTTTTGAGAAATATTCATTTCGATACCAGGAGGGTTAGAGGAGCGATAAAATATTTTAAAGTCATCGATATTTTCTAAGCTCCTAAAGGTAAAATCATAGGAACCAGGAACTATTTGGTCTCCCGAAGGCGAACGTGCTTTGGTATGGGCATAATTATATAAAATCATATGATCAAATTTTTTGAAGGCAAAATCTTCGTCTTCGCTACAGGTCATTTGCCCACTTTCTTCGACAAAATCAGCAAAATCACCCTGTTTTAGAGAGCCAAGAATTTGTTTGTTTTTCTTAATACTCACAAACCTAAACCCTTGCTCTTCTGCAAGAGTTAAAAAATCCTTTCCATCATCACGAAGAAACATGCTACGGGTATCTGGAAAAACGTCATGAAAATTTACCACGCCTAGGGTTTTTTCTGTCATCTGATCGAGGTATCTTTTTTCACACATATCCTTATCATTTCGGCAATCTTCGCTCCAATCGAAATAATCAAGTTCACTGCCAATATCTGCCCCAATAGGCCCTATGTAATCTTTGAGGGCTTTATTGTGAGCGAGATTTAGATATTTGATACTTGAGCGAAAAATTCGAGATGGATCGATACCATTGTCATCAAAGCCTGATTTGAGAGGATCTGGAGCAAAACTAAAAAAAGGAGCTTGAAAAAAACGGTACTCCCCAAAATAAGGATTAAGAATGACATCAGCGCTTTCTAATTCATCGATGGTAAAACTTCTAATATTAAAAGTATCGTCTAAGATTTGCATAGGTCTATAGGAACTACTTCCGATGGTTATGTAGGGAAGGTCAGCAATTTGACGCGAAAGTCCTGGTTCATCCTCAGCAAATTGCCCGAGAAAAAAAAATACCGCCGGAATTTTTTTGTTATTTAAAAATTTGGCTAGGTCCAAAGAGCTCTTTTGCGATATTTCATCCGCAGGAGCCGGGCCAAAACTAAATGTAAGAATAAATTCATTTTCTTTTAGGCCCAAATCCCTGCCATAAAGACTTCTATCTGCGAGAACCTTTACCTCAGATTCTCTGTTTTTAACGCCGCAAGCGCCTGTCATTGTGATCACTGCGCTAAAAAATAACATCCGCAAAAGAAAACGCCTTTTCATTCTGAAGTCCTTTCAGTATCCACCGCAATGTTTACGGCGACTAATAGAGCACATTCCGCCTATTGGGCCACCTTTTATCTGTAATATTATTTCAAAGTGACCCTTACCCCTCTTCTGGTTTGCCATTCCACGCCCCCTCATTAACAGTCACATAAATAAAATTTTTCGTTTCTATGATCCCTACTAAAGACTATTTGACCGTCGTCCACTTAATCTCAGTCCCATCTTTTCCTGTAAAAGAGAAATTTTGTTTATTCGCACTTGGGTTATAGGGGTCAACGCAGCCTAAACCTTTAAGTGGTACTCTATTGCCCGCACATGTTTGTACTTGCTCTTGAGGACTTTGGTATGCTGGCATGGACGCCGTTGGCGGCACATAACAAGGAAAGCCAATTTTTCCGTTCGGACAGTAGCAATAGTGGCAACTAGCTTTAGCAGCTGGATCTAATCTGCGACAAGAGGCGTCTGTATGCATACACTGAGTCCCAGCACTATCAGTTTTGATTGACGCAGTCGCAGCACCTGAAAAAGATGAGGTTGCCCAAGAAGTGGTGCATTCTTCATCGCAGTTTCCGCCGCACTTGGCATTTGCGCAGCAGCATCCTTGAGAGCATGGCACCCTGCCGTTGTAACAAACCGTACCAGGAGGCGCGTTACCAAAACTGATTGCGGGACACATATAATCATTATAGTTCTGATCTGCCCCACCAAAATAGCATTGATTGGCGATTGGACAAGTTCCATTTTTACAGTAACAGGCTTGGCCATCTTTGCCGGGAGTCATGCCTATGGGACACACAAGGGTATTTTTATCTATGACTATCCTAAATTCACTCATCGTAAAAACATTGTCTGAGCCAACGGCATGAACACCTTCTCTCGTTAAGACAAAAACGGGCGGATCGTTATCATTGGCCGCAGCCAAATTCGCTCCGAGCTGAAAGGGACATAAAAATCTTCCGGGACTATTAGGAACAATACACGCCCCAACAGCATTAGGGGCAACAGAATAGCAAAATGAACCTGTTAAGCTGGGCCGTAAATCTGCATTACAGTCAAAATTTCCTTCTTTAGGTAAATTACTGGCAGCCAGATCATCAACGCTGCGACTCAAGTCAGAAGTAATTCTTCCGCTACTGACCGGCTGAAGACTCCCACCGATACTTCGGGTTGGTTCCTCAAGAATTTCTAGATCTATGGTATTGCCACAAACCTGGGTCATCTCCGGCTTGCCACTTTCCCTACAGTCAGTACCTAGTTTGTTTTTGTCATCAGTCACATTGCAACCTGCGTTACACGCAACCCAAACGGGGTCATCACCGCAGCTCAGCATTGCCTGAATATCCTCAAAACAGAGGCGGTCTGTTTTTCTTACGACACCATTTAACTCCTTACAGAGTTCACGCGCTTCTCTTCGTGCGAATGCATGACTAATACGCGTAAACGACTTTTCATAGCTAGAATCTTTTTTAAGATTTTCCATCAAATCTTTAAAGGCGCTGTCCTTAAGAATTCGCTTACATTCGTCAGCAACTCCTGGGGCAAAGCGGCTATTGCCTTTATTGGCCATCGAAATCTGGAAAGCAGGAACATAATCCTTTTTAAAAGCTTCTCGTTTAATGACCTGCAACCCCGTTGCTGCTTCAAAAGCTTGATCATAACCAACTTGGCCATATCCCTGCGATCCATCCCATCTTTTTGCATCCGGCTCAATCCAGCCATGATAGGAAATAAACTCGCCCGTTTCACTTTCCCGTCCCCAGTGACCCGCATTTTTGCCGCCATACTGGACATCATAAAAGATATTGCGATTTGGGGTTCTATCATAGTTGATTTCCATGAGCGGAATACCCTGGCCCGCAAAGGGTGGGAGAAATGAATTATAATAGCGAGACCAAAGATGCCTTTGGGTCGCTATACCGCAACCAATGCTACGGTCTCCACAGAGTGCTCTCAAATATTCTTCCGTACGAATATAGCCCTGGGTACGGTCAGCGGAAATACTCACGTCCAATTGCAGCCAAATGCGCGTCAAATCATCTTTGTGCTTATTAATAAGCCATTTAAGGCCAGCAATTATTTTTGCTGAATTTTCATCTTCATAGTTGCCATTGGGATTAAACTGCCAAAAAAGATCTAAATGAAGTTTTTTCCCGTCTTTGTTGGTTTTACCCCGAGCTGCAGCTATTGCGGCATCTAATCTCTGAAAGGTGGGACATTTTCCATCAAAGGTCTCACAATCATCCATCATGGCGTTATATTCTAACATCACATGTTCAATACCCGCATCGATAAAAGCTTGATATTTTTCAGGGGTAGTCGGTTGATGAAAATAACTAAGAGAAATTGATAAAGCATCACTGTGATCAATTTGACTCAGTAACTCTGTCGCGTCATACCGCTCGAGTTTGGGAAGCTCGCCCTTACGTAGTTTGACATTTGCAGACTCAGGTGCCCTAGCACAGGAAATAAAACAATAAAGAGAAATCAAGATAAACAAAATCTTCACGAGTTACCTCTCAACAATTTAGGTTAGATGGACAACAAGGCCATTTTTTTCTAAGAATTCGCACATCACACTTTAAACGAAGATCATAATTATTTAAAAAAACTGCAAAACAACGACCCATATTTAGTAAAACCATGGGCTATTGCCCAAAAATTCCCTAAATACCTTGTCCTGCAGACTCCATAGCATTTAAAAATAAAAAAATCTAGGAAACAGCCCAGAAAATGATTTCCGAGAAATCACTAATAAACACCTGTAATCTATGCATATTATTTTTGGTCAAGTCCCGCGATTAAGTTTTTTTCGCTTCCTGAGACTACGGATTTTCCAAGCTAATTTGAGCAAAACATATGAAGGTACCTCATTAAGATCTGTTTAATAATTAGATAAAATGCCGTCTTTTTTGACAGACCGCCATGGTCTCCATAGGGTAACCAGCTAATTTCTTGAAACTTTATTTTTGGCCCATTCATTGCAGTTTCGCAGCTGAGATTTTGTGGATACTAATTTAGAAAAAAGGAAAACCCAATGTCCCATGTAAAAATAATTTACGGCATTGCCATCATGATCATGACAATAGGACTGATTTCTTGTAACAAAACCAATTTTTCTGGCAAAAGTAAGAAGTCAACCGTACAACCTGTCAATAATGTTATTCTTCTTGACGCTCGTGGCATCGACAGCAACACCGATGCTGGCACTGGAAATGGCAAAGAAAATGACACGGTTAACGTCGTTATTAGTGGTGTGGGGAGCTTTAACAGTGAAATTGCCGTTGCTAAAAACATCCCCATCGATCTCGTATTTGTTATTGATTCATCCCTCTCCATGGCTGATGAAATCGAATCTGTACGCACTACCGCCATAAACTTAGTTGGTGAACTGAGGAAAAAACAAATAGATCTCAATGTAGGAGCGGTTGGATTTATCGATACACTTGCAAGTATAGATGAACGACTCGTGAATCTCACCGGTGACATCACAGCCTTTACCAGCGACTTTAATAGCAAATTAACTCTTGCCACTCTTTACAATGCCGATATGCCCGAAGCCTCACAACTTGCGGCGCGCAAAGGGTTAAGTCTTTTAAGTAAAGGCCGACCAGGAGCTGTAAAAGCCTTGATTCTAATAACAGATGTAGTCGGTCATAATGGCCATCCTGAGCAGCTGTGGGAAGGTCAAGGCGACATAGATGAAAGCAAAACAGATTGCACGACAACGGCGCTAACGGGAGAAGTCAACACTATGATAACTTCGGGAAAATTTTTACCGTCCCTGTTTAAATTTTATTATTTGGTACCAACTGTCGAAAATACGGTGCCGGGAACGATCGACCGCAGAAGCGTTGAACATAAATGTGAAAGCAATAAACTTGATATTAACACGCAAATGGATGAAGTGATTAAAACTATTAACACCGGAGCACCCGAGGCCTCGCGTGGAGGAAGCCTTGGAGAACTCAATGGATTAGGAGTATGGCCTTTTGATAGTGCGTCGCTTACTGAAGCGCTAATTCCCGTGTTAACAGAAGAAGTAACAAAGATGGTTAATAAAAGCTGCTATGCTAAAAACGTAAAAATTTATCGTGACAACAAGGCTGAATATGAGTGGAAAGCAAACAGCATCGATGAAATTAAAAAAGTCCCAAACAATGAGATTTTGATTCCCAAAGTCAGTGAGCTCAAAGGGATGAATGCCGATGCCAAAATTGACATTAACATCGCCCGCTGCTGCTTTAACTCTGTCGAATCGGCACTGGACCTAAATGCCTGCGACCAAGACTATCAGCAAAACTTTTCGTTTCTCATAAAAAAATTATAGGAATTATTATTTACATCTAAAAATAGTATCAGTAAGCCCCTGCCATTTAAGCTCTGGTGGGGGCTTATTCCGTGAAAGACAATTTTTCAAGAAGCTCCCGGTCGCAGGCGTTTAGGAACACCCTGGAGAAATTTGCATAACGTATCCGCCCCAAAGCCAAACCAGCTTGCCATTCTTATCTATAACTTGGTACCAAACACGACTTTCACGCTGTGACTTGGTAACCAATTCCCCATTGACGATTTTTCTGACGACTTGCAGCGCTTCATTGTGCTTGAAAGAGTGATCTCTGATCAGGCTAGAAGCAGATACGGGTTCTGCTCTCCCAAAAAGGTCTCCGCCTCCCTTATTATTAACCTGAGCAAAACAGTCGGGTGTTGCTTCCACGCGACTGGTAAGAAAAGGCAAGTTGATATCATCACGGACAAGTAGTCCGTCCCCATCGGCATCCTCTAATATAAATTTGGAGTCATCCCAAGAGTCCTCATCGACAATAAAATCAGTGTCATCCCAAGCGCTAGAATTCCCGCTACCACTGCCAAAGGGAACACTGCGGCGAAATTCATCGTCTGACATCATAATGTAAGCTAGCCCCATTGTGTTTAAATAGCTTTTGCAGAAGCCGTACCAGGCATCTTTATACTTCTGAGTATGCGGTATCCATTCAATGACTTCCCAGTCAGAAGATTCATCACCGTAACTGACATTATTTGTGATACGGGTATGATCTTCTTCTCTAACAAGGATGTCAAACCACAAAGCACTTCCGGTATCTCTGATGCCACAGCCAGAATCTATACAGGTGAATTCACCAAAATTTTTAAGTCGCACCCGCGTACCAAATCCTAAGATAGGGGAACACGCTACGCCATTTCCCTTGTCTTGGCCGTTATAACCAAAGTACCAGTCTCTCACTTTGGCACCACTTGCTGTTGTGGCGGGATCTCCCGAAACGTTGGTTCCGCCCCGAGAGGGGATATAATAACTAAACTTTGCCTTACGTTTTGTGATACCACTTTGTGCGAGCTCATAACGAGAGTTTTCGCCAGACGTACAGGCATTGATCGCAAACAAGATGGTGAGAAAAAATACCAATCGAAGTATAGACATGGCTGCTCCAAAACTATTTATAAATTGAAACATTTTAAAGAACTCTCTGAAGGACTTAGATTTGCAAAACAAGAAAGCATTTCAAGATTAGGGCGGCAGCCGCTCACATTTGGAGGTAATCCTTTAAGAATACCTGTTTCAAAATCATATCTACTCAAATCAATTGGTTTTGGAACAAATACTTCCTTTGGATATATTAAATACTTTTCATAGCCTTGAGCCTCGACTAATCCATGCGCACTATAAAAATCACGTTGTAACATATGGGCTTGATTAAAAACTGAATCTACGGGTAAAAAAACACCCGAAGGTGACCTAATTTCAAAATGTGTATGAGGGCCAAAACTCGTCAACCCAGCACAGGATACAGTCCCAAAAACCGTTTTAATTGGATCGACTACAGAGCCGATTTTTAAATTTGGGTTTAGAGAAGTTGGGTTCAAATGAGCATGTACAATGGTATAGCGATAATCTCCCGAAGGAAGTTTTAGGGCCCTATACAATACCCAACAACCATAAAAGCCCGCATTATTACAGCCGATATAATCAATAACCCCTTCCGCCACTGGATGGACTGTCAGACCAAATGGCGTCGTAATATCCCAAGCAAAAGTTTCACCTCTGGGAATTGGATAGGGATTTTCTCTAGAATGCATCTTACTGGTACTCGATAAAATCGTTGACCGCACAGGTAAAAGCAAATTCCCATCCATAGAACGCAGCCTTCCCTCACTATAGCTAGCAGGTAACTTTTCCAAATCACCCACCAAAGCACCGCCGCAACTACGCGTATCACTATCGCGTCTTAAAAAAATTGTATTTATCCATTTGTCTCCTGCGTAATTGCGGTATTTTTGCTCTAATAGAATCTCGCTACTATCGATAGCCACAACAACAGAAGTCGTCTTATGATTACAGTATTGAGGCGAACCTGGCAGCGTCTCAACATCATAAGACTTGTCGCTTTCTTTTCTTAGTTGCACAGATGACCCGATGGCAATGGAGCCGATTTTTACGCTTTGTCTGATATCCAAATAAACGGGCACAGTATATTTGATATTAAGACCGCCAGCAAAGGCATTGCTAAAATTTGCCACCTTCGCACTTTCATTTAGATTTTTAATAACCAAAGCTTCGCTCAGAGGATCGCCTAAACCTTCGCGGCATGTTGCTTGCGAACTGCTACCCATATCTTCGGAAATAAATTTTTCATCTAGCCAGTAAGTCGCGGACGTATCGCTTGAACCATCAATACGATGAATTTTTATGCTTTCAGAAAAATGCAACTCATAACTCTTTTTTAACTTTTGCTTTTGGTACTGAGGCGAACAGGGAAGCGCATCCGAAAAATGATCGAGACGCACTTTATAGGCACTAAAATGATAGTTTTTTTCGGGGATGATCAGACCTACAGGTAAATTCAAGCCTGGATCAGAGTATACAGGGACAAAGTTTTTTATAACGTTTTTTTCATAAATATCATTGCCATAGTGAGTAACCCGCAATGTGGTAACCAGTGATATCACCTCAGTATCAAGGTTAAAGTTTCTTTCTTTATTATCCAGTATATACTGGCAGTCTTTTTTTCTGCTTAAAAAAGCAAAAGCTTCTGAAGGCTCTATGACATCAGCCTCACTGACGTAGAGTGCTGATAGCGCCTCCAAATCTATACCAAGTCTAGGGTTTGCAAAAATCACAAAGCCATCTTTTTGCGACGCATTATTTTCAATTTTAAAAAATCTATTGGTTTTAATGGCTCCCGAATCTAGGAGTGGGGTGCACTGCCTAACGTCAGAGCTAAAATCTCCGGTGACCAATTCAAGGGCTAAAACATTAGAATGAGGCGGGATATAAGCCACCACTTCATCATCATAAATACTGGCATAAACAGGGATCATGGCATCGATTCCCCGCTTCTGAAGATCCCCCTCAAAAGTCACCATAAGGGTTGGCACCATGATATTAAATTTGCCACCACTCCCCAAAGGATCATCCACTGAGCCGAGCAAAGGGGGAATCCCAGACATAAGCAGGGTATAAGTAACCAAAACTGGGACAATAAAGCTTAAGTATGTTTTTTCATATTTTTTCATCGATTCATCCTCTATTAATAACATTGCGGCGCAATACCGTCCTTGCCTGTTATGCAGGAACTAAAAAATATCCGGTCACTAGTTTTAAGACCTCCATCAACTTTTTTGCAGGTTACCACCACCCACTCTTTCATGGCCGAAGTATAAAAATTCATGGAGAACCCAAATTCTGTAAATCCGCTGGCATGATTGATGATTTTGTTGGGAATATCCATCTCGATGCCTGGTGGGTTTGAGGAGCGATAAAATACTTTAAAATCATCAATAAATTCCATACTCCTAAAGTTAAAATCATAGGAACCTGGAACCATTTGGTTGCCCGCTTCAGCTCGAGCTTTGGAGCGTGAATAATTTGATAGGATCATTTGATCAAATTCTTTGAAGGCAAAATCTTCGTTTTCACTGCAGGTCATCTGCCCTTTTTCCTCAACAAAATTTGCGAAATTTCCCTGCTTTAGGGAATCAAGAATTTTTGCATTTCTCATGATACTCACAAAACTAAAGCCCTTATTTTGAGCGAGAGTTAAAAAATCTTTACCGTCATCCCGTAAAAACATGCTGCGCGTATCTGGAAATAAATCATGAAAACTCACCACACCCATTGTTTTTAAGGTCATTTGTTTAAGATATCTCTCTTCACACAAATCTAGATCGTCGCGGCAATCTTCGCTCCAATCATAATAATCGAGATTGCCGCCGATATCGGCCCCAATAGGACCAATATAATCTTTAAGGACTTTGTTATGAGCCATATTCAAATATTTGATACTTGAGCGAAATATCCGGGATGGATCGATACCATCATCATTAAAACCGGAATTTTTTTGGTCTGGCGAAAATACATAAAATGGCGCTTGAAAAAAACGATAATCACCAAAATAGGGACTGAGAATTTTGTCCGCTGTTTCTAAATCTGTTAAGGTTGTCTTTTGGATATTGAAATTTTCACCTAAGATCTGCATGGGCCTATAAGAACCATTACCAATAGCAATAAAGGGTAGACTTGCAATTTGCCGAGAAAGATCTGGCGCAGCCTCGGCAAAACTCCCTAAAAAGAAAAAAACGGCAGGAATTTTTTTACCGCTTAAAAATTTGGCGAGATCTAGAGAACTCTTTCGCGAAATTTCATCTGCAGGCGCAGGGCCAAAGCTAAAGGTCAGAATAAATTCATTCTCCTTTAGGTCAAAATCGTGGCCAGATATATTTCTATCGGCAAGAGCCTCTATCTTAGATTCCTTATTTTTTATGCCACAGCCACCCAAAAATGTCATGAACAAGCATAAAAATAAGATGTTATTAAAAAAACACCTAAACATACTGAAATCCTTTTGTGGTTATTTAACCATTTCACAGTTACTTAAAATCGCCAAGATGTCATAGCGGTAAATTTATTCTCAAATGTTTTTTACTGAAAAATAACCGCTAATGGAATTTGATTCACTTATCCATACCTATTGATAGCATCTCCTAAGTCCATTCTCTTCCTGGCCTTTTAGGAACATTATTTAACCTTAAGAACAGTCCATTCAATTATGCTACCATCAGTACCTTTAAAGGTAATACTGCCTTTATTTGCACTTGGGTTGTAAGGGTCCACGCAGCCATAACCTTTGAGCGGCACTCTATTGCCCACACAAGACTGCACTTGTTCCTCGGGACTTTGATAGGGAGGATGCGATGCGGATGGTGGCTCATAACAAGGAAAACCAACTTTGCCATTGGGGCAGTAGCAGTAGTTACAGCTGGCTTTAGCAGAAGGATCCAATCGGCGGCATGAAGCATCCGTATGCATACACTGAGTCCCGGCACTGTCTGTTCTAATTGATGTCGAAGTTGATCCTCCTGATGATGAGTTTGTCCATGAGGTGGTGCACTCTTCAGTACAGTTTCCGCCACACTTAGCATTTGCGCAGCAGCACCCCTGACTACAAGGTACCCTACCGTTGTAGCAAACTGTACCTGGAGGTGCGCTACCAAAACTGATGGCGGGGCACATATAGTCATTATAATTTTGATCAGCGCCGCCAAAATAACATTGATTAGCTATAGGACAAGTTCCATTATTGCAGTAACATGCTTTTCCATCTTTGGAGGGAGACATACCCGAAGGACAAACAAGGGTTTCTTTATTAATTAAAATACTAAATGTACTTAGTTTAAAAACATTATCGGAACCTACCGAGTGGACACCGTCTCTTGTTAGGACATAAACAGGTGGGTTGCCATTATTAGCTGCAGCCAAATTTTCTGCGAGTTGGAAGGGACACAAAAAACTTCCTGGGCTATTAGGAACAATACACGCCCCAACAGCATTTGGGACAACAGAGTAGCAAAACTCTCCAGTTAAACTGGCTCGCAGGCCTTTTCCACAGCTAAAATCACCTTCTTTGGGTAAGTTCTTTGTGCTAAGATCATCAATGCTGCGACTCAGGTCTGGTGCTATGCTTCCGGTAAAAATCGATGTATAACCACCCATTTTGGCTTCTGGACTTTTGAGAATCTCCAGATCTATCGTATTGCCACAAACCTGTGTCATTTCTGGTCTGTGACTTTCCCTACAATCATTTCCAAGATGATTCTTGTCATCATTAACGTTACAACCAGCGTTACATGCCACCCATACAGGGTCATCGCCGCAACTTAGTAAAGCTTGAATATCTTCAAAACAAATTCGGTCTGTTTTTCTTACCACGCCATTTAACTCGCGGCAAAGTTCACGCGCTTCTCTGCGGGCAAAAGCGTGGCTAATACGGGTAAAAGACGTTTCATAGCTAGGATCTTTTTTAAGATTTTCCATCAAATCTTTAAAGGCGCTGTCCTTAAGAATTCGCTTGCATTCATCAGCAACTCCTGGAGCAAAGCGGCTATTGCCTTTATTGGCCATCGAAATTTGAAACGCAGGAATATAATTTTTGTTGAGAGCTTCTCGCTTAATAACCTGCATTCCGGTAGCAGCATAAAAGGCTTGACTATAACCCATTTCTTGACGATTCTGCGATCCATTCCAACGTTTTGCATCTGGCTCTAGCCAACCATGATAAGGGATGAAAGCACCACTTTTACTTTCGCGTCCCCAGTGATTTGCATTAACACCGCCATATTGGGTGTCATAAAATAAGTTGCGGTTTGGGGTTCTATCATAGTTGATTTCCATGAGCGGAATACCCTGTCCCGCAAAGGGTGGGAGAAAAGAATTGTAATACTCGGACCAAAGATGTCTTTGTGTTGCAATGCCACAGCCAATTGACCGGTCTCCACACAAATCCCTAAGATATTCTTCTGTACGAATATAACCCTTCGTACGGTCACTAGAAATACTCACATCTAATTGAAGCCAAATTCGTGTTAGGGTATCTTTATGTTTATTGATGAGTTTTTTAAATCCGGCAATAATTTTTTCTGAGTTTTTATCTTCAAAACTCCCATTTGAGTTAAACTGCCAAAACAGATCCACATAGAGTTTTTGGCCAGCTCTGTTTGTTTTATTTCTAGCCGCAGTTAACGCGGCATCTAATTTCCAAAAATTTGGGCAATTAAAGTCGAAGGATGGGCATTCGCCGATCTTTGCATTGTATTCAAGCATCACATTTTCGATCCCTGCATCGATAATTGCTTGATATTCGCGTTGGGTGGTAGGCTGATAATAAAAGCTAAGTGACATAGACAGGGCGTCACTGTGATCAATTTTACTCAGCAGTGCCGAGGCGTCATAACGATTTAAGTTAGGAAGTTCTCCTTCACGCAGACTCACCCGTGATGCTTCAGGGGCGGGGGCACAGGCCTGGGCGTAAATAAAGATGAGTAAGAAAAATAATTTCACGCGTTACCTCTCTAAAAGACATGTTTTTTATAGAAAACCCAATAGTATAGTTGAAATTTTTTTTAGATTATGAAGTCTAAAATGCAAGAATGGGGAGGCCCTAAGAACAAGAACTCAGGTCGTAGCTTCAAAAACAAACGCGGTTTTCTCAAAAAGTTCTTCAGAAAAATTTTCTGGGCCTTACAAACCCTGCACTTGCATTAATTGTTATTAATTTTTTCATTCCTTACCTGGGCGCAACCTATAACGAATTCCTCAAATAAAATATCGTTCAAGAGCATTGCGTCAAAATAGTGTACCCAAATGGGAACGGGCAACGCAGATATATATTGCATGTGAAAATTGCGATTAAGTTGATGCGTTGGATCTGAAATATTTTCCTAAGACGATCGTAAAAAAAAATGTCCCAATTTTGAAAACGTGAGCAGAAATTCCTGGGATACCCGGCACCTCATGGAGTCTATCTCCGCCTTAAATCCAACAAGTGGCAGGGAAAAATGATGCGTCACCCCGCCCTACAAAAGAAGTATTAGGCAACTAATTTAGACAAATATCCAAAAATATTGCAAAGTTTACAGGATTTTGATACGAATCTGCTCAGGTTCATCCCCCAAGACATGGTGCCCATTAAGCTTGGGGGTAAGCAATGTTTTTTCTTTATAGCCTTAGAACAGGCAGGATAGATTAATTTAAAGAGTCATATGAAATAATGTTTTCGCTTTGTGTGTCCCTAGAGGCCTGAAGGAATTAAACCCAAGGAGAGTAATGAACAGCTTAGTTTTTTGTGTACTATTTCTCAGCGCATTTTTTTTGCACCTTAGCTGTGGATTTGGCAACAAGGACTTAAAAAAAAATGTGCCTCCCGCCACTGATCAAACGCGTTCTTATAGCTTTACCCTTAGCTCATGCAGTACCGGAGAGCATGATTTTTCGGGGGATGATGAATCTCTAATTTTGTCCGATTTTTGCGCAGCACTCCGTGATGAAACCCTTAATAAAAACTGTGCTCTTAAGGAGCGGACCTTATTATATGAGCAAAACCAGTGCGATGCTCATCTAAATATCAATGAAATCTTAGAAAAAAAGGGGGATGTCACTACAGATTCGCTAAGTACCGCTGCCTCTAGTACAAAGCTAAACTCGGTGCTCGAATTTAAAGATATCAAGCCTATCCCCGGGAGCCTCAACAGTCTTAAGGTAGAAATCAATTTTTTATGGACGACCAATACGGAAAGTTTTTTAAAAAGCATTCCTGAGCAGTGGGTCTATGAAAGCGAAACTGTGTTACGCGACTTTTCCCACTGCGGTTTTGACTATTCCGGTCCTAATTGTTTAGAGGGTCAAAATAGAAACCTTTTGTACGAAGGAAAATTTTCACAGCAAAATAATCATTATGCTTTTTTTTCTTTCAAATATAGTGAATCTGCCAAAATTTTTAGCATTCTATTTCCCCTAAATAAGTCAGATCAAATTGAGTTTAAAAATAGCAAAGCCTATTTATTTGGTGTTGAAGACGAAAAAAGGGTCCATGATCCTAAGTTTATCTTTGCTCAGAAGACGTCCATTCCTCTTGGGGTCATTACCTATAGCAAGTTGACAAAAGATAATTATGTTCAATTTTTAACATCGAGTATAGATAGCCGAAGTCTGATGAGGCTCGCATTTTATGAAAGAGAACTGAGCAATTTTTTCAATGAAAAATCGTCCCTTACGCCAAAATTTAGCCCATCTGAAATAGCTAAAAAACTCTCCCAGTATAATATTGACTTCAAAAGCCTCAGTGAGAGCGGTGATCACAACGCCATCTTTCTATTTTTCAAGTACCATCATGATTATTTGTCTAAAGACGATTATAGGGTTTTTATACTCACGTCTCACGAAATTCTTCAAAATAACATTCACATTCATTCCCAACTTGCGGCGATTCGAGATGGATCTCTTGATTTGGGCGAATTGGGAACACTTGTAAAAACACTTGGGCAAGATGATCGAGATCTGATCAGAATTGCTTTTTTTTCCATGAACAGCTTACAAATCCTACCGCCACCTTTAAAGATAGCCCTAGCAGGCCTTCTTGGCGATGATAGAGAATATATCCGCATACAATCTGCTAACATGCTGGTTAAGTACCATATTGACCCACCATCAATTACAAAAATCACGGAAGTTATCGCTCGCAAAAGCAGAGAACCAGAAATTTATTTGCGGGCCTTGGAGGTTTTATCTAGCTCTGATCTTATCGATGTCAATCAAAATATCATTGCCATTTTGGAGCATAAAAATGCCGATCTCAGAAATAATTTGGGGCTTTTTCTACTTGCCCGCACCCCCCTTGAGGAAACACTGCTCCCCGACTTAGGCAAACTTATGAGTAGCCAGCATCCTGACAACCGAATGAGGGCGCTCATATTGACCAATTCCCTCTCAAGCCCAGATGCGACTCTCCTACTTGTGCAAAAAGTATTGACGATTGAACCTGCTTTACAAGAGTTTTTGCTTAAGCTACTGAAAGCTCGCGATAACTATTCTAATATGCATGTTCGTGATTTGTTGAAATTAAAACCCATTAAAGTGGCTGATGTCAGCCTCACAGGTTTAGAACTCATGCTACGCATAAAAACCCCGGAGGCCGCAAACGGTATTTTGGATCCCCGTATGGGCTGGCTTTCCTCCATGAACAATAAAAAAGATGCCGAACTCATTGAAGCTACGCTTAAAAGCATGTATGCCTTAAATTTTTCATTAATAAATGTCCCCAATCTCAAACTATACTCGTCAATAAATAATCAAAAATTTGATGCCGCAATTGATTTTCTCATCTCTATAGAGGGAGATCACGATGAGGTCAGCAGTGCCGTTATTGACTATCTTTACCGAGCTGATGATGCGCAACGGGAAAAAATTCGTTTATTTCTTGCTAAGCGGAGCCTGGATGGTGACTGTTTGCTAAAACTATCAAGCTTTCTTTTTCGTAAACCCGATCCCCAATATCCCTATATGCAGAAAAACTATGACCTAGCCATCGAACTCATCAATGGCCATGATCATGTTGGTGCTCAAATAGCTCTGGCTCACATAATGGGAATGCCTGATCCCAATTTACGGACCTGGGCTATAAAGCGACTTGATTCAATTGCCTTAGATAGCTCTATTGGTGGTGAGCTGGCCTACCATTTAACAGGGGAATTAGTCTACACAGGAGAAAACCCAAGTTTAGAAAATTTAACCAAATTTGAAGATACCAAAATGGCAGCTGAAAAATATCTTTTGCAGACATTGAGTCCAGAGGGATTTACAAGGCTTCTTCGCTATATGTGGATAGGCGAAGAAGATAACAATGGCAAAAAATTTATCTCCGAGAAAAAAAAGGATGAGTATGCTAAGCTGATTAATTTTTATATCGATTCATTAGCATCACTTGAAGAGGTGCCCGATATTTTTTTAGAAGAAATCAACAATTCTATTAAATACGGGGATGCTTACGGACGAGTGCAAATTTATAAAATGCTACCCAAAATCCCAAGATGCGATATCCTTGAAAATCTCAAAAAAGGAACTGTGGCGAAAGGACTATCACAGGAACTCATCGATGGCATGGAGGAAGCTATTGATGAAATTCAGATGAGGTCAGGAGGAAGATGCTCCCCTTAGAGTATATTAAAGTGCAGTAATATGGCACCGCATATCAAAATCTGCGCAGGAACCGCGCGAGGTGCCGCCTGTTCCTGAGAACAAGCGGCACCTGCCACCAGTCTACACTTAAGGAGTATATGTCAGTACTACAGTTATTAAATTGAACAGTACCCAGCAGGCAAGCCCAAATCAACACCAGAATCCTGGCTCACCCAGCAAATATTATGATGCATTACGCCCCACACGCCGCCGCCACCACAGCGTCCACCACGAGAGACGACACCATAAACACGCCATTCTCCATTGGCAAGACGTCCGTATGCGGGACCTCCGCTATCGCCTTGGCAAGAATCTTTTCCATTGCCGCCGATCTCTACCTCATGGCCGACTATTTTGGTAATAGGGGCTTCAACTTCATATTTTTCACCCATTTTTGGGAACAATCCTAAAAAACCATAAGAGCGAATGCCAAAGCCAACTAACTGCGCGGGTTTGCCAATGCTAATTAGTTCTTTAATTTCATCATTATCGACTAAAATAGGGACATACTGATCGGAACGAAGATCAATATCCTCTGCCAAAACCAAATAAGCAATGTCATTATCACCATCACCGCTCCATTTGGGCGAATATTTCGCACGACTCACGGCATATTGTCCAGAGACCTTACCACTTTTCACGCCGTTGCCCATATATACCCTAATCTTACCCGACCCTTTTACACAGTGAGCAGCGGTAATCACCAGCCTAGGATGTACCGCAGTGCCAGAACAGAACATTCTTCTCCCGTCCGTAAGGGCAACAGTAGTCTCCCAGTTCCCTGGCGTTGTGGGAACACCGCCCCAAATCTCAACCTGACTATCGTCCGTGTTTTGATGCTGGACATCTCCACACCCGAGAAACCCAAGTCCCAAGGCCACCATAGCAAAAAAATAAGCACCACTTCTCATTTTCAACATTCTTCTTCCCTCCTTAGAAACAAAAAATATGAACACCCTCCAAAACATCCTTGGGAGTTTACTAACGCACGGTCCATCTTTGTATGGGCAAATGAAATTTATAAAACTTGATTATCTAAATTAAATTTTAAGTATTTTTGACAAAAAGAAAACCATTTTTTTGCGAGGATGAAAAATAACCGTCAATGGTCATCTGCACGAAAATTAAAACGAGCCTAAGTGAAGTGTGCTAAAACAGCTTTTGACTATATTTCTCAGAGGAAAAAAATTTGCTGACTCATTAGGCGTGCTTACTACAAATTGATTCTGGCCGGATACTTAGCAAGATCTGCAGTTTATCTTTCAAAGATTTTCGTGCTCGCTTTCATCCCTTATTTTTTTGGGGTTTCTAAATTTTTGGTAAATTAAGCACGTTAACTGAAGTTTAAGAGATTTATTTTGATGTCTATTTTGTCAACATCTGTCAAAAAAATTGACACTTTCTAAAAAGTCAACACAAAACAAAAAAAATAAAAATTAATTCATACAAAAAACACATAACATTCATGGTGGTTATAAAATAATTACCGTGATGGTATTGGAAAATTTTTTAAACTCTGATAAAAGACCTCTGCGCAATGTATGCGTGACCATAAATTAACGTACACACCAGAAGGTAGTAGTTCCCTGCCTAAGTTAAGAAGTGTGTAAAGGTGTACATCTGAAAGGAGATGCCTATGAAATCGAACCAAAATTATGCAAGTCTTTGGCTTACTGTCACTGGTGTTGTTCTCGCAAGCGCTCTTGTCGCTTGTGGATCGAGCAAAAGCTCTAAAAAAGACAACCCAGCGCCAACCCAAACCACGGTAGGGACAGGATTTGCCGCAGCAGGCGAGTCAGGTGCTCAGTCTCAAAATTCGGTAAAAGTTATTGCTGACCAAACTCAGCAGCAAAAAGAGACGCCTAAACCAGTTCAACAAGCGCCAGGTCAAACGCCAAACCAAGGCAAAGGTTGTGACAAGGGCAAAGATTGCAGCCCCAAACAACAAGGCCCCGGTCAGAATTCTAAACCTCATCAGCATCCTGGGCAATTTCACCCCCCAGAGGTATCTTGTAATAGCGTTTCACTACAAGGACTATTGGCAACCTGTGGCAACAATCAAGTTTGCCAATTATCTACAAATGCTATGAGTGCATTAGGTAGTGGTGTCTGTATCAAGACCTCGACAAACTGCTTAGGCAATGAGTCAAGCGGCTTCATCTTTTTCTCTGATAGCGGCAACACTTTTCTACAAGTCTGGGGAACCTGCGAAGTTTCTCTCTATAAATAATTTGTGCTGCAGGGAATATAATATGCGGGGAGCAAAGTTAGCTTTGCTCCCCTATTTTTTAGCGAGTTTCATCCAGCCCGGGAGGTACTTGGACTAAGCATATTTAAAAAAGACGACGACAAGCTGGCGTTTTTCAAATCCTCTGAGAGTCCCGAGCGGCTACAATCATTCTGAAAAAATTTCTGAGCAATTCTGCTATCGTTCACAGAACTTGGTTAACTCTTGAGATAAGGAACTTAAAAATTAATCTTAAGGGTTCCAGAGTAACATCACCAATTGATGACTTCTTTGCAATTTATGGCTGATGCCCCATTAAGACAACGGTCAGGGATTCCAGGTTGAATTGCCTCCACATCCACGCCATTTGGGCAGAAGCCAACATAGGCATCATCATCTAGAGGCGCTTGATCTTCAGTAAGCATTTCATCCCCTTGGGAAAAAAACACCCTGGTTACGGGCTCAGTGCAAAAAACAATTTGATTTGCATTAGAATTAAGTTGTCCAGTAAGATCTTTTACGCGGGTATTGATTCTACCCAAGCTGCCTTCTTCGAGGGAGGTATTACATAATTGTACAACTGTTTTATCCTTTACTCTTAAATTATTTGCGCCTTCACAAGAAGCGAGGACCTCAGCGAAAAATTTTCTTGCCGAATCAGAACACGTTGAATGACTTCCACTCCAATCCCAACTTTCCACTCCTCTAATACCATGTTTATATCCAGAATTAATCCAAGGCGTAGCACCCGTTAAATCTTTAAAGTGTCTTTTTTCTATAAGAACCAATTGTTTGGATAACATGTCACAAGCAGCTGTATTTCTTTCAGATTTGGAAAGCCAATAAATCCTGGAACCTCGCACGTTAATTGAGGCACTTTGCCCATAGGTCACCATTACATTCATAGGATCATTTCCCCAATCAGACTCTAATGAAAATGTTTTTTCCCAGCATAATATTCCCACATCTGTTTTAAAACCGTCCTGTCGCTCTAGCCAATATCTCCTACAGGTCGAAGGGCCCTGCGTAACAGAATTATTATAAAAAAAAGTTGGATTATTGAGATCAATATAAACTTCTGGGTTTACCACAATGGTTTGGTTCAATTTAAGCTTGCCTGGATGGTCTTCATTGCCACTTAAAGCTAACCAGCCTTGTACAAAATTGCCTGAACTACTAGCGTTCAAACTGTCATCCTCAGCCTTATCCCAATTATTCCCTTCCGTCTTCTCTCTCCCTCCCATATCCCATGACATTGAACCGACAAAACTATCATCAGAACTTGGTCTTTCTTGGAAGATAATAACGGGTCTTATTTGTGTTACAGTAACCATGCCTTTGGGACGACTCATTTATTCCTCTGTTGTTTTGCAATTTTGCAAAAGCAGACCAACACACGCAATCATTAAAATTTTTTTCACAAAAACTCCTCATAAAAAGGTTTCTTAAAAATGCATTTTTCCTATTTTTCGATGATTAAGTAAATATTTTATCATAATTAGAAGCGTCTTTGGAGACACATATTTTATGTTTTTTGGGGCAACCTGTATCCAGGTAATTAATTGTTAAAACACAAAATACAGAAAAATAAGCAATTAGACAAAGCACTTGCGATTTTTTTAAAAAAAACTGAATAGGACCACTGACCCTAAGGACTCGCAACTAACCAAACCTTAACCTGGGTTCCCTTCCCAACGGTACTTTTTAGCTCAATCTCTCCACCAAAATCTTTGACCATCGAAAAGCAAATAGCGAGCCCAAGTCCCGTTCCCTTGCCAGGATCTTTTGTCGTAAAAAAAGGATCAAAAGCTTTTTTAAGCTGCTCCTCACTCATACCTATTCCTGTATCTTTTAAGCTGATACAAATGCGTTTAGAATCCTTTTTGTCAGCCATTTGGCTCACCATTAAAGAACCACCTTTAGGCATGGCGTCCAAGGCATTTTGAATAAAATTGAGGAAGACTTGGATGATTTTGTTTTTTTGGCCCAGCACAAACAGTCGATCATTAGTAAGATTATTTTTAATAATATGTTTTCTATTTTTAAACCGCCCCCCAACCTGGGCAAAATGAATCGCCTGGTCTATAGCTTCTCGGAGGTCGACGGGTTCTAAGGGTTGCGAAAATCCTTGCCCCAATTTGGGTGAGACGCGAGCAAAATCAAGGAGACCATCGACAATATCCTTACAGCGTAGGGCAGCACCTTCAATTTCTTTGACATCTTGATAAAAAGTAGAATCTGCGGGAATTTCCTTTAGGAGCATTTGTGAAAAAACTAATATCCCCCCCAAAGGATTGTTGAGCTCATGTGCGACACCACCTGCCAGCTGCCCTATCGAAGCAAGTTTATCACTTTGCGCTAATTTTTCTTGAAGGCGTCGCGATTCCGTACGGTCGCGGTATACCTGAACCACCCCCATAAGTTGCTCTGAGCTATCATAAACCGGCTGTGAGCTTGCCTCATAAACCTTTTCGTCGATTTCGTCTAAGAAATACTGGTTAGGCAGTCCTGAACTAGCAGAATTAGTCATTAAACAGCCTTCACAAGGTTTAGTGCGTCGCGCAAAAACTCGGTAACATTTTTTACCGATAACATCCCTAACACTTGGGAGACGCGTTGAACGCCATAGCGCCGTATTTGCCTTGAGAATGGTATATTCTCGATCAACCCACATAAGGGGATCAATGAGAGCATCAACCGTAGCCATCCACTGTTTTTTTAATTCCTCGACAAAACGGACAACATCATGGGGATCAGGACTTTGATATTTCTTTTCTTGATCACTAGCGCTTATTTTTTTAGTAGCAGCGCCATATTTTTTAAAATCTTTTTCTTCTAAAGAAGGTACTGGGGACTTTCTAACTTTGCGGGAGCCTGCCCCTAAACCTTGGTTGTTCGGGGATCGCCTATTTGGTGATGCTTTTTTAATCGCTCCCTCCCCATCCACTAAAAAGCGCGAAGATGAGGTTGAAACCTTTTTAGATTCTGAAGTCTTTCCTGCCTTTTTTGTTTTAGCGGGACCAAAAGCTTGTAATTTTGATTTTAGCTCTTTTTTATCACTTTTTTTTGTGCGATGCTGAGCCATGAATTTAACAACACTCTATATTTTGAGATTCGCGCCAGTCACAAGCACACAAATAAACTCTTGCCTTTTTCTTTCCTCACTACTGTTTTTCCCCTAGCTTGATAGAGTTTCAGTTAGTGAGGAGCGAAATTAAGCTCTAATTCTTCGAGTTTTAGTTTGCTGATGTTTTTAAGCTTGTCAAAAAGCTCATCCTGGACTTTTGCCACCGCAGAATCATAATGCCACGCTAAAGCATGCAACAGAACTTCATCCATATGTTCCACAGGAATCATACGCATAACTTTGGAAATTGACTTCGGAATATCAGCCAAATCTTTTTCATTATCTTTAGGTACAATAACCTTGGTTATACCACCGCGATGTGCGGCTAATATTTTTTCTTTTAGGCCACCAATTGGCAAGACACGTCCTCTCAAAGTGATTTCTCCAGTCATAGCAACGTGGCGACTCACCGGTTTACCTGTTACCGCACTCGTAATCGCCGTAGCCATACAAATGCCTGCAGAAGGACCATCTTTGGGAATGCCACCTTCGGGAACATGGATATGGATATCAATTTTTTGATAAAAATCAGTTTCTAGGCCCAGGAAAGCCGCACGAGACCTCACGTAGCTTATGGCCGCTTGTGCCGATTCTTGCATAACCTCA
Organism: Oligoflexia bacterium; assembly: GCA_030432875.1. GTDB lineage: Bacteria > Bdellovibrionota_B > Oligoflexia > Oligoflexales > JAGOVF01 > JAUILP01. The sequence goes on along the minus strand of JAUILP010000004.1, from coordinate 20,355 downwards.
CCGAGTTTTCCGGTGATGATAATTTTTCCTTTGCCAGGCAAAACAGCTACTTCCGCCGCAAGAAGATCACCGCCAACTTCTGTCCAGGCGAGTCCCGTACAAATACCAACCTGATCGTGGTCCTCTTGGAGACCGATCCTAAATTTCCTTGGTCCCAGTAAATTCTGTATAGTTTTCTCAGTTATCTTATCCTTAATGACGCGCCCCTTCATCATATCTCTCAAATTTAGAGGCTTGTAAGTCTCAACATGATCCCCATTGCTCACGCCATTTTTCTCACCTTCTACGTGAGCCACGGCTTCTGCTGGAGATTCTTTAGATTTTAAGTCAATCACGTTTTGAGACTTGGTTTCTTTGGTTGGTCCAGCTGCTTTTTGCTTTTTATGATTTTCCCTATCTACTTTTTTAGCGAGTTCCATGAGGTGCGAACGCGCCACTTTGCGAATGACTGAGGCAATGCTGCGCTCCAAATTCCGGACGCCAGATTCGCGGGTATAGTAATCCACTAATTCTTTGAGTGCTTTATCAGAAAAAGCAAGGCTATCAGCAGGCATTCCATTTTCTGAAAGCTGTTTCCGAACCAAGTAACTCTTAGCAATGCTGATTTTTTCTCCCTCCGTATATCCTGAGAGAGTTATGAGTTCCATACGGTCTAATAAGGGACGCGGCACACTATGGATCGTATTTGCTGTTGCAAAAAACAAGCAGCGTGATAAATCAAAATCGACATCTAAATAATGATCATTGAAAGTATGATTTTGCGCTGGGTCAAGAACTTCAAGCAGAGCTGATGAGGGGTCACCACGGTTATCTGAAGAGAGTTTATCAATTTCATCAAGAAGTATTAACGGATTGGCACTTCCCGCTTTTTTTAGCGCCTGGATGATTTTTCCAGGCATAGAGCCTATATAGGTGCGGCGATGACCACGAATCTCTGCTTCATCTCTAATACCACCCAAAGAAATCCGCACAAAACTTCGTCCGGTCGCCTCCGCGATACTTTTAGCCAGAGATGTTTTTCCCACGCCAGGAGGACCAACCAGACAAATTATCGGACCTTTGACATTTTCAGATATCGCATAAATAGAAAGGTATTCGAGGATGCGACTCTTAACTTTTTCTAAACCATAGTGATCTCGTTCAAGAATTTCTTCCGCATATTTGACATCTGTGATCTCCTCAGTGTACTCACCCCAAGGTAAAGACAAGACTGTATCAATATAATTGCGCACAACGGTGGCTTCTGCTGCCATGGGAGACATCATCTTTAGTTTTTTAACTTCTTTTGTTAGCTTTTCCGTGGCTTCTTTGCTGAGCTTTTTCTTTTTTATTTGCCGCTCAATTTCCTGAATTTCGCTGCGCCCATCTTCTTTTTCACCAAGCTCCTTTTGAATCGCAGCCATTTGCTCATTGAGATAGTATTCCTTTTGTGTTTTTTCCATTTGGCGCTTAACACGGGCTTTTATTTTCTTCTCGACCTTAATTATCTCAATTTCTGACTGAATATAACCGTAGAGTTTTTCGAGTCGGGCAGCAGGATTAAGCTCTTCGAGAAGGGCTTGTTTATCGGTGAGCTTCAGCGATGTCAGGTGCGATATCAAAGTATCCGCTAGCTTAGATTCATCATCAATCTGAGAAATGGATAACAGCATCTCTGGAGGAATACGCTTATTGAGGAGCACGTATTTATCGAAAGCGCCCTTAACTGTACGCACTAAAGCCTCGTTGTTCACCTCTGTGCTCTTGGTCTCGTCGCAGATAGCAGCATCGACAAGTAAGTAGGCATCAGTTTGCGGGCTAAACTGGCTAATTTTCGCTCTTTTTTTACCCTCTACCAGAACTTTTACCGTGCCATCAGGGAGTTTTAGAAGTTGGAGGATATGTGCCAAGGTCCCCATCCGATAAATATCTTCCGGTCCAGGATCATCAGTTTTGGCTTTTTTTTGCGCGGCAAGTAAGATGCGTTTATCCGTCATCATGGCCTGCTCCAAAGCATTAATCGACTTTGGCCTGCCCACAAATAAAGGCACGACAGTGGTGGGGAATACCAAAATGTCCCTAAGCGGCAGCAAGGGGATCGTTATTTTTTGGCCATCCATCATGTCATTGTAAGGTAAACTCATCATTTCTCCCTAAAAAATGCTAAGAGTTATAATCTAATATCCTATTAGCTCTGGTCAAGTGACTATCGCAACATAGTTTTTTCTATTTGCGTTGTCCAACATACTATAAATTTTAAATTTTTCACCAAAATCCCCCACTTGAGGGAAGTAAACCTCGCGCCCTAATCGTTAGGTTTTAATTTTTCTATATAATTTCATTTTATATGATCGCCACAACAAAGCAAAGGGGGCTATTACGCATTTTCCTTTGGGGAAACCACAAGAGGCTTCGTGAAACTAAATAATCTTCAATGAGTTAACAGCAGGAAAGAAAAACTAAAAAGAAATCCTTATCTGTATGTTTTAATAAAGGCATTGGTGAAATCCCATTTCTCTACGCCCTTAGGTACTACTTGTTTACTTAAAACTATTTGATTCGCGTAGCCTTTCAGCCACCTCAGCAATTTACAGGACTAGAAGATGTTTCATTGATTAAACATGAACCGCCCACCAAGGCCAATTTTCCTATAACCTGGTGGACTAAATTATGTGTTTGCAAGACTGGCGAAAAAGAAGGAAAAACTACAGTGTTTTTGAGCTTAGATCCCGAGCTACGCCAGCCGCTGCAGCCTCTGCCTTTTCTTGTTTGGCTTGACGCGCGAGTTTTTCTTCTTCGCTGAGATACACTAAAATCGGTTCGGCAGCTCCAAGTATGACTTCCTCAGTGATAATAACTTCTTTTAAGTCGGTTTGGCTTGGCACCTCATACATAATTTCGAGCATGGCACCTTCTAATATGGCACGTAGCCCGCGTGCTCCCGTTTTCCTTTTTAGAGCTTCTTTGACAACAGCACGCAGCGAACCCTCAGTAAATTTCAGCTCTACTTTTTCAAGTTCAAAGAGCTTTTTAAACTGCTTGGCGATCGCATTTTTCGGCTCTGTTAATATTTGGACCAAGATTTCTTCTGTGAGCTCCTCTAAAGCACAAAGAACGGGAAGGCGTCCTATAAACTCTGGGATGAGACCAAATTTCATTAAATCTTCGGTTCTCACTTGGGAAAATAATTTGTTGAGTTCACGTTTCTTTTTAGAGGTCACTTCAGCACCGAAGCCCAATGAGCTAACTTCAATGCGCTCGGCAATGATATTTTCTAGACCGGCGAAAGCCCCGCCGCAAATAAAGAGTACATTAGAAGTATCTACCTGTAAAAATTCCTGTTGTGGATGCTTTCTTCCGCCTCGAGGTGGAACATTAGCAATTGTTCCTTCAATAATTTTTAATAACGCCTGCTGCACACCCTCTCCAGAAACATCACGGGTAATGGATGGGTTTTCCCCTTTGCGGGCAATTTTATCGATCTCATCGATATACGCTATGCCCCTTTGAGTCGTTTCCACATCATAATCAGCAGCTTGTAGAAGATTAAGGATGATATTTTCCACATCCTCACCAACATATCCTGCTTCCGTAAGATTGGTGGCATCTGAAATCGTAAAAGGAACATTTAAAATGCGAGCAAGTGTCTGGGCAAGCAGGGTTTTACCGCTTCCTGTAGGTCCAATCAAAAGTATATTGGATTTAACGAGCTCGACATCGCTCTTTTCTTTTAGATTGCTTTCAATCCTCTTATAATGGTTGTGCACAGCAACCGCGAGCGTCTTTTTAGCAAGATCTTGCCCAATAATAAAGTCGTCAAGAATGCGCCTTATATCCTTAGGATTGGGAACTTTACCCGTCGGATTTAGAATTTCTTCCTTTTCGACTTCCTCAGCAATAATGTCATTGCAAAGCTGAATACATTCATCACAAATGTAAACGTTTGGCCCAGCGATGAGTTTGCGCACTTCGCGTTGGCTTTTTCCGCAGAAACTACAATGCAAACTTGAGTCTTTACTAGCCATCATTACTCCAAATAGCTTGGTGTTTTCTTTTTAGTTCTTGAATTACTGACCATCCTCATTTACCGATTTTTGGCCAGGCCTTATTATATCGTCGACAATTCCATATTCTTTAGCTTCCTCAGCCGACATGAATTTATCCCTATCGATATGTTCCAGAATATTATCAAATGGTTGCCCCGTATGTTTTGCCAAAATTCCTGTCATTTTTTGTTTCAGCTTTAGTATTTCTGTGGCCTGTATTTCAATGTCAGTTGCTTGACCAGTCGCTCCACCCAGTGGTTGATGAATCATCACGCGCGCATTAGGAAGAGCGAATCGTTTACCAGGCTCCCCTGCAGCGAGAAGCCACGCCCCCATACTCGCACATTGGCCAATACAATAGGTACGAACATGAGAGCGAATCATTTGCATCGTATCATAAATGGCAAGACCCGCTGTAACCGAGCCCCCAGGGCTATTTATGTAAAGATGGATATCTTTTTCCGGATCTTTACCCTCTAAAAGCAGCATCTGCGCAATGATCACATTAGCGACTTCGTCCATAATAGGAGTTCCCAAAAAAATTATCCGGTCATTAAGGAGTCTTGAGTAAATATCCCAGGCTCTCTCACCGCGATTTGACTGTTCAACAACCATTGGAATCAACGCCATCTTTCAGCTCCTTGTATCTTAAAATTTTGGAAAATTATTATGTAAAAAATTATTAAAAAAGCCGCACCTTATATATTATGCTCTACCCCTCTCAAAGCGCAAGTTGTAAATCCCTCAATGACAGGCAAATAAAGTCAGTAAAAAATTTGCTATTTTGCCATTTTTGGTTATTTTCCTTAGCATATTTTCTATTTCTTATTCCCTCGGTGCTAACCGAAAGAGCGCCACATTTTCTTTTTGGGAGTTAAACTGAGCCAAGAGTTTCCTTTACTTCCCTTTCCCACCAATATTTTTAATTTACCCAATCCTACGCCATGATTAAGCCCCAGTAACGGCCTATTTGTATCTATAGAATATTGCTATATTTTATTATAATAAAAAATTATTTTAATAAAATATAAATTATTATATTGATTTTATAAAAAGACTATGCTATTTTATTCAAATTAGCGAACTATGTTGTTGCTGCTGTTCTTAAATTTTTGTTGATGAGGAGTTTCTATGTTGCTGCGCCAGTGCATTCTTTCTACACCAAAAGCTGTTTTCCCCCTCTTCGTTTCTTTTTTACTTTCATCACAGACCTTCGCCTCTCCACCCCATACCGAATTAGACACTGAAAATAAATCTCCCGAGGAAACTTTACCCTCTGTGGCAAGCGAAGCTATAGCGTCTTCGCAGCAAAATTCTGTTACCCTAGAAAATATTAATCTCTCCATTACCCCCCCACCGGGCTGGGAGATCAAAACTGGAGAAGCAGGCCTCAGTCTCATTTTAGCAGAGCCAAAACCTGAATTTTCATCCCCCAATAAAGAAGAAGTCATTTACCAGCGGAATATTACCCTTGCTGTAAAGTATGAATCGACGCCCATCGATGAGCTACGCGCCCAGGAAATAACCAAAGAATTGGAACAACGTTTTAGTCAAGGTGTCGCCACAAATTTTAGGGTCATTGACCATCAATTTGTTGACTATCGCGGAACTAAGGATGGCCTCGTATTATACAGTGCCATGGATATAGGCAAGAATCCCATGATGCAAATGCATTTTCTTGTTTCCGGTCAAGACAAACAGTTTTTGATGACCTTTACCGATTTTGAAAAGCGCTTTGTAGAAGACAAAGCCATGATGCAAGCCGTATGGGGGAGTATGACCTCTTTAAATATAGAAGGCACGGCCCCATACCGCTATGAAAATCTTATTGTTTATGGCTCAGGTACCCTAGTTTTTTTCATGCTTCTTTTACTGTGGAATACTCTACGCAAACGCTCATTTAACAAAAGCTTATCAGCGAGTGACGACTATGATTCATCGTTTGATAGTAGAAAATCAGAATCATCTACCAGCGCTTCTTATTCAGAAATTATGCTTCCCATAACCGATGTTTCCAGCCTGGTTAGTGATTATGAACGAAATTATTTTGAGGATAAAAAACACCAAAATCTTGTGACCGATATGCCCGAAACCGAACACAGAATGCCTAAAGCAGAACCAGTTTCTTCAGTTCACTCTGAGGTTAGTGACGATTATTTTGAAGCAAAATCAGGCAAAAAATGGTTTTCACTCAAAAAATCAAAGCCGAAAACTCATGAATTTGCCTTTAATGAAGATGAAGCAGTTAGCTTCAGCGGTGATAGCATATTGAGCATTATGTAATCTTTTTCAGAAATGTTTTTCTGAATATAAGATTGAACATCGCATAGACAGACATTTACGCTAAATATGTCACCTAAAAATTAAACTTTTGCGGAAGAAAATGCTTCCGCAATTTTATTTGGGCTTTTCTCTCATAGCAGAAAATATTAAAAATTAAATTATAAAATATTTTATTAAATCAGAGAGAGATAGAGACTCGTTTTAATCACTTGGTGAAAGATAAATAAAAGCCTTTCCACGATTTGTACCACCTTCAGGTGAAAATGGCGCACCAATTATAAAGTCGTCTTTCCCATCGCCATTGATATCCCCAAGGCCATCCACTTTTGTTCCGAACTTTGCTGAATCATCGACCCCAGAGATAGTATGAAGAATCGTTCCAGTAGCGCCACTATAAATATATACCTGTCCCCTAAAAGTGCCACCAGCGGGAGCTCCCGCCTCTCCTATTATGAAATCTGAACGCCCATCATTATTTACATCGCCAAAACTACAGGAAACACCCAAGTTACTATTTATAGAGGCACCAGGAATTGTGTAGAGAACGGTTCCCGTAGCGCCACTATGAACATAGGCAGTTCCAGAATTAAGCCCTCCTTCTGACGCATCTTTCCCTGGTTCGCCAACAATAAAATCTAGTGTTCCATCTCCATTTACATCACCTGCTCCAGAAACCAAATAACCTAATTTGCCCCCGACTTCGGTTCCAGGAATCGTAAATATGATTTCTCCACTCGCCCCATTAAAGACATATGCTTCCCCACTATTAGCGCCAGGACCAGTTACGGCTCTATCTCCGATTATTATTTCAGCTTTTCCATCATGAGTAATATCACCTATTCCAGCCAAGGAGTTGCCAAAAGTTACAGCAAGGCCATGTGGGTTATCAAAAACAAAAAGTGACTGACCTGTAGCTCCACTATATAAATAAACCTTTCCTGTGCTCACTTCTTTGACTAAATAATCTTCATTTCCGTCGCCATTAGCATCCCCAGCCATTGCGACTGCATATCCCAAGCTAGCAGAATCTTCGCTACCATTATGCGTGTAGATAACAGCTCCTGTAGCTCCGCTAAAAACTTTAATTTGGCCTCGCAATGCCCCCCCGCCTGATGCGGTATTATTAGCAATAACGATATCTGGAGTTCCATCTCCATTCACATCCCCCCCGCCGGCCACCGCATTTCCAAAATTTGTATTATCTTCAGTTCCTACAAAGGAATAGATGATTTCTCCGGTTGCTCCGCTATAAACAAAAGCAGCTCCACAGGGGCAACCCCCTGCTGTTGACAAGGGATCTCCGATAATAAAATCTGCTTTGCCATCACCATTTACATCGCCAGCTCTAGACAAAACTTCGCCAATTTTGCTGTTATCAGTGAGTCCTGAAAAGGTATAGGCAAGAGAAATCCCTAATGCCTGTGTTCTTCCATCATAGAGAGATTTTTGATCAGATGAATCTTTTACCACAACATTATAAAAATAAATAGTACCAGCCGTTTTTCCCGTTATTGTATGAGATAACGCATTTGTCGTATAAGGCATTTCGACGGTGGCTGCTTCGCATTTTTCTACTGTATTAATTGATGTTACATTAGAGCCGGAGCATAGCATATACCGTAAATCAGCGGTTTCTGTATCAAGATCCGTAGCAGCAGACCAATTTAGGGTGAAGCTGGTTGCACCGCCACTCGTTGATGCTAAGAAAATACCGGGGTTGGGTGCCAATGTTGTCCTGGTAAGTGTTAATTCATCAAAACTACTGTTGCCAGCTAAATCAGTCGCGGTCAATCTCAAAACGTAATCACCTGTGTCAGAAGCTGTTACAGCGGTATCCTTGCTGAAGGGGCTGCCAAAAGTAATCGTGCCGGAACCACTGATTTTACTCCAGCTATATGTTAAACCGCTGGCTTCACTTGTGATAGCACTGATTGTGATTTCCCCATTTGTTATGATGTCATCGCCGATATTTATAGATGGAGGAACTGTGTCCTTAACGATATTAACTTCATCATAGGCGCTATTGCCGTTAGCATCTGTAACTGTTAAGCGGATCAAATAAATGCCGTCCAATGACATTGTAATTATAACCTCTGCAGAGGCATTATCGCTAAATGTTATCGATCCTGTTCCACTAATTTTACTCCATACATAGGTTAGTGGGGTGGTGCCTGCGGCAGTAGCACTGATTGATACTGAGCCATTTGTATATTTATCTGGGCCTACATTTACAGTAAGTTCACCAGAACTATCGCTGGTAGTTGGAGCATCATGACCGGCATTTTCCACAATAGATTCATCAGGTTCATCCGTATTAGCCCCATTGTTTTCTGCAACAATTCTTTCCGATAAACTTTGCCCTGGTTCTGTGCATGAGTTCAGTATTAAGATTAAAAAAATTGCGATATAATTTATGCTTCTCATAATCCCCTCGATGTTGTTTTTATACCTGTCGGAAAATTGTGAAGTTTACTTGAATCTAACGTTCAAAAATAGGGGTTAATACAAAATTAAATATATAATTTCATGTTATTATAAAAATTTTACTAAGTACTTTCATCTAATTAAGGCTAAACGCTTCTTTCCAAGGCGCTCTTACAATCAAATATTTAATGTATTTTCTCCACTCTCTGATTAATTTTCGCGGATCGTTTCTGCAAGGGCGATCGCCCATTCGGTGAGAAATAATTGAGTTAACCTAATGGTAATGCATCCCAGTTAAATGATATGGAATCGATATAGGGCTGGAGAGCCATTAACCTAAACAGATGTTAAAAGTTTAAAATTTTAATAAAGCACCATTTCTTTTATGACCTGTCATCACTCGTTGATTATGAGATGACACATATGCTAAATGTTGCATAAAAAAAGTTCCAGAAATTCTGGGGGAAAAGCAATTCAGACAAAAAGACTCATAGACACAGATATAATTCCCACTCTATTTATTCAAGGCTTCCAAGGTCAATATCTTCCCCCCACTGGCCATCATCAGAAACATCCGCCTCTTTAGCCCGAGAAACGATTTCGACATCTTCAAGTTTAACTTCGGTCATTTTCCCATGTTCTGTTTCTATTAGCAGCCGCTGATTTAAAACGTCAACTTTGACAATCAGCCCTAGAATATTATCATTGACCACGCGAATTCGGCTCCCAATAGCAGGGAGTCCTTTACGCATTTCCTGATAGGTTTCATTTTCATAAGTTAAGCAGCAAAGCAAACGCCCACATCCACCTGAGACTTTGGTTGGATTTAGGGCTAAATTTTGAATTTTTGCCATCTTTATTGATACAGGCACAAATTCACGCAAAAAAGTTGAGCAACAGTATTCACGCCCGCAGCGCCCCATTCCGCCTAATAACTTTGCCTCGTCCCGCGCGCCTACCTGTTTTAACTCTACCCGCGCTTTTAAGCTGGAGGCCAATTGTTTAACCAACTCGCGAAAATCTACGCGCCCCGGAGCAGAGAAAAAGATCAGGACTTTATTTCCCCCAAATTGGATTTCTACTTTTAGTAGTTTCATTTTGAGGTTGAGTTCATTAATTTTGGCTCGGGTCGAAACAAAAGCATCCTCTACGCCAATTTTTTTAGGAGGAAGCAAATCTTTGGGCGAAGCCTTGCGAATAATAGACTTAATCTTTTTGTCTTTAAAAAAATCTGCACTTAAGTATTTGAGTTCGACAATGCGGGCGATGCTCATACCACGTTCCGTTTCTACAACAACCTGGTCACCCACGCGAACATCATTGTTACCGATTTGATAGCTATAAATTTTCCCTAAATGAGAAAATTCAATATTTGCCACATTAATAAATTCCATGTATTTAAACCTTAGCATCAAAAAAAACTTAAATTGACTTATAATAATGCCATTTAAGTTCACAATTTAACATATTAAAAAAATGTATCCCCTAAAGGATCTTCACCGGTAGGAGGAGATCCCGTGATATATTCAAGCATATTTTCAGTATTTAAAGATATCAAAGATTTTATCCCTTTTTGACGCACTAAACTCAGGCGCTGCCGCCGGAGTTTGATGGCTAAGGCATCAAGTTTTGGTACCAGGGATTTGTTTTTATCTTGCAAAATATGGTTATAGTAGATGGAAAGAGACGCTTCTAAAAAATTCACCCTATACTCTAGAGCCTCATCACGCCCCCGCAGATCAGCCATAAAGCTTTGCTCCTGAGGAGATCCAGGGCTCAAATCACTTATGGGGAGTAATGGATCAGAGGCTCCTCCCAAAATAGAATCATCCGACATTAAGAGATTTAATGCCTGAGAAGGCACGTATCCACAAAGCATTAGAGCCTGGCGCGCACGTTCTTGACTAAAAGACTTCGCGTGAGTCTTGGGCGAAGAGGAAACCTGTTGCTCTAACCAAGCGAGACTTTCTTGAGCGGGAGGAGGCGGAATATAAAATTTGTGGGCCCTGGAAAGAACCGTTGTCATTAGGTTGTCGAGTTTATCGGTCGTCAGGATAAAACGCGTTTGGGCAGGAGGCTCCTCAAGGACTTTTAGCAAGGCATTAGCTGCCGCAATAGTGAGAAGATGAGCGTGCAGAATAATAACCGTTCGCACCTTTTGCAAACCTTGAGAAGAAAACGACAAAAAACTAAAGACCTGTTCGATATCATCTTTTTTAATACTTTTTTCCTCACCATTAAGGCAAAGAACCTCGGAATGAGACTGCAAAATGACACGAACACATTCGTCGCAAGCACCACATGCCGTATGCTCTCGGCAAAAATACCTTGCCGCAATCGCTTTGGCATAATGATTCTTGCCTAGACCGTTACGCCCATAAATGATCAGTGTTTCGGGTGATTGTGCCTCACGGCCATAAGCAAGCAACAGCTTAAGTACTGCGGCACTTCCTGGAAGATCCCTCCATGATATGAGGTGGTCCTGTTGTCCCGTCATCAAAAAAATCACCTTTAGTATTGAGAGTTAACATAAGAAAAATCAGCCCTATTTAGGACTTTAGCATTAATTTTTCTACGTGCCTGCTAATTTCCTCTAGGCATTCGGGTACGGGTTTTTCCGTATTTATAACCACAATCCGTTTGGGATAAAGCTTGGCGAGCTTTAAATAGCTCTCACGAATCAAATGGTGGAATTCTAATCCGGCATTATCAAAGCGGGCAATGGCATCAATATCAGAGCGCTGATGCCGCCTCTGAGAAGCAATATCTGGGTCGCAGTCCAGCAAAAAAGTGATGTGAGGCTCAATTCCCTGAGTCGTTCTAGCAATAACGGTTTCCATTAAGCCCTGCTCTAGCCCCCCGACTAATCCCTGATAAACCCGAGACGAATCAGCATAGCGGTCTGAAACGACCCAATCTCCGCGTTCTAAAGCTGGTTTAATAGCATAGGCAACATGCTGTGACCGTGCCGCTGATAGGAGCATAAACTCAGTTATTTTTGTAAGAGGTTCCTCAGGAGGAGACTGGGAAAAAATACCACGGATTTGATCCGCTATAAATGTTCCTCCAGGCTCACGGGTAAGAAAAAGCTGCTGGGAGCTAAACGATTTGGCAAATCCCCTAATTAGGGCACTTTTCCCCACCCCTTCCCCACCTTCAAAAGAAATAAAGAGGGACATTCTGCTCCTTTTCATGATTGATTATTTATCTAGGATACTTGGATAAGTTACCATTTATTTTTAGAAGCTTGAACAAAAATTCCTGAATCCTAAAAGTCCCCTTTTTTTGTCCATATTTCAAAGATCATGACCCAAAAATAGCAAATGCCCCTAGCGAAATATTCGAGTGAAACCCTTAAAATCTCACAAAATTCTGCCGAAATCCCCTTTAGGATAAAGTGGGTTTTATTTTTTGCAGGAGTGCAAAGCCAGCATGGCTTTAATTTCAAACCGGTATAATTTACAAAAAACCATTGCGATGGGTGGCATGGCCGAAATTTGGCTTGCGACCCAACTCGGTGAAGGTGGTTTTAAAAGGCTTTGTGCCGTCAAGCGCATACTCGCTCACTACGCTCAAGACGCCGAGTTTGTGCAAATGTTTCGTGATGAAGCCCATATTAGCAAAAGACTCCAGCACGCCAATATCGTCAGAGTAGAAGGGTACGAAGAAATTGATGGTACCCCAGCCATCATTATGGAGTTTATAGACGGCGCAGACCTAAGAACTTTACTCGCACACTGCGAAAAAGCGGGTAATCGCCTTTCCATTCCAATGATCATATTTTTGGGAGCAGAAGCAGCACGCGGTTTACATTATGCGCATACCAAAGTCGATGAAATTACTGGTCGCGCACTTAATATTATTCATCGAGATATATCGCCACAAAATATCCTGGTTAGCTTTGAAGGGGAAGTCAAGATTACCGATTTTGGCATAGCTGAAGCTGACAACAAAATGACCGAAACAAAACCTGGCGTCATTAAAGGTAAATACTCATACATGAGCCCCGAGCAGATTTCTAACAAGCCCATAGATGCCTCTACAGATGTCTTTGCTCTGGGTATTGTTCTTTGGGAAACACTGTCGATGCAACGACTTTTTTCTGGAGACAATGAAGTCCACACCATCAATCTTGTTAGGGCCTGCCAAATACCCACGACTTTAAGGCAACAAAACACGGAAGTTACTCATGAGTTAGAAGGCATCATTCGCAAAGCTCTCGAAAAAGATCGCCGCAATCGCTATCAAAGTGCCGAAGAACTAGAAAAAGCCTTGCGTACCTATCTCAATAAGCATCACCCTCAGTTTAGTCCGGGGGAACTCGGAGAACTTTTAAAAGACGTGCTTTCTAACAAACGCGAAACTATGCGAGAGGAAATTAAAAAAGCGCTAACCTCTCCCCGCCTCCAGACAAAAAATGCTCTGATAAAGGAAAAACTTCAGGAAGGAGAGCCTAAATATAATCAAAATATAAGTGAAATTAAGCTGCAGAGTGGTCGAGATGTAGGTACCGCATCGCATATTAAACCGATGTTAACAGCAGCAAATCAGGTAAATCGCGGCTTTTCAGGTCATTCTTCGCCCAAATTTATGAGTCCAAACCCAAGCCACAAAATGTCTCGGAGCTCACGCAAGCGTTCTAAACGCAGCAGTTCAAAAAGTCGGCACCGCAAATCAGCCTCCCTTTTCAACATGGCTGGAATGTTTGTTTTTGCAGCCATTGTCGCCCTCGCAGGCTTGATGGGCTATAGTACATGGCGGCAACAAGCTCAGAGCCATGGCTTTGCCAGTATAAGACTTTCTACGGATCCTAGCGCCGTAACCTTAACTTTGGATAACAAACCCCTATTTGGAGGTGAATTTGTTTCCTCCCCCATCCTCATCGATAAAATTAGCCCCAATAGAAAACATAACTTAATTATTTCACGCGACGGATATCAGTCCCTTAAGTGGACATTTGAAGCTAACCCCGGAGCAAAAATCGAAAAAAGCAACCTCAGCCTGAATCCGCGGGATAACCTTATCACCCTCAAAATAATAGCGACCCATGTCGGGCGAGGTGAACGCCCCTTTATCAATATTTCAGGAGAGCGCAATTCAGGGTTTTTACCGCTTACCGTCAATGATATTAACTTTAACCAAAATTATTCGCTCAAGGTCTACCCAAACTATCCCAATGAAAAACAAAAATACTTTAATTGTGTGATAAGAAGTCCCTCCGCATCGAAAAAAACACGCGAATTGAGTTTAAGTATTAATTTAAAACTTCAATCTTGTTCATTACGCTAGGCCTCAACTCGCCATCTGTGCGCATCATAAATGATAAAATTTAAATTTTTCGGTAGAGCAATTGATACTTTGAATAGCACATGCTTCCGTCTTTAATTGACTTAATCCAATGGTGGCGCTCTGTTTCTCCAAAGAGATCTAAGGCATCAAAGTCCACTTTTTTACCTACAGGCCAATCGATAAGAATGTTGTAATGATCGAGAACTTTAAAACAATCTCCGCCAGTCCCCAAAAAGCCGTAACGGCACTTGGCTCCCGCCCGATAATCCCAATGTTCGCGGACGACCAAGGTGTCGGTCGCTGGATGTGACACCTCACCATAAATAAAAACATCTCCAGAAAAATTCTTTTCAGAACTCTGGTTCATTTGGGAAAGTGCGACGGTACCAGTAAATTCTACCTGACGCCGAGATTTGTCCCAATTGGTGCCAATGCAGGCTTGATTGATGCTTAAGGCTCTTTTCTCATATTGTATATTGGTCTTTTCCCCATCTTCCACGGCAACTTTAATGCGGTCTCCAAGTTTAAAATCAACAGGACCGATACATACTGGCTGAAAGGGGAGTTCGCCAAAGTCAAATTTGATATCAACCAGTTCATAGGTGATGCCATCAGCGTAACTTTCGAGTGGAGCGCTCGCATCCTCGGCAGCATTGCAAAATTCATAGCTTGCCAAGACTTTGGACTCTGGCTGGCTTGGTGCCAGCCCGCAGGCGTTGATCAGTACGGCGCTGACAAAGAAATACGATGCGGCGAAGAATAATGATTTCATGAGTTGCCTCTCCATAAATTGGGGGTAAAGATACTGTATGTTCTACTTTCTTTGACTACGAAATCAAGCAAAGCCTACAATTTGCCAATCAAAAATAGCCCGGTCATGATAGCCTCTCTTGAGTTTGAAGAAAAGAGTGAATTTAAAGCTGATGCGAAAGCCTAAGCAGGCTAAAAAGCTACGATTCCCCTCTGTGTCAGGCATTTGCTGAGGGCTAACCTCAACATGACTTAGGCAATTACCTCTTGACAAACAGGAGGTTAATGGATAGGTTCGCAGTGTTTTCAGAGGTGATATGGTTTTTTTAACCTAGAAATCAAATATGGGATGCTCTCAGATACTGTTTTTGGAGACACCACTCAAGCACTCCGCACACCCAATTTGCAGATGGCTAAGATCACTCCAGGAGCAAAAACTTATACCAGTTTTTTTTAGAAGGGAAGATTCTTATGAAATTTTTTCATTTAGCTTTAGTGTGTCTTGTTTTGAATAGTTGTCAGGGCGCTCATGATGATCATAAATTACAAAGTGGCTATCCGGACACTTATCCGGTAACTGTTGATTCATTGGAGCATAATGCTATTCGCGTCGAGCGCATTAGACAAAAAGACAATGGCCTGGGCCTTGCAATCTATTATAATGGCATTTTATGCACCGGAGCAAAGAAGGCAGTACCTGCTCTACTTGTAAAAATCAATTTTCCGGATGGGAGTTTTGTCACTGATTTTATTGATGCCGAGAGTTCTAGCGGAGCTTGTACGCGATTTTACTTATCAAATACCTGTACCAAAGGAATGTTTGACGGATGTGCCCAGCATGCGAGCACTTCGATGCAGTACCTCCTAAATCCATTCGTGGCGAAGGAACCTGGGTTTTCGCTATCTACCTTACGCCCACTTGATATCGAGATCGCTTTTGTTACTGCTGGAGGTGACTGGGATAGTCAGTCCGGGGCAAACTATCATTTTAATTTCCCTGCTTTGCCTGCTAGCTATTAGAAGTAGCCAAACAAACTTGTTGGGTAAAACGAGCGCAATTTGTGTTCACATTCATTAATTCACGGAAACGATCTCCTGAGATGCATGACACCGCCTATCATTTCTAATGCCGTTACTTTAGGCCTCATTGCACCGCCTACTACTACTGGCGCTGGTGCTAGAACTGCGCCTTCGCATAAGTCTTAATTTTGGTGCGGGTCCAGGCGTACCTAAAGTGCCAGCGCTCTGAAGCATTTTATAAGGCTAACTGATCGTTCGCGAAATGCGTTTTTATTTCTCGGTCAATATTATAGATGCGGTAGCAGCCACTATGATGTTCGTCAAATACAGATCCCAAAGGGATTTGAACAACCTCCCCCCCGCTCATCCAGTCATTTTTATATAACTCCATGCAGGTGCTAAAGGGAGTTTCAAGCTCTGGGGGCAAAATATTTGCTATTGCGCTGCTCATAGGATCATTGTCCCAGGCTTTTTGCGAAGCTATTAATGTCTTAATCATAGCGTCTGGAGAAATTTTCATACCCATTAGCCACTCTAAAGCGAGCTCATCAGCTTCCTGTTCAATCGTATAGTAACCTAAGTTGGCCGACACGATGTCCTGAATCTGCTCTTGATAGGCTGCCGTTTGCGCCTTTATATTCTCATTTAACTCAGCGGAGTATATTTCATATTGATCAGCAATGCTGGCAAGATCGTCTTCTTCATAAGCTAAAGCTTCTAAAATGTAATAGTTCAAAGCGGGATATTTTTTATAGGTATCTTCGTCATAAATTCCCTGGGAGACTGCCGATTTAAACTCTTGGTCTAAAATAATATTTTGCATGCACTTCTTAAAAACACGCTGATAATTTCCCGCAAATTCAGAAAAAACGCCAGGATCCTCTATATTGTAGTTGTGTAAAGAGTCACTCATATGAGGATCGCGGTTGAGCTCAATAAGAGTTTGGCATGACTGACTACAGCTATTTTCGTTGGTAGATTGTCCCGAGCATTTTAAGGAAGCCATCACATCAGTAAGATAGGGCATCGCTCGCGCCAAAAAACTGTGGTAACCAAATTCCCTCAGTTGGTAATTTTCCACGCTTTCACCATATACTAGATCAGCACTATAAAGAGCAGATTCAAGCTGTTCGTCATACCTTGGGTCATGGATAGGTTTTTCCGCTAGATTAACGGCACCCTCATTAAGATACAAATACCCATAAGGCTCTTTCGTCATTTGGTGCGCCTTAATATAATGAGCAAGTTCATGTGCTAAAATTGCTGTCAACTCATCGTCATTTTTAAGGGAGTCGATCAAATAGCTGCTCATTTCGACTATAGAGGGGATAAAGCTCATTTTTATGCCAAGGTAAAACCCGCGTTTTTTTATCTCCGCAGAAGGGTAATGTTCACATTCGTCACTCATGATGCCTTTGGTTGGACTGCCTTGGTCATCATACTCCCAGCTTATTTTGCATTTATGAGCCTTTAGTTCAGCATCGATACGCTCAGCAATATCCGCAGTAATATTAATTGAGGGAACAGGCTCATTATCGCCCCCATTCATATCATTGCTTTCCACTGAATCTGGAATTTTTAAATAATCACTCGCATGAGGATTTAGGTCAAATTGAGGGTCAAAATCAGCAATGCTTTCTTCGGAATAAAATATGGGTATAGTGACAAAACGGTCGACACTGCCGACGCTGGCATTAAATTGACTCCCAACTTGATAAACCACGGCTTCGGGTTTAGGAATAGAAGTCATATCTAGTGGGTAAGTCTGGGATAGGTAAGAAAAGATGTTATTTAAAATTTTCTGGGCACGCTTCACAGACGGGTGATCCAGAGAAAGGGGCTGCGCTTTTTTTAAAAAATACTGCCCTTTAAAATCTTTTTCAAGGTAGTCATCGGCTCCGATTTTTAGCCATAAGGCATTATGTTTATCATGATTTACCGGTTTATTTAGGGTGTGATTTACGTGAGCCTCTTTTGAGACAGAACCGCAAGATGCTAATAATAAGCCTAGTATCAAGAAGCATATTTTTTTTGTTGCTTGAATCATGGGGTGCTCTCCATTTTTTTTTGAAGTTTGCTTAGTTCTGCTAAGACAGAGACAATCACAATCACCCATTTTATTCAACTATTAACTCAATCTGCTCGGCCCTTTTTAAGAACATTAGCCACAATGGCACTACCTTCTACCTGAGTACGAAAAATTAAGCTTTCCCCTAATTCCAGCTTTTGAATACCTGCCTTGGTGATATCACTCGGAAAAAACATAATATTTTTCCTTTGAAATGCGGGATCATCAACGGTGAGCCACCCCATGCGATCGGGATTATAATAGGAAACGATGCCGGAAAATTCAAAGTCAGACTGCGACCCTTCGATCACCATGCTGCCACTGCTGTTAACGAGCTTTAAAGCATTCTCAAGGTGAAGGCGCTTAGGGTCATCCTCGCGAACAAAAATATAAAGCATATGTTTGGCACGGGTAAAGGCGACATAAATCAGATTCGACATGATCGGATTATCAATAGGAAGATGGTATTCACTGATATTTAAAAGGATGCCGATCGGCGTTTCTAACCCTTTAAATCCAGCAATTGTCGCAGTACTTAGCTTATGCTCTGGCACATAAAAGCCATGCTTATGCCGTCCGGCATGACGCGAAAAATCAAAAAGCGGTGTTTTGGCAATTTCTTGTGTTTGAAAAAGTACCGATCCTTTGGCTTGAGGAGCACGAGCAGATAGCAGCGTAATCTCGTTTAATCGAATTTTTTCGTCACGCCTAAGTTTACGCAAAAGCCCCCCAAGGGACCTATCAAAATCGCTTTTGTCTTTGTACACAACTATTTCTGGTTTGTAGCCTAGACGGCCACTATGGCTCTGCAAAATAGCCTTACCCGTGCGAAAGGAACGAGCAAAACTCGCGATTTCTCTAGTATTGCGGTAATTATGTACCAGGGGAAAATAGGGACCCGGCACAGGAAGCACTTCATCAGGAATAAAATTACTCGCCGCTTCGCCTGAGCCGAACACCCCCTGGCTGCGGTCAAAAAAGAGATAAAAACGGGCATTTTCATCTTTGAGTAAAGACTTAATCGCTTCCCACCATAAGGGCTGAACATCCTGGGCTTCATCGCAAATGAGAACATCATAGCGCTCTAAACTTTGATCAATTTTGTCTTTGAGTCGACTGGGTCCTTCGATTTGAACCCAGTCATTTCTTTTGCCTGAAAAATCTTTATGGGGATGGAGTAAATTCACACCAAAACCACTGGCGATTTCATTGTAGGTTTTTATGGTGACCCCCGGACCAACTTCTTTTTTAAGGTAAAGATTAAGGAGATTATTGGATGAGAGTAAACAAACTTTCTGCCCCTGATCTCGAAAATGTTTGGCGAGAAGAATAGCTAAAATTGTTTTTCCAGTACCTGCCTCTCCTTCCACACCCAGTCTTTGGCTACTCGCAATGGGCATGATAAGAGATTCATGTATGCCTTCAATATCCCGAACCCGTAGCTCGTGGCTGTCGATATAATCTCTTAGATACAGGCGGCTCGTGAAGCTGCTGCCAATGAGGATATCTTTTAAGGTGTCCTTCACGTCGGTAAAATGCAAATATTTTTCAGCATGAGATGATGTTGCGATATGAATTAAGCTCTCTTCAATTTTTTGGATCCGGTTACGCCCCAAAATAATGCGCTGCTCAAAACCCGCACTTTCTGGAAATTCACTCTCATCGACTGAAGGAAAACAAATCGCATGGCTTACAGGAAGACGCAGGTTTTTAAGACGCAAATAGCGCAAAAAGCGACTTTTCCATACCAAGGCCTGTTTAAAAGGGTCTTTAATGTCAAAGCGCTCATCATGGCGATTAATGCTAAAAAATGCGGCCGATTTGGCATCAAACCCAATGCGCCCCCCCTTGACTTCAATAACAATCAGACCATACAGAGGATGATAAACAACAAAGTCTATTTCGTTGTCTTTAATGCCTTCCCCTAATTCGTGTTTTGAAAGCGTAATTGAATAAAAAACATGCCTGCTATCGCTTAAATTTTCACTGCAGATTTTGTAGAGTTGTTCTTCTGCGCGACTGCTAAAAATAACGCGTGAGTCCGCTAAATCGGGGTATAAAAATGCCACAAAATCACCTAAAAGTGCTGCAAAATAAATATAAATATTGGTTACCTGATGTTATTTTCTATAACCAATGCTCCATGCTCACAATTATTCTAAGGCACCATAGCTTTATTAGCAATTTGCAAAAAATATAGAGAAAATTTTATTCCGCTGCGAGCAAACAAAACACCAGCATACTTCTTGTATTTTGGAGAATTGTTTCTGTCTTATAGCTTTGTTTAAGTTTAAAAAAAAAAAATTTTTTCATAGGGTAAACATATTTTTAGAAAAGGGCGGATGGATGCACAAAAATCTATCCGTATTTAATTACTCATCGCCTGCGCGGGATTTGCTCGCAAGCTCGCAAACCCGCTTCGGCGATGGGTTTAGCCATTAACCACCCTTTTAATCGCCTGATGAGCAAGGGCTTTGACTTTCTTTCTTCCATCAA
>JAUILP010000164.1 GCA_030432875.1 Oligoflexia bacterium | reverse complement strand
GATATATATAACAAGCTTAGAAATGCAAGGAATAAACCTATTCTATCAATAGAGAAGGCGCGAAAGCGACAGGGACCATCTAAATAGCCAACAAGGGCTCAATTAGACCTCCTAAAACTAAACTTCTCTTTAAATCGATAAAAGCGTTGTAGAATTGACTTTCAATTTCATCACATTCCATAAATGATCCGCATTGGCCACACATGACTTCAGGTATGCTATTTGGAGGCAAGTTTTTTACATCCAAAGCAGTAAATTCGTGAATTTTATTGGCCTGACAATCATCGCAGCAAAGAGCGAGATGAAAGCTAAGAAGAAAGGAGTTGGATGATTTGGGGATAAAATTGTCGATTATGCCTTTTTGGAGTATGAGTTCATAGGAGCAATGGACAAAATATATGGAAATTTGTTTTTCATTTAATACATCCATAAAATCTAGCCAAGCCGATACCCCCAAAGAATTGATTTTATCTAATCCTCGAGTATCTATTATCAGGTGTTTTGTGGCTATTTGCTCCAAAACGAAGGAAAGATCAATCTTTTCATCTAAAGTTCCCGAAAATTTCACGATCAAAAAAGAGGTGTCCTCTAGGGAAAACTCTGAAACAATCTTATGATTCAGCGTCATAATTTTCTCCCAACTTGTATTTTTCTGGTTTATTAGCTAATGTCAGGCGCCTCGATAGATATTAATTTCTTTAATCGCATTTACCAACGACCGATCCAACACCGACCTAAAAAGCTTCAATAACTAAAATAGTAGGTATTAATAATAAATACAAGAATCCTGACATCTCTGAGCAGGGGGTTGTTGATCGATGGTCTTCTTTATTATAGAATAGGCAGACTTTGGGTGCTCTTACTGAATTATAAAGCTTACACGGTCAAATTCACAAAAAAGCCCGGCAATTAAGCCTAATAATGGCGCTATCTACTTAACAAAAATTTCATTTGGAGAAAAAAATTATGGTAGCCACTCCTTCACAAATGGTCGCCCTCGGCACGAGACTCCCCGATTTTTCTCTTCCCGACACCGTAACGGGAAAAAGTTATCATAGCTCGTCACTAGAGGGGGCAAAAGCAATTGTGATTATGTTTATTTGCAACCACTGTCCTTACGTCATTCATATTAACTCTGAACTCGTTGCACTGGGCAATGACTATAAAAATAAAGGCGTTAAATTTATCGCTATAAGTTCAAACGATGCCACGCATTATCCAGACGATGGCCCAGAAAAAATGCGTGAAACAGCCAAGAGACTTGGCTACCCTTTTCCTTATTTGTATGATGAATCACAGGATGTCGCACGCTCTTTTGGCGCTGCTTGCACCCCCGATTTTTATGTCTATGATAAAAACTTGTCTCTGGTTTACCGAGGTCAACTGGATGGATCACGCCCCGGATCTAGTATTCCGGTAACAGGGAAAGATTTGCGGAGTGCGCTGGACCTTATTTTAGCTGAGAAGACTCCTTCAGCAGAGCAAAAGCCAAGCATTGGCTGCAATATCAAATGGAAGCGGTCGTAAAACCGCGTAAAGCCTTTCATTCGGGTGACACCAAAACGCCCGAAATCATCATATTGTCACTTCAGTACCCTTGTCGCTTTTTGTTACTTTAAAGACCGTCGTATCAGATTGAAACGTGACAGCGATCAAATAGCAAATTTTACCCTAATTGTCGTAGGTAAGCTGAATTGCCCAAGTGGAGACAATCTCGCTACGACAGTAGATAAAAATGCCTCTGGTACATTTTCACAGTTCACAGGTTACATAGCTATATCAACATGCACTCTTTTATTGCTGGTTTCTTCATCGGTTTATTTTTCCCAAAGACGAAGGACGTGTTTTTTTTATCCCCGCAACTCTTTGAATATCAGCTTAGCTTTCGTTATTTGATTCTTGGCGTAGCCCTATGTTTAATTATATTGCTCCTAAAACTTAGGAAGATTCATTATGCTTGGGGTTATTTGCTCTCGTATTTTTGTCTTGGGTGTTGGTGGGGATTTCTCCATAATCCCGTCACCGCACAAACAAACAGTACCAGAGAAGATTGTGCCTTTCAGGTTTATGATCCCTACACACGGGGAAGTAGTAACCAATTTTTGTGTATATCCCATTTGCCGCATCAAATTGTTAAATTAACTAAGTGGGCAAAGCCAAGTCTTTCAAAATCGCATACATCATTTTCAAGCGTACCCTCGATTTTCTCACGCGCAGTCGCTCAAGCAAAATCACCGTGGCAAGAAATGCCGGATCGCCAAAAAAAAAGACTCTACACTTCAGCACTTTCACGCCTTGCGCCCGAAAACATCGACCTTCTCTCCTCCATAGGCTTTGGCTACAGCTTTGGGTACTTAAAAAACTTGAGCGAGAGCCTTAAGGTCCTAGGAATTTTTCATATGCTGGTACTTAGTGGGGCACAAATCAGTATCGTTGCTTCGGCTATAAAAGCGTTAAATTATTTAGTACTACGTATGCTTTTAGTTTTCAGGCTTCTTAAACCGCACAAGTTTCTCACGATTTTTCCGGTATGGAAATTTATAGCAGCTCTCGCTGTGATTTATTATATAGGACTTACCAACATGACTCCTCCGGTGCAGAGGGCTGCCTTGATGTTTTTGTGTGCGACTTACTGGCAAAATCTCGGAATAAACTACTCTAAAGGCACACAAATAAAAATAGCCTTAATCTGCCACATCATTGTTTTCCCCATTAATTTTTTTAGTTTTTCTAGTTTATTAACCTGGCTTTGTTATTTTTTTCTTATGGCGACTCAGACCATAAAAATCCGTTCAAAAATAAAAAAATATTTACTCCTCCAGTCTCTCAATTTGAGCCTAATCGCGGCTCTTTTCTGTGACGTGAGTTTTATTGGCTATATCTTTAATTTTTTTGTAGGTCCGGTTTTTACCGGTATTATTTTTCTCTCATTTATTTTAAGCCCCTTACCCCCTTACTTTTGGGGTGCTGACTTTTTTTTGCCCTGG
>JAUILP010000083.1 GCA_030432875.1 Oligoflexia bacterium | reverse complement strand
ATTGTTTTGATCGTTGATTATATGCTTTATGAAAAAGGCTACTGGCCCGATATGAGCAATGATACGTGGAACGAATACTTTTCCCAGTACAAAAAAAACCTCACTAAAGTGACCGCCAATCTCGCTCCCCTAGTAGACGTATGGCAAATATGGAATGAAGAAGACCACCGCGTCCCAGGCTACGAACCTTACATGGATCCGAGCCGCTATGCTCTAGTCCTTAGCACATTTCATGACATCATAAGGCCAAGCACCTGTGCTCCTATAATTTTAGGAGGCCTCGCCAGTGGTGATATGGGAACTTACCTTTCCAAAACCATAGAAGCGCATAAAAAAATTAAAAATGATTTTCCCTTTGAGGCCATTAGTCTTCATCCTTACGGTAGAGGTGTAGATGGATTATTTGAAAATTTTGGCAACCTAGAAGATTTTGTCAACGCATATCAAAGTAACGCACTCACAAGTAATAATCTCGGCGACTCAGTAAAAATTGTTATAACAGAAGCAGGTTTGAATGCATCTCAAGACACCAACTACAAAGAATATGTCGTCGGCATGTATAAAAAAAGCTTTGAACTGGGGATCCCTTTTTTGACCTGGTTCGCATGGCATGACAATATGGTTGATGGGTGGGGTATGATTAGAAAGGACGGTAGCCACCGCCCATCTTATGAAGCGTTTTTAGAATTAAAAAACTTGTAAATTTTCTGGAGTATTTACATTTTACGCATTACTCATATTGGCACATGATCTTTGCGCCTGCTTCAGGAGGCGTATCAAATATAATCTTGCCTTCGCTGCGCAAATATCTGATCTTTTGCTCTACGTCATTTGCAAAACACTGAATGATGCCTTTTTCAGCAACAGGAAACGCAAACTCACTTGCCAGTGTGATGGGGGTCTGATACTTGATAGAAACTTCTTCACCAGGTTCAATACTGCTAAAAAAGTACAGAGAATTTTCAGTAGGTTTATAGCTGATATCAGCATCAAATGTATATTTATGTTTTTTCGTAAAAACTTCTAGAGTCCCCGTCTCAGGAACCTGTGACAAATGATAAACCCTGGGATCGATGAGCATATATTCTATGGTGAGTTCATCTTCAGGAGCCAGCGGGCGATGAAAAATAAACAAATCATCGATAACATGCCAGGCATTAGAAGCCCCACCTTCATCATCAATACCGCCTACGAGGACACCATTATGATCAACTTGAATTGTAGAAATTGCCGGGATATGACCAAGTGAAAATGATGTGCGGGTAAAAACACTTGCATTTTCTGAAATTTCACTGAGGGCCTGTGAATAATCTACTGCGCAGATATTTCCCATTGTCCCACGAGATTTTACAACGAGTTCTGCCAAGGTATGATTTGGCCCCTCTTCAGGAGTAGCGCAGAAACACTGCTCAGCAGTAAACTGAGGTGCGTAAAATAATCCAAAAAATTTTATATTTTCTTCCAAATTAAATTTCAGCTTTGCTAAACCATCTATAACTTCTTCGGCGGTAATCGGCTTATCTTTGTAGATACGTTCATTTTCATCTGTAACCTCAATAACGATCAGAGGGGCATTTTTGCGCAGCCACGCTTTGGGTGTGCAATTGCCCCCAGTTCGCCCCTGTCCTTGAAGATGCAGCATCAACATGGAAAGACCAGCTTCTTCACCTCCGTTTATGGGAATTGACCGGATTAGGTTTTGAAAAACTTCTGCGTAGTTGGCTGTTTTAGGAGAAAGCGGCAGCACACTGGAGTTGAATTCACAGGGGCTATCTGTCGTAATAACATTTATCTGCCAATCTGTGTATTTGATTTCTTTGAGCAAAAAAGCAAGCTTTTCGGAGAGTTTCTTATGTTCTTCCTCCATGGATCCTGAATTGTCAATGATCAGCAAAACATCGATAGGTGGTGGCGTTTCATTGCCTTGAATAAATTTATAGGTATACTTTTCACTAGGACTGAGGACAAACTTTTCGGTGACTTCCTGACCCGAGTTTTGCGTGAAGCTCCACGTATTTGCACTGATCCGGTCACCTGTTAGGGGAGACACAGTTGTTACTGGTTGAATTTTTTGATTACCCTCATCAGCAGGCGATTTTGCCGAATTGTCACTACAGGCAATGATAAGGCACAACGGAGAAATCATTGCCGCTACGATGGTTTGTTTGAGCCGGTATTTAGAGAATAACCCCATAAATTTATTTTGTTCACAGTTCATATCACAATTCCCCACATGCGCGATCTTCGTAAGGCCAGGCATTGACGATAAGAAGCACAGTTTTTTGGTATAAGTGACGGGAATCTTCCTTAACTTTGAGATTAAAACGGACCTCAAAATAGGTGTAGCCGCGACTGAGCTTCCCGTCGGCACCAAGATCACAAGGGGGCTGCCAAGTTAGGGTTAAGTCCTTAAATACCGCCCCCTCAGGCAAATTATCTACCGTGACCTCTGAGGTAAAACCTGAAGGAACTGTGGCTTCTATTTTGTATTCGCTAAGTTGTCCTTGCTCAAACTCTAGTGCTGTAGGAACCCGAACAAAAAAATTGACCAGATTAAATTGCGGCTGCGCAACATCTGGATTTGGCGTGGTCGTATTGTCCTCGCTACAGCTAAAAAATAGTCCCAGGAAAACTATTGCTGCGAGCATGCTAAAAATTTTTTTCATTGTACTTGCCATAAATTACCCTCGGCTTTTCTGAGTACCACATCGACCGTTTCGTGAAACCCTTTTTTAGTTTGTATTTCCAGCTTGAAGGAGATGATTTTAGCGTTACCTATTGGCTTGATCCGCAGAGACCCGGACGGGATCTTATAAGTATAAGAAGCGGGGATTTTGCCAAATAGGACGCGGTCATAATACCCCTCTATTTCGCCCCGACTCAATTTAGTAATTTTAATTTCACCCGGACCAAAAGAAAAATCCGTCTCATTTTTTAAGGTAAAACCAACTTCAACCCATTCATATTTTTGCGTAGGAGGTGGAACGAGCTCTAAACTATCAGGATCCTGCTCAGGAATGTCCATGAGATTGGCCGGGATGTTCTTTATCACAGACTGAGCTTCAAACTCCGTTAACAAAACGGGAGAAGCTATCGGAATTGTGATAGTTTCTTCACCTGAGAATGTCTTATTGGCCTGCCACCTAACAATAAATGCCACCGCATTAGCCTCACCCAAATAAGGCATGATTTTTAAAGCACCTTCATAAGTCAGAACGGACGCTTCACCCGCTGTGATTTTTTGATTTTGCGCCACTATTTTCATATCCAGCGTTTCTAGTGGACCAACGGGTTCCACGGTCACTTGCAGTTCTCTGACGTTAAGTTTGCCTTCATTGCTGACACGAAAAGAAAAAGTAAATTCTTGAGAGGGATACAGGGTCGATCTTTTAGCGCTATCAAGATAAAAATCCGTGACTTTAATACTGGGAACTTCGGTAGAATCTTCAATTTTCAGGTTAATGAGACTGGTAACTTTTTGATCAGGAATACTGGGATCCTTGACCTCAAAAACGATAAGCGCATTTTCCCCAGCCTGACAACTTTCCAGTGCACTTAAAACAAGCGGATCTGAGTGGCTATACTGACTACCCGCTACATTGGAAAGATTTAAGCTTGTGCTGGACAAATTTACGCAAGATGCACTAAGAACCGCAATATCAAAACCGGTATTTTGGTTGCCGTAGTTCTTATTTACCGCAATAAAAACCTGGCTTGGCTGATCTTTTGCTATTGTTGTGACATTTGTACCATCTTTGTCGACAAGACTGAGGTCAAGTTTTACCTCAATATAAGGATCTTTTTTATTATTGCCACAAGACGATACCTGGAGCAGAAACGCTAGACCCAGCGTAATAAAAATTAGATGTTTTGCTTCTGCTCTCATAACAATTTGACCCTACGTTCTAATTTGGTTGTATGTTCAAAAGATATTCACTCACCAGAGAAAGCTCAATTTTTGCTTCAGGAAAAGCTTTTTTCATCTTCGTAACATGAGCCTTAAGATCTCCCTCGAGATCAACTATATGCACTCTCACCCCATCTCTTAATTTGGCGATGCGCTGCTGCTGTATAGGATAAGGGATGCGGATATCGCCAGTTAATGAAATAGGCGTCCCTGTGCGGATTGTTACCAACATTTCGCCACTTGCAGCCCGCTTTTCTGAGTATTTATCTTGAAACACGGGAAAAAGCTGACAGCCATCAAAGATGCGTACCTCAGAAGCTCCTTGAGAATCTGCGTATATTTTTAAAGCCTCAGCAATCGTCGTTTTTATTTTGCTTCGGGGCAAAAAATAAAGCTTTGTTTTCTCAGGTAAAGACACATTCTCCATAATGAGTTTTTTGGCGCAGGCGGTGCCCAAAGTCGCAAACAGATCATTTTTTTCTACGAGGATTTGCTCACCTGTTTTTTCTACATCTTGGCACGAGCTTGATGTCGTTTTAAAACACGTAGCCCATAAACTCACAGCAGAAAACAGCGCACTCAAAATAAGCGTAACAAAAAATAAACCTAATATTTTTTTCATTTTGCCCCCCGCTGCCGTCCAGTAAATCTTAGCGCCCAAACACTTACGCGACCATCCATCGTCACTTCTTCTCCAGGAAGAGAATCAACGACCTTTATTTTCCAAGCGCCTTTTCCCGGCTCGCCATAAAAAGCATTGGACAAAAGTACCATGCGATCAAAATTCGCATAATAAGAATTGTTCATGGCTTGAAGGACGACACTTTGCGTTCCAGTTGGTGAAATAATGACAATTTGAATATGACTCATATTTGCATGCACAATATCAATCCAGAGCTGCACAGTTTCTACGATAAAATCATTTTCTTCAGGTATTTCTACCTGGCCACCCATCGGCGAAGGCTCAGCCCCAAAAGCATCGTAGCGAGGAAAATTAAAAGGCGAACCAGCAATAAAGCCACCTTCTATAACCTCTCCACCAATATCGACGACAAAACCTTCCGGTAAAGGTTTATAAGTTTTTTTATCCGCCATATTAACGGCAGCTTCCGCATCGATCAGACCAAAACCATAATAATTATGAAAGTGATATCCTGCTCTATTGGTAATCCAGCGGGGCGTGGTCACAAGTGGTTTGCCGTTGACTGGCTCCCAAACATCGGTAATGTTTTCATCAATTTTCCTCGCCGTAGTCGCAAGAATATGCTTAACATCGCGAACCGTTAGCGTAGGATTTTTTTCTAGCATTAGGGCCACAACGCCAGCAACCATTGGGCTAGCTGCTGAAGTCCCCACGAAGGTCGCGGTATAACCACAGTCCGTATTGTCGGGGTGCGAGCCTAAATTGAAGCGAGAAGATAAACCCACTGAGAACCAATTAGAAGGAACATCTGCATCTGTAAAAAACTGCGAATTTTTAGAATATCCAGTCTGACAAGGCAGCTCTTCATCCACAATATCAGTGGTGATAACCCCGGGAGTAAAATCAAGTCGGGACTGATACTCTGTAAAGGCATAACGGTCATACTGACCTTCATAACCCCTTTCACCTCCAGGCGCAGAAATCCAAATATTAGAACCCTGTGAAGAGTATGTTGCTTTTTCACCAAGAGCATTTGCAGCCCCAACCACTATCGTTTGGGGTATGGCATTTAACGGATCCATATTGGCATTGTCTTTGTCTAAAAAGCCGTTGCCAGCCGATTTGACCACAACAATGCCCCTTCCATTTCGGCCAATTTCAAGCTCATTAACATAAGCTTCACCGCCAGAAATATCTTTAACGAGGCTTAAATTTTTACCCATACCGACAGTCACTAAACCAAAACTCATGTTGACAATATCAACACCGGTGGTCATGAGGGAGGAAAACGGCCAGTCTGAATATTTATCCGCTGTACCAAGAACTTCTCCGGCTTTAATAGCACAGAAAATAGGGACACCACCGATTTTTGCGTTAGGAGCAATTCCACGACCACCGATGTTATTCCAGCCTTTTGCCGCAATAATTCCTGCAACGCTGGTACCGTGATCACCACCGGATCCTGATTTGTAGGTAGGTTGTTGTTTGGGATTGAGTTCACAGCCTAGATGCTCGCCACCGAGCATAGGATCAACATTGTCAACCAAATCAGGGTGGTCAATCTGAAGTCCTGAGTCACCAATACGAATCGTTACGCCTTTGCCTGTAAGCCCCTGCTCATAGACTGAGGCAACATTCAGATCATAACCTTTACGCCCAGGAAACCACGCAAAAGATTTTTGCCCGATATTTTTAATATGCCAACTCTGACTAACTAAAGGATCACCATGAACCTTGACCGTATAACTTTTTTCGCCAGTAAAAATCTTGCTGTCTATTTTTAGCGTAAAGCTAAATACGCTTTTCTCTCGATCAAGATAAGACACATCACCGACAACACCGGAAACTGTGCTAGTTTTATAATCCCAGTGTAACCATTCAGGCGCATTCAACAATTTGATCCCATCTGCTTTATGGCTCGTTTCCACAGTGAAAGACCAGGGCAAGCTCTGAAAGGCATCTTTTTGAGGATCATTTAAAAAACTTACGGCAATTTGATCGCCCAGAGTCTGAGCTTCAAGCATGCGAACTTGACTCTGGCTGTTGCCAAGCCTATCTTTTGCCACCAAGAATATTTTGTAATGAGTGGCAGGTGATAAATTAGTAAAACGAATAGATTTGGTAATGTTGGCATTAACGATGATTTTTTTACTCGTCTCATCAAACGTATCAATCGCAAACAGGTCTTCCGTGGTTAAACTTAAATTCTCGTCAGCTGGCCGAATGACCGCCACGACCTCACCTTGCTCTCTCAGACCAAAAACGACTATGATAGATTCTTTATTGATTTCATCAATTTGGGGTTCTGACGAAAAGCTAGGGGCACTGGTATCTGTTAGGCGCAGTTCAACAACCTTAGGATCTTCCTTAGGGTCATTGTTACAGGAAACACCTGCAAAAAAAATGATTAACAAAATACCTTTTAACATGACTCATATCCTCTTTAAACAATCAGTTTACCCTTTGGTCAACTAGCTAAGCCATTTTTGCTTTTCTGAACAACAATACAGCTAATACCCACGGGTACTCTTGTCTTAAATCTACTACGGTGGTGTAACAGGATCTCCTGTCAACGGGTCAAGCACCGGCTCAGGAGGAACAAATGCTGGACAAATTTCTTGTTCAAGATTATCTAAACGATCTGTAAGTTCTTTAATTTTTGCATTTTTTCCATCATTTATATCACTTTTGAGCTTAGCAATATCCGTAGAAAGCTGTTGTCGGGTCAATTCAATCTTTGCTATATCAGTGTCTGTGGACTGAAGATCTTCTATGTTTTTAGCAATATCTGTTTTGTTTTTTCCAACATCAGACTCTAGAGTCTGAATTCGTTGGCTGGCTTGAGTAAAATTTTCTTTTAACGCTTTAATATCCTGGGACATGCCGTATAAATTGTAATTATTAAGCTCGGCGCGAATTCCCTCAACTTTGGTTTCCAAATTTCTAACGCGACTATCAAAGTTTCCTACGGTTTGTTTCATTTCCTGGTTTTGTGCTTCCATTGTTTTAATGCGCGATTCAAAATTGCCCAGGGAATCAGCGAGAATTTTAAGCTGCGAGGCCACTTCAGCATTGGCATCCAGCATGACTTTTTCCATACGTGCCATGACTTGGTCATGGGTATTTAGTAATATACCTTGGGATTTTAAAGTTCCTTCTTGCTGAGCTAATTTCTTTTCATGCTCATTTAAAGTGTTTTCTTGAGCCGTAATGAGCTGCTGATGTTTATAAAAATTGCTCACACGTCCTGGACTTCCGAGCACAAACTCAGAACTTTGCATAGCCTCATCACTCGTTAAAGCTAAATACATCTCTGACCACTCGGGAAGAGCCTCTGGTTTTGTGGTAGAAATATTCGCATACAACTTGTCCAAATAATCATGGGTGCTTTTTTGCGTTTCATAACTCAGACGATAGCCACTTTCTTGGTGTTCTGCCGTGTTAGACAGCGCATCTATGTTTTTTTCAATTTTATTCATCTTTGCTTCATAAGTTCCATTAACCATAGGCTCAGGAGAAGGTTTGTTATCTATATTTTTATCACAGCCTAAAAAAGCTGTTGTAGCAAACGCGACAAAGAAAAAAGCATGGCAAGACCTAAGCCCCACAACTTGTTGCTTCAGCGTCAGCCCAAATCCATCAACGATGTTTTTTTGTGAAAATCTCATAACCATTTTTTCCTATCACAAATTTCAAAGAGGTTATCTTTTCTATCTCTTTAATTAATTCCATGCTCCATCAACCGCAGCACCATCGATCACAGTACCATTAACCGCAGCACCATCAATCGCAGCACCATCAATCGCAGCACCATCAATCGCAGCACCATCAATCGCAGCACCATCAACCGCAGCACCATTAATTACAGTACCATCACCTGCTTTACCACCCATAAAGCCCGCTACAGGCCCAGGAGGAGGAAGGATGAGTGCTTCTAGTGCCACTAGGCGCTCGACGACTTCTTTTATTTTTTTCAGCTTATTGTTGTTAAAGTCTTCAACAAAAATTTGAAAAGCCCCTATACCTTTGGTGTTCAGATCATCTTTGACCCTGATAAGTTCATTATTGGTAATGGTTAGCGCATCGGCATTTGCCTGAATATCAAGATCTACTTTGGCAATATCCGTTTCTAAATTCACAATTTTAGTCCCAGCATCAGTAAAATCCCTATGCAGCTGTTTAATGCTTAAAGACATCGCCGCAAGAGGATAATTTTCTAGCTCTTTTTCGACGCCATCTACAGAAGCTTCCAGAATCGTGATCCTCCGCTCAAAATTGCCCACATCCTTTCGTTTCTTTTCTCCATCAATTTCCATCGTCCTAATGCGGATATCAAAATTTTTAATGGTATCTTCAACCACCCTAATTTGCGCCGCGATATCTGCATTGGCGTCAAGCATAACTTTTTCCATCAAACCAATGACCTGGTCATGACTTTGCACAAGCTCCTGCTGCAGGGTTAATTTATTTTCGTGATCTATAAGTGCCCTTTCCTGTTCATTTATTGTGATGGCATGACCACTAAGCATCTGGTGCTGTTTATAAAAATTAGAGACAAGACCCAGCCCCCCTAAAGTAAAATCAGGGTCCAGTAATGCATCATCTGAAGTCAGCGATAAAAACATATCCTCCCATAGAGGCATGCCTTCTGGTCTCTTGCCATTTATATTTGCCGACAAATCGGAAAGATACTCCTGAGACCTCTGCTCAGCTTGGGCACCTAGCTCAAACCCAGCCTCTTGAGTTTGAGCACTTTGTGCCAGCTGATTGAGCTTGTTTTCTTCTGCACTTAGTTTTGCATCATAAGCACTATTTTCTGTCATTGGAGGCGGCATACGATTGTCTAAATCGCCACCACTGCAAGCATAGGTCATAGTAGCAAAGAGGGCGACGGCGAGAGACTTCGCAAATTCATCACCTGATTTTATTTTTTGATATACCCTAACCATTTACGTCTCCATCTAAATCACCGAACTATGCTTTTTGTCTCTATTCTATCTAGCTATGTTTTATACCTAATAACTCCCCTAGGGACATCCAGGCCCCTTTGTGGGCGA
Organism: Oligoflexia bacterium; assembly: GCA_030432875.1. Lineage (GTDB taxonomy): Bacteria > Bdellovibrionota_B > Oligoflexia > Oligoflexales > JAGOVF01 > JAUILP01. The sequence continues at coordinate 6,821 of JAUILP010000083.1, read as the reverse complement.
GCACCATGATTTACAATTAAGTTTATTTATGAGCAGCGGATACAAACTCTCTGGATAAAAACCGAGTTTGTTCTCAGCCTTATCGCAGGCTGTTTTAACAAAAGTCCCGAAATCTAAAGCACTTTCTGCCCCTACAACTTTAAGCGTTTTTAGCAAAGGGCTAACCAGTGTCTTTAACTCAGCGTCTGAAAGCTTAAGAGCAACCTGATCAAAAAACAGTCTAAAAACATTAGGATCGACACGATTATCCAAAACCCCGACTTCAACCAGTGATCTATAGTAAAGAGGATTCCAAACATTCTTTAGCCCAATAAGATCAAGCTCAGGGGGATTATCAACATTAAAGATAATCTCAGTCGTACCTTCTTCCTCATTAAAATCTAATTTTGACTGATGCCCAATACCGAATTTCCGAAGAGCTCTTACGCCAAAAGGCTTGGTATTATCTTCAGGATCGGCCAAAATTGCCATTTTAAAGTCCTCATAAAACATGCCCTTTTTTCCTTTTTCTACTTCCGTAACAAAAAAGAAATCCTCTACCCCAACCCTTAGAATAAAATTGTACGAAACAAAGAGATTCTCCAAATTTGGTAGTCTCCGCACACCGCGGATACTCATCATTCGGTTGTGATTGAGTGTCACGGAGATCAAATCCGGAAGCCCCGCCAAAGGATCGGGTAGCATAATCCCATCGGGATTTTCAGCGATTTTACGTCCACCATTAGCACCGCCGGTCAAATCAATTTGCCTAATATCCTTTATGATACTAAAAAATTCCTGACAATTAGCCGCAGTCGTAACCACTAGATCGAGGACACCATCTATGTCCCGATGATCTCTCTTTACGACGGCCTCAATAACAGAAACTGTTTTTTTAATCTCAAAAAGCCATGCATCAAAAAGCTCTTCAGGTTTTTTCTTTTTGATAAAATATTCTTCCTTTATGAGTTCCTGATAGTCTTTGTCGTAAGCAACTTTACAATAATCATCAAATTCCCACTCCTGCTGAAGTTCTTCTGGCGTCTGAACCTCAGATGGATCCACTTTGACCTCTGCTTTATCTGGCTTGCCTTCGCCTTTTCCGGGCGGCGGAGGCGGTGGTGGCTGGCCAGGCTTGCCATCCCCGGGTTCACCAGTTGGCGTATCCACTTTTTCAAATTTTTCAATATCCTCTCCACCTTTTACTGGAGGAGTGGGGGGATTAAGTAAAGGATCATCAAGAGCAGAGCCTCCCGATGAAGTCGCAAGATCATCAGGACTCAGTAACCCATCATCAAGATTTGCGGAAATTGGTCTCGGATTTCTTGGTTTTTTCACTGGATCTGTCTTTGAATCACTTTTGTTACTACAGCGAACGTTAATTACCAAAAGCCCAATTAAACTGAGTAAACCCAGTTGCCGTAGACCTCTCCATGCCCTTAGTCCCGTCATAATTCTTCCTCCTTGAAAAGAAAAAAGCTTCCTGCGATGTGCCCTACATCTGCGGGAAAACCCCAAAAAAATTTTTTTTTAACGGTAGCCATAAAATCCTTTTGCTACATTTAACTAAGCCCCACTAAAGGGGAAACCCATTTTCTTTGACGAATGGCTTAAGCAAAAAACCAAGCCGTTTATTTGTGTTTCTCTGCCCAACTAAAAAAAGTCAATGCGTCTCAGCCCAGACTGCCCACTAAAAAACCTTAGGGGGGCGGCGGTGGGGGACTCAAATCAGTACCCTTATTGCACTCTACATCCCAATTGAAGTTTTCATCTTTTAGGACTGACTCTGGTAAGGAGTCCTCTGCGGGAAAACTTTTCGTGTCAAAGGGATGAGTCGGAGGATTGACATGCCTAAAGCTTGTTTTATCAAGTTTGACATTAGCTCCATTACCAAATTCAGCGTCAGTAAAAATAGCACCGTCAACTTTGACGCACACAAAATTAGAGTTAAGCAAATTGGCCCCGATAAATTCGGCATTAGAAAAATTTGCATTCAAAAAATTAACCGAGGTTAACATCGCCTTATGTAACTTTGCTTGAAAACCCTTTACGCGAGCCATATTCGCATTTGAAAAATCCGTATTTTCTCCTTCAAATGAGGAGAGATCAGCCTCTACGAGGATCGAAGATCTGAAGGTAGCATTTGTTGCTGTCACACCACTTAAAAAAGCTCTTTCAAGATTAGCGTTGTTAACAAGAGCATTGGTGAGATTGCTGTTTTTAAAGATAGCATTATTTAAAATGGCATTCTGTAAATTTGCACTTCGCAGTTGCACAGACTCAAAACTCACATAAGGCATATTGGCCTCTTGCAACTGAGCACCATTCATGGTGGCATCAACAAAATTGACCCAAAATTTGGCTCCCGGATCCTCGGGCTTGTTGGTCGAGGCGGAGCTGGCTTTTTTAAATGAAGCCTGATTGAGCCTCGCCCAAGAAAAATCAGTGTTATACAAAAAGCTTTTGTTAAAATTAGCATTATCAAGTTGAGCATGTTTAAAATTCACACCACGGACTTTGGCTTCAATATAAGAAGACTGGTCTCCCTGTGCATTTTCAAATGAAGAACCATCTAGAGTCGCACCCTCAAACTCTGCTTTATCAACTGTTGCGGAGGTAAAATTTACGCCTTCAAGAGTAGCATTATGAAATCTGGTACCAGACACATTTGCTTGAGTAAAATTGCTATCCCCTGTCACTTTGATGGAAAAGGCTTCTGCCAGCGTAATAGCTGCCTGGGAAAAATCTGAATTGCTGATTTCCATGTAGTTCATTTTGGCATTAGTTAAAACACTGCCGATAAAAAAACTACGTTCAACTTTGCTATTTTCAAAATTGCTCAGGGATAAATTAACCTGGCGCAGACTTGAATCTGTGATGACCGAACTCGCAAAATTTGCTTTTAAAAGAGAGGCACCATCAAAAGTAACCGTATCTAATTTTGCAAAAGAAAATTTTACACTTGATCCCGAAGCTTTAACAAAAGTCGCTCCTGTCAAGGTGCTATCATAAAAATTAGCATTATCGAGTTTAGTGAGGTTAAATCTTGTATCCTTTATCGTAGCTCCCTGAATTTCGCTATTATTCAAAGTAGAGCCTTCAAAATTTGTTCTATCTAAATTTGCATGCAAAAACTCAGCCGAAGTCATATCTGCTTGCATAATTGAAGTGTCAAACAAGTTAGCATCCTCAAAGACCACACCCTGAATTCGGGACTGATCGAGAATAGCTGACTCTAAATTGGCACGGACAAAACTCACCCGTTTGCCAATTAAACCTGGCGCATATGTTTGAAATAAACGCGCATCCGCGAAGCTTGTTTCACTGACCCGAGCACCATTAAGAATGGCTAGCTCTAAATCTGCACCAGCTAAATTAGCCCCAGATAAATCCACCTCGCTCATCACAGTTTGCACAAATTTAGCATTTGCTAGATTGGCATTGCGAAATTTAGCTCCTGTCAAATCAGCGCCTGAAAAATCAGAATTTGATAAATCTAGGCCAGAAAAATCAGCATCTACGTAAGACTTTTGATTAAAGCCAAAACCCACTAAAGCAGCTTGATCTACTTCGCGAAAATCGCAAGCATCACAGCTTTCTCCAGACTTCACGACTTCGATGTCCGCTTTTTTGACGGTATCCTGCTGATTGCTACACGCGAGCAACAAACTCATACCATAAAGGCTAAATCTACTTTTTAAACATGCAAATTTCATAACAAGGCTCCTACGCCAATACCTAACCACCTAAAATGTTTTGATAAACCAACGGTTACGTTCCCTGTATAATCACCGGATGTATATTTGAGAAGTCCTCCCATCCCATAATCCAAGCGCCGGTCCTTATCGATGACACTAAGTCCCGAATAAGCTTGGGGTCCAGCTTCTAACTTTGCGTTTCCACTTATCCGCCAAAGTCTATATAAACGCTCGCCACCTAGCTTAACAGAGTGAACATCGTAAACTTGGTTGGAGCGATGCACACTATACTCGAGACCAAAATGATAACTGCGAACTGGCATAAAAAGCCCCGCACCAACAAATTGATAATCCCCAGTTTGCGGCCTAAATGTTGAGAAACCGGAGGCAACCCGCACCTCAAGGCCTGATTTCTTAAGCTTGATATATTCAGTTTTCGTAACAATCTGTACTTCTGGAGCTTTAGCAGGTGGAGGCGGTGCTTGCTTGAGTTCAACAACCTGATTAATAGGCTCCTCTTTTTCAGGAATCTTAGCGCTTTCCACAATAAAAATTTGCGCCGCTTTACCAAATTTAGGGTTAACACCTCCGCCAAAGGCATGGATTTCAATATCAGCAAAGCGATTTTTGAGATATCCCTCAATTGCCCCGGCTCTGCGCGTCGATAAATATAAATTGTGGGTTAACGTACCTTCAGGGGTCGCCGTAGCAACCACATGAATATAGCTTATCCGACTACGGTCTACATTCTTAAAACAATCCTCGACATTTTTTTCTGTGAATTGCACGCTATTAAGCGGAAAGCGTATTTCACAAGCGTAAATTCTTGTTTTATTATCGCTGTGCGTAATTTGCGCCGTATCTTCTTTATTAATATTTTTTGCGCCACTTCCCTCTAATTCTGTTTCACCTTTGAGTGACTCACCTTGAGTAATAGCCCCGGCACCAGCGGCAATTTGAGACTTTTGCCTCTGATCTTCAGACTGAGACGGAGTCAAACTTTGCTCATTCTCGGATTTGACTTCAGGAGTATCAGGGACCTCAGAAGCCTTAGCATTAGCCGACCACCCGAAAAAAGCCAATAGCAAAAGGCTCAGGTGCTTTTTGTGAATTGAGTGATTCATGGTACTTGCCCTTCTGATACTGTAGCTTCTGTTGTTGCTGCGGCCTCTGCTGCCGCCATCTCGGCTTTCGCCTCATTAATAATATTCAGATCACTAAATCGAAACGTCGTAATACCCACTAAGGCATCCGCGACGATAATATCATCCCCTACAATAGTTAAAGATCCAAATTGCCCCTGACGTTTCTTAGACTCCAAAAGCCGGAAAGATGCACTACTCGCCTCTTTCTCCAAAACATGCAAAGTATAGCTTGAAGTCCCTTCTATTGAAGTCACCACGATAAGCCGACTTCCAGTGAGAGCAAAGTCTGTTACATTTTCATCGAGAGAATTGAAAACAAGATCTTTTTTAATATCAGCCAGATCTGTTACATCAAAAACCTGCAAACCACCATCCAAAGCGGCAACATATACTAGGTTCGTCGTCTTATCATAAGTAATTTTCTTTGGGTGCCCATCCACCTCTAGAGTTGTAAGTTTAACAAACGTTCCATTTGCCACATCAACATCATAGATATTGACGCCTTTGAGGTAACTTGAAGTTAGGAGCCTAACCCCAACCCCCTCTGCATTCTGAGACACAAAAATATTGTTCACTAAGGTAAGATTATCTGAAAGCACTAACGGAACTTCAATGGGATGCGCCATTGAAGACATGTCATATAAACGCACCCCGTTGAGATGGGTGGCCAAAAACATATAATCTGGCATATCTGGCGCTACCAAGAGATCATGAGCATAATCACCGATTTCGATCAAACCAATCTGCCCCGCGAGGGATAGACTATTAGGATCTTTAATATAAACTGTTTGCACACCTTCCAGAGCATCAAGGATAACGGCATAATCACCGACAACCTCTACACGACGAACATCACTACCCACTTTTATCTCGTTGATGAGTACAGGACTAGGAAGCGTTTTTAAGTTAACTATGGCAAGCCCTCGCTCTCCCATAGCAATGACCCCATAATCACCATACATAGCAATATCGAGAGGAGTCCCGGATAGGCTAAATTCACTAATAGTTGTGAGGTATTCAGGGGGGAGAGCTTCACTAGAGTTTTTCTTTTTTCCACACCCAAAATGGGAAAAAAAGATTACCAAAGCGAATACATTTAAAGCAACTTTTTCTAGCGATAAATTCATCATTTTTCCCAATTTACCAAATTTTAGTCGAAAAAATTCATAAGAAAGCTTCAAAACATTGTACCATATTTACTGGATTTTTTAAAGTTTTTTTTATGGTATTAATAAATCTTTAATAAATATTAAATCTTTAACGATTTATTTCATTATTTTAGGAAGATATGACTCGTGGTAGCGCAAGCTGAGAAGTACTCTGTAAAGTATAACGCATATCACACCATCATCCTAATTATTTTAGATAATTTTTCAATATTTGCTATTTCACAAAGAACCAAGGTAAATTGAGATTTTATAAAATAAGTTTTAACTTTCTATTAAAATAGCTACTGGGAGGTGAAATCTATACAGGTAATACGCCCGCACCCCGATCTCAGAACACCAGAGACCCGTGATGCGCATCAAAACCAAGTCTGTCAAGTGACATATCGAGGAAGCTCCTCAAAGCCGCATCAGATGTTCTTTTTACTTGATCATTATTATTTTTTGTTTTTCATCCTCCTGATTTTATTTTTTAGGAGGTTTTTATGAGAAATTTTCGTAGTTATCAGTTAGCGGTCAAGTTTTACAAAAAGAGTTTAGAACTCAAGTTGCCTTATTACCTTAAAGACCAGCTTCGCCGAGCCTCATCGTCTGTTGCTTGTAATTTAGCGGAGGGGTATGGAAGGCAGACCTTTAAAGACCGGCGTCGTTTTTATTTTCAAGCTTTAGGTTCGATTCGAGAATGTCAAAGCCTTTTGGAATTAGCCAGCCGCTCCCGGCCTTCGGCCTGGTCGCGGCAGCGCTAGTATTGTATAATTTTGGCAAAAAACGCCCTATTAGTCTCATCTGGGGTGACTTTGATCGGGATTTTTTATTGCTGATAGGTAACGCCG
>JAUILP010000003.1 GCA_030432875.1 Oligoflexia bacterium | reverse complement strand
TTTTTACCTAGGTTACAGATCAAGGACTTAAAGTACTTGGTATGGGGGTAAAAATGCCCAGGTATAATGAATGGGGATTATAGGGAAGGAAATGCTAGCTGGCTAGACATGCTGACCGGAAGCTCTCTAATGAACGGGGATTATAGGGAAGGAAATGCTAGCTGGCTAGACATGCTGACCGGAAGGTTACCATGAACCTATTGCTCCTGAAAATAAACTCTTGTATGAAAACCATCCTAAAATCGATCCGAGGGAAAAATTCTTGACTCATATTCCAAAATCAAAGACAAAGGCAGACATCAAAAGTACTATTCGGCGACTATTTGTATCTACCATCCCAATTTGTAGCGATATTCTGATTAGAGGGAAAAAATCCAGGTCAGTTCCTTGTAAAGAAAATCCAACTACAATATTAGTTGATGATAGTGATACCACCATTACCATAAGAGCCAAGGGATACCTGTCGAAAACGATTAGGCTAGATGGAGGTTTTAGCGGCGATGAAAACCTGCATATTATCTTTCAGTAATGCAATTCTGATTCTTAACATATCTTCCTGCATCCATTCGGGAGGCAGTAAAATGGTTTCTGTGCACGGGATTGCAACTACCCAGAAAAGTTTTAATTCATTGTCTACCATTATCAAGTCAGGAAGGTCAGATACTGAAGTCGCCAATAAAATAAAAAACTACTACTGCAAGGGGATGAAAGTGAAACGTAATATCAAACAAAAAGTGACTGCATTAGTCCCTCATTTTATCAAGGATGATCTATATACGATTGCGTCTTGTAAGCAAGAAATTTTAGCTTTCTCAAGGCTTAAGGTGAAAAAATTTTGGCAAACTGGGTTGGCTTTTTCCGAAATAAATTCGTCAATATATGGCGCTCATCATGGCGATACTTATTCCAGAACATTTGGAAAATCTCGGGATTTAGCGATTTCTAGTTTGGCATTTGAGGATTACGAAAATGGACTTCAGGATGGTCCAGTTGATGCAAATCAAATATGCTCGGAAAATTTTATTGAACTTCAATTCATTTATATGCCTGACTCAGGGAAGATGTTGATGATTCCGAGAAAATTATGGAAAAATATGGAATTTAGTGGTTTTTTGAGTCTTAGTGAAACCTGCAGGGGGTGTTATTTTGAGAAAGCATCTCAAAAGTTTTTGAGTAAACAAATGGAAGCAGCTGTTTTGGTCAAATATTTTACTCTTTTTGGTCCTGAAGAAATTACAGGCGCAAATATTGATAAAAAAAATTTCATTAAAAAGGTAGTTGATAACAAAATAGACTCTTGGTATCGATATTTTGAAAATTATGCTTCTGTAAAAGAAGCGCCTGACGCTAAGAACGCTAACAATATTAGGTATGAAGTAGAATTGAATTTAGATAATTTTTGCCAATATGGGAGGGCAAATGCAGACCTATTTTCACATTAAAGTACGATGTCCGCCAATAGAGGTTGAAGCTTAGGGTGAGTATGTCCTAAGTATTGGAAAAAAAATTTTGCAAACGTTTAACTCTTAAAGTATATAAAATGGAGCCAAAAAATGTCAATTTCCCCAAAAAATAATGAACAGATTATTCAAAATTTTTCAATTAGTTGGTGGAGCTATAAGGTTCCAGTGTTTTGTTTTTTTGCACTAAATATAGCCTTATACAAATCTTCACACAGCTACAACGAAGGAACATTTATAGTATCGGTAGTAATTTCTGCAATTCCCGCCGTATTAGTCTATATAATAAACAAAAATCGCAAGTATATTTTGACGAACAAGCGACTATATTTGGAGGAGGGAGTTTTGGGAAAAAGAAAGAAGGATCTGCCCCTGAATAAACTAAACGATATTGAAGTCCATCAAAGTTTTTTTCAAAGAGTTTTTGGAGCTGGGGACTTGGTGTTTTTGACGGGAAACGACGCGGCCAAAAAAATAACTGATATCGCTAATCCGGATGCTATTAAAGAGAAAATTGCCACAGCGAGTCAATATAGTAATGATAAACAAGCCGCTTAAAATGACCATTTTATAGCCATAATTTCTCTATATGCATTTGGATATACCCTTACAACTCGGCATCAGATTCTATGTAAGAATGGATTTGGGTAAAAATATGATCAACGATAAAGACCATTGTCTCGAAGGCTATCAATACGAAGAGCAAGAACCTCTTTCTTTACTTAGTGCAGAACAAATAGATGCCCTTCTAGAATACCTGGCGACCGTGCTAGCAAGCCATTAATTTTCTCTAAAATGACAATCCCCATTGAGGAAAAGGGAAGTTTGCTTGTTATGAGTAAAAATTTACGGCTGGAAGTATCAATATTTTATTTTATAGCAAACATCACAAGCCAGAAGTTATACTAGAAAATGTGATAATTAGACCAATTTTAGCTAAAGGCATTATTTTTGATTTAGGATTGACATCTTTGCATCCAAAAAGGATTACAAAGAGGCGAAAAATGAGTAGATCCCTGTAATATATGTATTTTTTTGAAAGCAAGATTACCCCACGGGTGCAAGATGACTCGACAATAGGAATTAGGTGGTATCATGTGGAAAGATGCTTCGACGCTTTACTATTTTTTTTCAACCTCGGCACAAGCAATAGCGGCTGTGTCAGGTCTTTTCGGCACGTTTTTGATATTTAGGTTTCAATATTTGAAAACGTCTATAGGCAATAAGGAAGAACACATTGCACTTGCCTTTAGCCGTCATGCGGCCCCCCCTTTTCTGGCCTATTTTTATTCAATGGCGGAGCAAGATGATTATGAAGACTTTGTTACTCACGAGCAAAGAGTCGATTGGGTGAAGAAAAAATTCAGTCAGTTTTGGGTAAATGGGGAGGACAGGTACCTCAAAGAGTGCTATCAGAGCAATAACAGGAATACTAACAACTCGCTGGCATCGCTCGATGACGGCTTAAAGAAATTGAAAGGTTGGCACTTAGAGATACAGCACCTGGACCACTTACGGTTGATGCGGCAAAAAATTCGACAAAGCGCGATTGGCCTTACGTGTGCTGGTTTAGCAATCGTAGCGATGGCTATGGGACTAATCCTCTTTGTGGAGACGTTTTATGTTGACGGTTCATATAATGACCGTGCCAGCTGTTCCATCTTCAGCTTTAGCCTCTTGGTTCTCATATATTTGGGCTGTGTCATATGGGGTACGGTCAGTGCTTTTCGCGACTAATCGTAGGAAGTGAGCGGAAGCTGCGCGGCGGGGCAAAATAACAATAATAATGCTATTTTATGATTTATTGTTGTCTCGAATTTAGCACCTTGAATTGTCGATCTACTAACCACTTTTAACCTCAAAGTGCCTAGTTCTAACAAATTTGGCATCACCATTTCCCCTGAGGCGATTCTTATAAAAGATGGTATGCCGGTCATGCGTCTAAGTTATATTGACCGAGATAGGTCCGATACATATGTATTGACCCCCGATTACTATAAGACCATTGATAATCTGAAGGATTTTTATTTTCAGATAGATTCCGAATCCGCAGTATTGCCGAGCATTGCACCGCAGATCCTTTTCCCCGTATAATATTCGTAAGTTTATATAATCCTCCTCTCAACAGCTCCAAAGCTGAAGGTGAAGGGCTTTTCTTTTGATGACGAGAAAGACCTGGTTGGGGAAGGGATCTAAGACTAATGGTCTGAAGGTAGTAGCTATGTGGTGAGGCTTTTTGATTTCGTTATCCCCTTAAAAAGCAGACAAGATTAAGGTCCTTGGGAAGGCGAATCTCCAACTCCCCAATAATGCTCACCTTTGCATTTTTGATGCACTGGTGGATTTGGTCGGGAAAAAATATTAAGACGCATCTTTTTCTTCAACCTCAACTTCAGCCTGCTTGTGTCTAGCTTCCTCGTAGGCCACATTACGCACTTCTTCATTATATTTTATGCCTGAATGACCTTTAATCCATTGAAACATAATATTTTTTTCACTTATTAAGCTATCTATTTGCTCTATAAGATCCAGGTTCTCCGGCACTTCGCCATCCTTTTTTCGCCACCCTTTTTCTTTCCAAGACTTCCTCCATTTGTTTCCAAGGTTAACTAAGTATTCGCTATCTGAATATATTATACATGTGTCAAATTTTAGATTAGCAACCCCCTTTAGTCCTTCTACAGCCGCTAGAACTTCTATTCTATTGCAAGTTGTGGGCTCTAAAGAGCAACCGGCGTAGGTTTTTAGTTCTTCGTCGTTTTTTTGATTAACGATCTTATAGGCCCAACCGCCATATCCTCCGGGATTTTTAGTACAGGTACCTTTTATATACATAGCGAAGTCAAAGCATAAATTTGGAAATTGTTGCAATTGTCGCATGTTATTTGCATGTTTTTTCTTCATTTAGTTCCCTCCGATTAGTTTTGTATTATGAAATCAAAAAAACCACTATCGGCACCCATAAGCTCTACTTGAGTAATCTTTTAATGATTAGTTACAATTTGTAAAAACTTTTGTGATACTGATTACTCTTTAACTTAAAGACAGGTAAGCCCCTAGTTTGACCAGGGGACATTTAAGGCTTGGCCCAAAGAGGATTAAATATAAGTTTAGAAAGTCTGAGAGAGCATTTAGGAAAAGTCGAGGCAAGTACTGTAAGCGATAAAACGACAGGAAAAAAATATGTTATCCCGTCAAAAATTACCGAGACCCCAAAAAATATTTACTCCCTGTTAAAACTCAAAAGAAACTGCACATCTTACGCAATTTAATAACACCCCCCCCCTTATTTGTAGTGCCCCATAAAAAATTTAAGTAGCTATTATTACAGTGTTTTGCTTAAAAAACTGTCGAAGTCGGGTTTAAATATAGCCTCTGTTACTAAGTAATAGGTAGCACCTCCTGTTTTTTCGCTACAGGTTGGCAGAGATTTCCCTGCAAGTAGCATCTTAATTTCGCCAATAGAAGAGGTTTCAGGGTCAATGGTTATTGTGTTGTCTACCTCTGAGCTTGGCTGGGTGGATTCATTCTCTGGAGAAGTAGAACTTAAGGGGACAGTATCGCCTGTGGTTCCATTTTCCTGGAAACCTAAAAGAGAGCAATAGCCAATAATAAAGGGAGCGAGAATCTCATATATAAAGCCTCTCAAAAAATTTAGCCCCATTATCGGCTAACTTATACAACGTCTTAATTATTTGCCCACGAATAAACTTATAGGCCTAATATCTGGGAACTAATTATGATTAAGATTTTTTTGCTTAAAGAAACTATTGAAAAATCCGACCTATTAACTAGATTTCGACACCTTTTTGGGAACTGTTTGTGAACCTATTTCTTAAAACTTTGCTAATCATAACTCTGGTTGGATGCAGTGTAACAATTCATAAACTGCCTTCATCCGATGAGTTTTACGTAGAAGTATTGTCTGAGCAAAGTGATATGGATTTTGCCAGAAAACAAGCCTTGAGTGAAGTCAATAAGGCTCAATCCTGTGAAGGAAAAGATGTTAGGATAACTAGAGAATCACAAGTAGCAGGATATGAGTTTAAATTTTTTTTAGAGTGCTATGATAAAGAAGCAGAGGAAGAAGCATTAAGAAATAGATTAGCTGAAGGTGAGAGAGTCAAGAAGTTAAGGGAACTTGAAAATCAGATGAAATTAGAGGTTGTCATTGAAAAGTGTTCAAAGGGGAATAAGGAAGAGTGCTTGAACTTAATAAAGTTCGGAGAATTAAGTAAAAACAACGATATCATTCTTAGTTCGTATTTACATTTATGCGTAGAAGGGGATAACACTGATTTAGATCATTGCTTCAAATTGGCAAACTTAGCCCTAAAAATGGAACAGATGGATATTTTAGAAAATGCTGCACGAATAGGATGTAAGTATCTTGAAGGCAGGTTGTGCGCCCTATTGTTCTCAATTCAAAAAAATAAGGGTAGAAAGAATATTGCGATAAAAGTTTTCAGTATTGCGGCTCAATTAATAAAGGATGAGTGTGAACACGGCTTTGAAAATTCATGTAGAAGTAGTGAAATACTAGCCAGTGAGTGCTATGCTGAATTACTTGAATGCAAAGACTTGAAGCTATTTAATAATAAACACAAGTTGGAACAAACTAGTCTGGCTAAAGATGAGAAATATAAGGAAGAAATGCTTAGAATTGAAAGATCAAAAGCCTTTTCGGCTAGTGAGTTGGTAGATGAAGTCAGTATGGCTCGGCATGAAGAACGGAGCCATCAATTACAAATGCTAAATGCAGTGAACCAGGTTAGCAATACCATTAGTAACATTCCTAAAAGTATAAAGAGCGCAAGCGAAACATTTGATACTGGTCTTCAACGTTTTCAAAATTCACTAATATATTCGCCGCTGCCAACATTCAACCACCCAGTAAGTAATTCACCCAGCAGAACCCACTGTGAAACTAGATCCAACTTAAGCGGCTCAGCTTTAGAAACTGATTGCTCAACAGGGCACTAACCTAAACCTTGTCAAGTCTAGCGGCAACATTTGTTAGCACTTCATCTTCGCTAATCCAGCCAGCGTAATACTTCTCACATACCAGAATTGAGTTACCTAAGCTGTCTGCTACATGCTTAAGACTTATATCATTGTTACACAGGTGCCTAGCGTAGGAATGTCTGAGGTCATGAAATACGAATCTACGACCTAGCAAGTTTGTCAGAATTGCCCCATAACGAACCTCATATAACTTGTTTTTCACCTCTATTGGTAATGAAAACCACTCGCCTAAAACTCTCTTAGCAACTTTACTTATAATAGCTTTTCTCTTTTTACGGGTTTTTGTTTGCCTTATTTTACCTAGTCTGTCTTTTTGATAGGTGATTTGTATGAAACCTTCCCAGATATCAGTTTCTTTTAGAGCAAATATTTCTGCAAATCTACAGCCAGTATAAAATCCTAGTTTAATAATCAATTTTATTGAGTCATTTATATCTGATTTATCTAGGCTATCAATTAATTCCTTTTCACTAACATGATTAGGCTCAACAAACTCTTCCTTAAACCGCTGTAATTTAAAACCTCTGTTAGCAAACTTCAGAAGGGTGTTTAGTCTATTAACAGTTCTGCGCTGTTTATTACGCTGAGCCTTTAGTTCTTTATTAACTTGCTTTTGAATTTCGGTTTGGGAGGAGGTGAGGAGAGAAATATTATTACCTAGGATATTAATAGCCCTATAAAAATCATTCTTAATGCTCTGAGGGTCTATCAAGTCTCTATGGGAATATTCTGTATCAAGGTATTTTTCTACTAACTTCTTATTTCCGAGGAATACGGTAGAGGAAGGCTTGTTTTTTTCTCGCTCGGTCTCTTGGAGCTGATTAACTAGAACCTTAATCTGTTTCTTAGCTTCGTGAAGTGGTAGGAAGCCGGAATTCAATAACTCGTTTATCTTCTTTAGTTCTGGGATTTCTACTTTTTTTGTTTTTCGCTTGCCGTTTATCATCTCTTTTCTGAGAACAATAAAGGTATTCTTGCCTGGTTGGAAATCCAGTCTTTCTGTGTTTGTGAGTTTCATATAGAACGTCGCCAAAGAAACTATCTCCCGTTTCGTTAATTCCCTTAAGGTGCTGGTCGTGAAAGTCTTTGATTTCTGACCAATACACAGGGTTTTTCTTAGCCTTTCTGTCTTCGGCTAATAAACGGGATGACTTTATAGTATTAATGGCAATTGTGGCAATATCTAAGCGAAGGAGGTTGGTTTCCAAGTAGACAGTGTCTACTAAAACGGGGTCTGAGTGTCTACTTAAAACTGACTTATCCACAGGGTAAAAATCCTGAAAAAGGTAGTAATATCTGGTGCTCGGGGCGAGAATCGAACTCGCACGGGGCTTACGCCCCACAGGATTTTAAGTGCCGCAACTGAATACCTTAGCAAAATCACAGTGGTTTTTCAAGGTTTTTTTAGCAAAAAATAGCTATTTTACATGCTTTTAGAGGTCTTTTATTTGGTGCTCATTGTGGTAATTTAGGCGAGATAATGTGGCTTATAAAATCAAAATATTTTATTTTTTCGGGTTTGCCATTTAGACATTTACTAAGAAGAGTCTTAAATATTTCATCTTGAGTGAAGGCTTAGAAAAACCGTAGTTAAATTCTTCACAGCCAATGTGTTAATAATTTTTGCTTTACTAAATCTGCCGCTTGATGCGGTGAATAATTCACTTCTGGCCGAAGCAGCGGGGAAATGTCTCCGATAAAACGTTTATCGTTTAATTTAGCCTCTAGGTTTTTTACAAATACGTCCTTTGCTACTGCATCTCCCCCTCGGTGCATATACTCATTGCAGCAGGCTATGATTAATATAGGCTTTAGGGTTCATAAATCTGGTTCCACATCTACATTAATGGCCACATTAAAGAGTCTATTTTTTACACTACCACGCATAGTCACACCTGGAAGTAGAGGAATCATGGGCGGACTCAATTTTTCAATTAAGGCAATAAGTCCTCTTGCTTTCGCGGCAAAGCCGAGAACCGTCAACAAATAACCCAAGCGCTGAACCCAGGGCATTGGCACCCCCATAGCTGCTTCAGCAAGCTTTTGCGTACTCACTTTTTCTGCGAGCTCATGCAAAACGGTAGCAACATTGTCTAAGCCACCACAATGCTGGTAATAACCGAGTAAATCAAATGCCGTTGCCTCCGGTGTAGAAACTGAAAGAGTGCCACGCGAGGTATTAAAAATTTTAGTTGGGGTGGACTGCAGATTTTTTTTGGCGAAAAATTCGAGGTTAACTTTGCCGCAGCGTATAGATTTTCTATTTTTTATGGTGATAACTTGAAATTTCTGCGGTGCCTGATGGGCAGCTCCGTAGTAAACTGCGGCTGAGAGCAAACCGACATAGTAGCTCTCGTTTAAATGCGCCATGAGCTGAGGCACAAATTGATCCGCAGGTAAACATCCTAACGCACGGTACTCAGGGGGAACAATGAGCAAAAAACCCCGATAGGGCATGACGACAGCAGCATTTTTTCCGGCTCGGCGTATGGCGGCTCGCGCTGACACCAAGTTAGATCCCCTGGCTTTAGCAAATTCTTCAGTAGTAAAATGATATATCCCCCGACTCACTAAATGTTCGAGGTATTCTTTGGTTGACGGGTATGGATGATTTTGTAACATAACTTCCCAAATATAACACAAATCGTTACTTTTCAAAAGTTTGGCACGAAATATATCTATATTTATATAGTAATTACAGTATATTAATTTATATCTCTGAAATAATTAGTTATTTTGTTAAATGCGAAAACATGACTTCTTTTTGCTGCCCTTGGGTCGCATTTCTCTTCAAGCATTACCGGATAATTTCAATAATTTATGATGACTTCTCACCCTAAAAACCACCTATCCGGGAACTTTGAAATAAACAGACGCTGGCGCGAAAAAACCAACGTCTGTTCTGGTATCAAGTGTATCAAAGGTTCTTAAGGTATTTCAGCACCAGGCTTACTTTGATCATTTTTAGACCCCAATTTATCATGCGTCTTTTTTCTTTGACTGGTTTCCGCGTGATCCATGATTTCTTTAAGAAGATTTTTCGCATCAACTTTTTGTCCTTGCTTCTGAGCCTGCTTAATCTGCTGCAAAGCCCATTCAAGAGCTTTGTGTGGGTCAAAATATTTGTCCCTGATGAGTTTAATTTCACTTTGAGAGAGTTCAGCTGTAGCGCGTTCAATAAACCAGTTGATCATATCACTACGGCTAAAGCGGCTCCCTTTAAGTACGGCATGAACTGCCCCCATCCAATGATCGAGCTTTATTAGACTTGGATCACTTAAGGTAATGCGCTCAGGATGGTGACTTCTTTTTAAGGGTTTGTTCTTCAGGTTAGTTGGCATCTCGTCCATTTTTGCTCTCCCTTTTTCTGTTTTCATTAAGCATCCAGTTGCTTTGCTTATCGATAATGTAAACAAAATGTCCCTGAATATACTGGCCGTCTTCGATTTGATCGGGAACCCAAACCCGCCGCACTTGGGGCATGGTCATGGCGGGCATGTTTTTTTGGGCGTCCTTATCGTACCCTCCCACACTCTCTTGCTGCCTTTGGTGTTCAGAGTAGCCAATAAGTCCTCCCAGTGCTCCTATCGCAAGAGCTCCGACGGCAGCCCCTTCTTTGGGTACGCCCTGAACCCCGCCAACACTCGCACCAATACTCGCACCAATAAGACTACCGATACCAATACCTAACCAAGTCGAATCTTTTGAAGTAGCACAGGATAGGGTACAAAGAAGCGTAAGCAACATCGCAACGTGTTTTTTCATAGTGGCCTCACACATATTAAAATTAGTATTATGATCAGGGGCTATTTTTTGGGGACGTAATTTGGGTCCCGTTTTTTAAGCTCGTTAGTAAGGGTCTATTGCAGACTCTGAGTTCGACCGGCGTCTTATAAATTCTTGTTTTCTAGGAAATTTTTTGCCATAAAGCAAAGCCGGAACATAAAATTCTTTAGCACTTTTTTGCGTATTTTTTATAAGAATTTTACTCAGGCATTCGCCCTTTAAGGTTCCAAGGATTACGGGCGCCTGCCAGCCTTGTTCGAGCACATGCTGTAGGATTAAATACTGATATTTTGTTCCCTCGCCCCAAGTTTCAAAATGACTTTGTAAATTTTGCGCCTGAGCTAAAGAACTCACGATCCAAATAACTGCGTCAATCTGAGCGAAGCTTTGATAAAATTCGTTGACCAGTAAATAGGTTTCCTTGGATTTTCGCGAGAGCTCCACTTCGAGGGCGACCGTTTGCGGGGCAGCGCCCGCATTTATGTGCCAGTATCCATCGGGTCTGTGCATTCGCGTGGGCGGCACCCATACAGGATAATGCTCGGGGTGAAAACGGCGTAGCTCCTGCTCACTAAAAAACGCACAGCCCTCAGGAGTCTCACCTAACCATTCGCCAAGGTGAAAGGCAGAAACAAAATGGTCATGCATAAAGGCTTCAGACAGCCACCCTTCCTCAGCAAGCTCTGGCAGCAGTGGCTGAATGCATGCAAAACCAATTTTATTCAGAGTCCACAAGGTTTTTTGTCCCAGGCCGTCACAGTGCTGCCTGATAAACCCCCGTGACCTTAGCTTTTCAAGGCGCATGTAAGCAGAGATAGGGCGAAGCGCGGCAAAAAAACGCACATAAAGGGCACTGGCAGAGCAAAGCTTCCAGCGCCAAAGGAAAACGAGTAACTCATGCTCGGTACTTAAGGTCATGGTGCACATCTCCCGCTACTAAAGTAAATTTCTTACTCAGAGGTTCTTTTTTCCCTAAGAAGGGTTTCTGTTTCTTCACTGCTAAGATAGGGAACCTGGACTTCGATTTGTTCCATACCGCTTTGCCAAATGGCACGCCCCGAAATCGGCGGCAGGTATTTTGCTCGGGCATTACCCAGAACGACCATGCTGGAATGAATATCGCTCATTTGGAAACATATTTTCCCGGTGAGGTTGGCTTTTATTTGTGTGTCGACGACTTTTGCATCCGGCCTTTGGGTTCCGGCGATGAGATGTATGCCCACCGCGCGCCCAAGCCTAGCGACGCGGCTTAACACGGCTTTGGCCTCTCCCACCTTTTGCTGTTTTTCATGAACGCTTGCTAAAAAAAGTTCTGCTATTTCATCGATGACGATGATTAAGCGGTCAAAATTCTGCGCGCCTTTTTCCATGACACCTACTACCTTAAGCTCGTTTGGAGGAATCTTTTTATAGGCATCTAAATCCTTTGCCCCATTTGCTTTTAAGATTTCAAATCGTGAAGACAGCTCCCGGTCAATCGACTCCAGGCGGGCGATGATAACCGGAGTTTGCGAAACCACCGTGACCCGAGGAAGTTTGGCAAAGATCTGAAATTCTAGCCCCCCCTTTAAATCCACTAAGAGAAACCGGTACTCGGGGTTATTTAAATAAAGACTGGCGATAAGCTGCCGCGCAAAAGTACTTTTTCCCCCTCCTGTTTGCCCCGCAATAAGCAGGTGTGGAACAGAGTTGAGGTGGGCGTGCTTTTCATGACTGCGGGTGCAGCCAACGAGAAAAGTATCTCTTGGAAGTGCCGCCCTCTGCCATGGTACGAGTGCGGGCATCGGTTTATGCGCGTACAGTATATCCACTGTGCCCTTTAAACGGTTCTCACTAACCTCATCGACATATATTTTTAGGGCACTTTCCATGGCAGGGACTGCCTTTTCAAAAGCTTCTTTGGGTAGGTGCGCCCGCGTTAATGTCAGTACCCGCGTACTCGCATCTACGGCGTGGTCACGCACCAAAGCGGGAGTCATATTTAAAGCATTTTTTAAACCCGAGGTGATAAACACCGACTGCAAACGCCTGAGTTCTTTGCGGCGACTGAGCACTCTTGCAAAGGCCCATCCCCAGAAAGGCGACGCAGCTAACGTCAAAACCCAAATTTGGTAGCCAGGATAAGAGGCAGGAGCTTCAAAGCCAAAGCGGCTGAGGGGTTTAAACAAATCACCCGACAGGTTAAAAATAAAAACTGAGCATATCCCAGCCCCCAGGAGAGACAATCCTCCCAGGGGCATGCTCTTATACTTGATCCCATGCCAAAGCTCAGTCCCCGTATCAGCAACCAGTTTAAAAAAAAGAGTTACCACCATGAGGCCATTATCTAAGGGATGTTGATGCCGCTTTTGCCTATGGGGTTTGGGCGCATTGGTCATAATGTTTTACTCCCCACTAAACAGCACGTAAAATTCGGTTTGTTCTGGGACTTCGATAAGAGGTTCGGTGTTTTCAATATCACGGCTAATATTCTTAGCTTGATCCAGTGATGCTACGGCAACGCCACTGAGCATGGCGTCGCGAGTACTCGGTTTTTTTTCTGCGCCCTGCTGCTGATGTTCCTGGAGTCCTAATGCGGCACCGCCGAGAACGCCTAGGCCCGCAGCACCTGCCCATTTTAAGGCAACGCCTCTGACATTTGAACCAAGGAGTCCGGGCATCTTATCGGACTGGTCACAGGCCACCGCTTTAATGCGTTTAAACTGACCGTCTTTAAAAACGAGCTGCGAAAATGTCACCAGCAAACGCTCCTTCGTCGATTGCCCGTGACCTAGGAGGATATTTCCTCCGTCCACGAGTTTACTGCCTTGGACTTTAATCGCCTGGGTAAGCACAGCTCGTACGGGGCCATTTGACGCTCCTGTAATAAGTTTTGCCATGACTTGGGTTCCCGGAGGAATACCCAGTTCTGCCCGGCCATCAATTTTTTCTAAGCGCGAGTAAATAGCCGGATTAAGGGCAGTGACTGTTTTTTGCTGCGGCTTAGGTTTTTTGGAAACTTCGATAGTAACTTTTTTGTAAAAAGCCTCTGCCTTTCCAGCCGAGGCATTGATGTCAGGGGAGTCGAATGCGCGGGATTTATGACTAGGTGCGGGAGCTCCCGCATCGCTAAAGATGGCGATCACTAAGCTCACAAGAAAAATCAGAAACAAAACTATGTTGAGGCTTTTTTGATTGATCCTATATTTATCCCCTTCGCGAAAATAGAAATAACCACCCAGAGCCCAAGGTTTTGTCTTATTGGTATCGCTCACGATTTTTAGGTCATTCATTTTTATTTCACCTCAACTTGCATGGCGGCATCTAAAGGATCTCTAATGGCCACGATTTCATCGCCGCCGTGACTCGACTGCACCAGCTTTAAGGTAAAGCGCCGCCCCATGAGGTAGACAAAAATATTGGTGACTGCTCCGGGCATGTTTGCAGAGATAACCAAATCATTTTTGACGTACACGATATCAAATACTTCTTTTTTTCCGACATGGACTTCTGGCTTGATGGGAAAAGATAGCACTGTGCCGTGAGGATGAATAGTGATGCGGGCTACATTCATTTCATCAAGGTACACGATGCGGACCCCAGGGCGAGAATTTTCACCTGGCTTCGCTAGGGATGCACCCGCTAGGGAAATGCTTGCCACTCCTGATAGCGAAACACCTGCGAAGGTCAGGTATTTGAGGATGAATTTTTTCATGGGCTCACCTCATTCTTTTTTAATGCCTCAGAAAACTCAAGTCTGAGTCCGAAGGGGTTTTGTTCGCTGCGGGGTATATGCCCCACTTCTACCTTTAAGTCAAAGGGAAGGGTCGAAAGGAGCCGATCTGCCTGCAGTATGCGGTAAGCAAAAACAGTAATACCCTGCTCTTTGTTAAGATCAATATTTTTGATGATAACGGTTTGCGAAACTTTGACGCTCTGGAGTTTTTTTTGTTCTTCTCCGCGGACAACTGCTTCATCTACCGATAGAAAGCTTGTAGACGAGACTTCAGAATTAAAGCGTTGCTCTAAGGCCACCAGCAAAAAGCTTTTTATCTCGTTTGCATTTGGAGCAGGATCATCATTTTTAAGGACTCGGGAATAACATTTTCGTTCGATAACAAGCGGTGACTTGAGCGCAGCTTTCCCAAAATAATGCCCAGAAGCATGAGAGAGATGAGGCTGATGATAAGAGCTACTTTCAGAAATTGGTTTTGTTTAACAATATCCGCCCAGGCTAATTCAAATTTCATGAGGGGGTCTCCTCGTCATAAAGCGTTTGCCATACCGGTAACCTTGGGTGACTTTATGTGACGCTCCTTTAGCAAGGTGTGATAATTTGTGGGCACTCACCAGTCCGATAACAGAAGGAATTCCAGAAAATGTTTTGGTAAATCCCGCTAAGCCGTTCATAGCGAGACAATGGACAATCCACGGGGTCGCAAGCATTGAGCCACCAAGCATAAGGTTGATACAGATCATTTTAATAAAGTCCAGATCGTTATCAGCTTTGACATCGATTAAAACCGATGCCCAAAGCAAATTAGCCAGTACGGCCCACACGATTTTCCAGCATGAGACTTCAAAAAGAGAGCGGTAAAGACCTTTCGTCGCTCCTGAAGTTTGCGGCAAAACAAATAAAGCAATGAGCAAAGGGGAAAACACATAAAGAAGCATCATGGTAAAATTGAGAGCAATATCAGCAACGATCACTGAAAAAAACAAAAAGACATAGGTCAGTACGGATAAAGCCGTAATAAAAAGCGAGCGGGCGCTGAGCCAGTCCATTTGAAACTGGGCCACCTTGTCGCCAAACCTTTGCAAAACGGCATTTATGGTATCGAGGCTTCCTAGCTGCATGGCCATCTCGTCGCTGACACTCGCCAGGGTATTGGCAATATCACGGTAGCTTATGAGTAGGACTATAGCAATAAATGCACGCCCTACCAAAACACCAGCAGACGGCACACTGCCAAGGGGGAGTCTAAAATACTCTAATACGATGCCAACAACCAAAAACAACGAAACCAGCACATAAAACACCGAATCAAAAGTAGCATGGAGTCTTTGCACCTCCGCAGTCATCCAGTTTAAATCAAACATATTAAAATCTCGGGGTGGTAAATTTGGGCGTTTTATGTTTTAGAGAATCGGACAGATCATGGGTTAGCCCCATAAAGTGCTCGGTTTCTTCTTTATTCTTTTGATTCTCAGTTGCCATTTGCTGTGCTTGCATTTTTAAACTCGTCGCCTGGGCGCGTAGTGATTCCCCAGAATTTTCCACCAGGACTCCTAAGCTCTGGGCAGAGAGTTTGGCCGCTCCTTTAGGCGAGACCACTTGGCTTCGGTCTTTGATTTTTTTTCCCGTTTTTTGGTTCTCTGTGGCATAAGACAGCAAGTGATTGTTCAGGGTAATGGCTTCAGCAACCGCGAGATCACTATTTTGCTGTCCTTTAGCGAGTTTTGATTTGGGTATTTTGCCGTAGAGGACGCTGATCTGCTGAAGGGCTTGATTCACGGTTTTCCAGTCTTTATACAAATAAATATTGGGTATCTCTTTGAGGGACTCTACTAAAACCAGAGCATCACTGACGCCTGCATTGATATCACGTAGAAGCCTTAAGTTATCACTACTTTTTTGCACCATTTCCATCAGTTGATAGAGTTGTTTGATATTGTTCGCCAGTATTTCTAAAAGGACGGCAACGTCGCCGCCAAAGATATCAGCTCGGCCTTTATTACTGGGAACGAAGAGAGTGAGGAGTCCACTCACCATTATGGTCAAAAGTTTGTTCATTTTACTTCTCCCTTTGCCACGCCTTGAGGATACTTAATCGCAAGCTCAAAAATGAGGTCACTTTCAGATTTTTCCGGGTCTGATTTTTTTAGCTGATCCATGGCAGCGAGATCGCGGGGATCACTGGTGCTAATCCAGTACTCCATGGGAGTGGACTTTATACGAACCACTGAGCGCCTATCCCCTGCCATTAAGAATGCTTCGGAATAGTGGCCTTTCTCCTGTTTCAGCCCTGCTATTTGTGAAGTTTCATGATCACCGAGACTGAGGACGGATTTAAGGGTTTCGGCTTTGCCGCCATTTTGGCTCAAAATCCATTTAATACTTGAGTTGGGTAAAATCGCTTCTGCCACTGTGGATCTTGCAAAATCATCCATGGTTTGTGAGATGGCGATGGCACTGGCGTAGTATTTCCTAAAGGTTCGAAATATTTCGCCAATAAATGCGGCTCCGGCTTCATTTTCCAGTAGTTTCCAGGATTCATCAAAGACGACAAATTTAAGCGACCCTTTATCGGCCTGAATTTCTCGCCACACGAGGTCCGTTATTAACAGTAGGGCCACGGCCTGAAGGTCGGGATAACTCTCCAGTCCTTTGAGATCAAAGCAAACGATGCGCCTGTCCAGACTTACCGTGGAGCTGCGATCTAAAAATGAGCCAAAAGCGCTTTCTCCGGTCCACTGCTTTAGGATCCGTCCGATTTTTTTGATTTCGCCATCAGGATGCTGTAGCAGCATGTCTCTTAGCCCCGTTAGGTTATGCCGATCTTTAGGCAGTTGGTAGACTTCTTTTATGGCGGCCTCTATTTCTGCGGTAACGAGTTTAGGCAGACGTCGGCTTCCTTCTTCTCGAGCAATGGTTTCAATCAGACTGAGAAGGAATTTTATTTTATGATGGGTCGGCTCCGCGCCCGGTTCTTTGAGGTCAAAAGGGTTAAGGGCAATGCCTTGATCTAAGGCTAGGGGGATATACTGACCCGTGAGTAAGCGCGTCATTTTTTGGTAGCTTCCCCCGATATCAATGATGTAAATTCGCGGGTCTTCTTTTAGGGCCTGAAGAAGCAGGCTGTTGACGAGAAAGCTTTTCCCGGAGCCACTGCTGCCACTCACCACTTGATTGGCATTGCTCAGTTCCGAGGAAAAGGGATCAAAAGAGAGAAGCTGGCCTTTGGGCTGCCGAAAAAGCATGCGCGGTATGCTATGCCCGGTCCACATTCCGTAAAGAGGGATGAAATCTGCCAGGTTTGACGTTTTAATTCGCTTTTGTCGCTCTGGGCTGCGGGCGTTGGGGATAGCGCTTTCACTAAAGACATCAAAGGCCGCATAAGTTTCTTCCATGGCTTCTGCCCCGGCGAGTTCTCTTATCTTAAGCAGGGTAGCGGCGACTTTATCCTCTAGGTCGGGGACGGTAGGAGATTTCACGACAATCGTTAGGGAAAAATAAAAAATCTTTTCTCCCTGGGCAACTAAGTTTTCGAGGACTTCTTCAATCTCGTCGAGTTTATTTTGGCTTTCCAAATCTTTCACTTGCTGACTGCTTTGGCTGGCCATAGAAAAGGCCATACGGCGCTGGGTTTTCAGCGACTCCATTTCTTTGTATTGATCAGGAACGGATACGGAGACGTACAGATCGGTATTAAAGGGCAGTTCTTCAAGTGTTTTGACCATGGCCGCATAAGTCACATCAGGCAGCATTTTCAACGAGATGACGCGGTGATGGAGATCAGCAAGGGAAAAGCCTCGCGCGGAAATCACGACGTCGGTGAAGACGAGTGAGCTTCGGACGTAGTCTGGGGAGTAGTTTTCAAGGGGAAGACTGCGTCTAGGATTCCACTGCTCGTAGACCATAGATGCCACTTCTTTTTGGGGCAGGCGGGACAGACTTATGCCCACCGTGCGGAGGCTATTTTGAACATCCTTGATCAGGCGTTCAAAACTGTGAAGATGTTCTTCTAAAGCGGGTTTCTTGGCGGCATGCCTTTCTTTAAATAGGAATCGTGCCCAATTTTTTCTTGGGAGTTGGCTTAAGGTCTTTTTTCTCAAAAAAACATAATAAGCGAACTTGGGGAGCTCGCCTCTTAGATCAGCTTCTTCAAGACTTTTAATGCGGTTTTCGGTGAGCATACTGGCAACTCTGTGGGCTGATTCTTTGCTCAGTTCTACGTGATTCCTAAGTAGCTCATGGTGGTCCCGCGTGATTTTTTGCACGAACTGAATTTCTAGGCCACTGGGAAGGGCATTGAGGAAACTCATAATCCCATTTTTTAGATAATTAATTTCATCATCTTCTTTACAGGAGATGTCGAGAGGGTAAAACGAAAAAGCAGCTCCCAAACTGGCATCACCGAAGAGTATGATGTCATCCTCAAATCCCCAAATATGGAGTTTTTCCGCAAGGCTCACGGTCATAAAGATTTCCTTAGAAAAGGTGGTTCATCCGTTTTGGGGTCTATAAATGCCGAGTAAACACCGGGACTAAATTTAAAGCGTATGAGATGCAAAAAATAATTTTCCGGTTTGTCTTTTTTTCCCATTTTAAAAACACCAGCGAGAGCAATGGGGGGCAGCCAGGTCAAGAAAATGGCATAGGACGTGCGTCCAAAGAGGAGATTAAGCACGGCCAGCACGGTAAAAATCACAAGGAGCTCGGCGAGTTCGTAGCCAAACAGGGTTAACTTTTTATCGAGAGAGCGTGGGAGTATGGATTGGTCTAAAGGCATCGGTTTTCCTTTTTTAAAACGGCGCGGAAAAAGGCAGAGATAGTCTGCACTACCTCTGCCTTAGGCCTAATTTACAAGGTCGCGGATAAAATTTACGATGCTTTGGGCGCCAAAACCAACGATACAGCCGATAATGGCGAAGATAAGATGCGACCTCGCGTTGGGATTGCCGCTGATAAAGGAAAATGCGGCATAAAGCAGTCCCAAAATAGCCACCAAAGGCAGTATGACATTAACCACTTTGGCTTGAATGGCTGTTAGGGTTCCCTCAACGCTAGCAAAAGCGAGTTCAGGCATAAGGGCATACGCAAGGATCATTAAACTTATAAATAACAGAAATCTACTCATAAGAGCCTCCGCTACAGTAGTATTAACGTGCTCAATTGTTAGACCACGGCATCCCGCAAGCATAAATAAGTTTTATACTGCGGATTCCACATGGGCACGATGAGCTGTATGAGGCTTTTGCATTTATCCGCGAATTCGGCTTTGCCGATCGGGACGGAAAAAATAACGCGATCTCCTTGCTGCCGGATTTTACGGTAAATGGTATATGAGTTTGGTCTACTATGATTGGGGCTTAAGTACCAGGGGCTATCAAAAAGGCTGATATTAACCTCGAAATAGTTGTGCTCAGCGTGAAAAAAAGCGTTACCTGCCCAAAATGTCTGCACCAGTTTGTTTTTTTCCAGTTGCCCGGTTACCAAAGGAAATTTAGTCGTCGTCATGTGCATAATGAACTCCTTTCTTCTAATCTGAGGTTACGATGTGGTTGATACAGTAATCATACTGCGACTGCTCTTCTTGGTAGAGCTCGTAGATCCTCATTCTCTTAAGAAGATCGATTCCTTTTTCAGTGACTGAATTGTTTGCTGCTATACTTTCCTTCATTACCTCCAGAAGGGTTTCAAGTTCGTTTAATAGATCATTTCTCATAAAACATCTCCTTCTGGTTAAAAGATTTGAGGAACGCCTAAAGCGAATTTTGTGCCAACAGGATATTTTTTAAAACTCTCTGAAAATTAAGGGTATTTTTGCGGAAGATTTTTTGGAAAAAGTTCGGTGGTATATTATGTCCTAAAATTAGGACATAAAATTAGTAAAAACGTCCTATTTTTAGGACATTTTTTTATTGTCACTTTGAAAATATTATTTTTTGGTAGACGCTAGGAGGTAAAGAGATGATTTTTTTACTTCATCCCACCCCATCTCTGGCAGCCGCTGGAGTTAGCGGTTTTTTCTGTTAACTCGATAAGGCCGTTGAGGGCAAGAAAATAAAATCTATGTCGAAACTACCTGTTCTTTACAATTTTTCTGTATATTTTAAAATTGCAATTTTTCATATGACTCACATAGCCAAATTGCAATCCGAAAAAGACGGGTTTTAGCAGGAATCAACATTAATAAAAGGCTCTATAATATCGAGCCTAACAAATCATAAATTTGTGTACTTAAGCAATGAAAGGCTATCTCGTGAAAATTTCTTAACATTTTTAAAGCAGGCGGTTAATAGTTTTCCGAAATAGCAGTTAGTATCTTCATGTTCAATGATTAATTCCGATACCTCTGTAGCTGAAGAGTAAGTCGCGAACCTCCCCAATGCTTCAAAGAGTAATTTATGAGTTTTTTAGAAATTAAACCGCGTGTTGAAGATTATTGGCGCGCTATCATATTATTTGGTAAAAATACGTCTAGCTATAAATTTGCGTTAGCGAAAGCACTTCTTTCAAAATGTACAGAGGGAAAATCTCTTTATTCCTTAGAGGAGCTAGCCCTACCATATGCATCTGCTTTGATTGACCACCTAAAACTATGTCCGAAGCAAGCCACCTCACCTAAAAGCTCGTTTATAGATAGTGCAAACGGTTTTATTGTTGGCGCAGTATCTCAAGATCAATTAATTGATGCCACTATAAGACATGGGTTCAAATATGTCCTGAACGCCTTCCATGTGGTGAATAGAGAACCTATTTCGACTCCATTTTTTTTGCCACTAAAAAAAAATAAGGGAATAGAACTTACAGATGAATATTTTCATTTAGTTGAGTCCTTTCAGCTCGCAAATCTCCCATCGGAGCTTGAAGCTAGGTGGAAGCTGGTTGAGGCGGCCTGGTCTCTGAATTTGTCCCCGCATATGCTGACAATATCTCTCGACAATGAGAATGATATTTTTTTTATTCGACCTAGTTTGAGCCGCAGAATAGATCTAACCCCTGTTAGAGATGCGCTCAATGGATATCAGAAGGGGAAATGTTTTTACTGTTTTAAGGATATTACTGTTACATCTGGAGATGAAAATCGCTGTGATATCGATCATTTTTTCCCGAAAGTTCTTATGAGCATGCCTGGGTGGGAAATAAACCTAGATGGAGTATGGAATTTAGTACTGTCATGTCAAAATTGCAATAGGGGCTCCGATGGTAAATTTACTAAGATTCCTGAAATCAAATACTTATACAGATTAGAAACGAGAAATAACTTCTTTATTGACAGCCACCACCCTCTTAGAGAAACTCTCATCAATCAGACAGGCCTTACTAGTATACATCGCCATGAGTTCCTTAAAAAGCGTGACACGGAAGGAAACAGGCACTTAATCCATCGGTGGAACTGTAAATATGAATTCGAAGCAAGATTTTGATATTAGCACCAATTACTATGATGCCAATGCGGAGGTATTTTCAAATTCTACTCAGCAATTAAACATGGACTCACTTTATGAGTTATTTTTACCTAACCTTCCTCCAAATTCAATAATTTTAGATGCTGGTTGTGGTTCTGGGAGAGATAGCCTTAATTTTAAAAACCTGGGGCATAAAGTAGTAGCATTTGATGC
Source organism: Oligoflexia bacterium (assembly GCA_030432875.1). Classification (GTDB taxonomy): domain Bacteria; phylum Bdellovibrionota_B; class Oligoflexia; order Oligoflexales; family JAGOVF01; genus JAUILP01. The sequence continues at coordinate 80,667 of JAUILP010000003.1, read as the reverse complement.
TTCCGCGAAAATGGTTGAAATAGCAAAACGACACTTTGGCGAAAATGTTCTTCTCTTAAGTTTTCAGGATGTTGACTGGGTTAACTATTTTGACGGTATTTGGGCTTGCGCCTCGTTGCTACATGTTCCTATACAAGAAATGCCTGCAACAATAAGCAAGCTATCCAATGCCCTCAAAAGCTCTGGTTTTATGTATGTGAGTTTCAAATATGGCCGTGGAGAACATATACGTAATGGCCGTTTATTTAGCGATTATGATGAGACCACATTTAATGACCTTGTAAACCAAGTTAAGTCACTAGTTATAAATAAAATATGGATAACCCACGATATTCGGCCCGGAAAAGAAAATGAAAAGTGGCTTAATTCAGTTCTTTATAAGCCTTAGGGACACTCTTGGGAATTTGAAGCGCAGGATGATATTTGGCATCCTGTAATCATCAAGGCATCGATGGAAGTATTGCTTAAATAGGAACAATTAAATAAAAAAGATCATAACTAATCTTACTTTGAAAATATATTTTTTGGGGGAAAGCTAGGGGAGAAACAAGGTGATGTTTTTCTTTTTTTACTAGACCCCATCGCTAACTGCCGCGAGAGATTGCAGTTTTGTCTGTTAACTTGATAAGTCCGTTAAGGGCTAACCCTTGCAATACTTTTTTGTCAAGGGATAGCCCCTATTGGCTTTTTGTTCTTGCTGAGCTAATCTATTGGGGTCAGAGCCGAGGTAGGAAGCCCACCGATAAAAGAAGATGCAAGCTGTAGGTATAAAATACTAATATCAAAAGTGATTATTTTTTAAAGTACACCCATTAAATTAAGAAACCCTCAACTTTGATAATCTAATGCCGATAACTTTCAGAGGTAATTATTAAAAATTGGGCAAGCTTATGACGGCAAAAGCATTTTTGGTTAGTTGGTTAGGAAAAGGCAATATTGTCTGGACTCCTCTCGAGGAAACAGCTAAAGGTGCTTTCTCATTGGGTATGGCAGCAGATGGACCTATGAGACATGCCATTGATCTAGCCTCAAATCATCCCACAATCGCGGCTAACATTCAAAAATTTCTTGATCCTACTATGGCTGGAATTAGCGCCATTCAGTCGACCGTAGACTTAGCCGCAAACTTAGCAATTTGCACAGTGGGACTTCAATTAGCAACTTTGACTCAGACCTATCGCATCCTTCAATCCGTTAGAGAAGTAGATCGTAAAATTTCCGTAATTAGTGGCAAATTCGAGCTTCACTTTCTGGACCGATCGGTAGATTTTTTTCTACAGTCTCATCAGAACAACGCAGGGCTGATTGCACCAGTAGCAGCCGCATTAGAGGAAGACTGTTACAATGCATTACAGGCAATAGTGAATAACGAAGACCTAAGAGTACCTGCATACTTAAGTTTTAAACTCACAACTCAAGCTCAGGCCATAGAGTCTTGGAATCAATTGCTATACTCAGTTATCCATAACGGCTCACTTCCCCGGGTGTCAACTGAGCGTTTAGAAAAGTGGGTGAAGGAGACTGATCCTACGACAAAGTCTTTACCTCATGGTGGTTATGCTTCGCAGGCTGATATACTAAAGATCTGGGAAGAAACAATACATTTGACCAAAAAAGACTCCAATTGGTTGAAAGAGATGTTCAAAAGCGATGATCGGCCCCTCCTCGCTAAAGCCATTGCAAAAGAGCATTTTCACCGAGCCTATCCCGTGATCTTACTTGCAAGAGAGATTCAAAACGCTCTAAGCTTTGCCGAAGCACTTGAAGAAAAGATAAAGATCAACAAAGATCAGCCTCTTCTCATCAAATCGGCATCATAGAAATTTTCTACCTTTATTTTTCATGATTTACTATCTGAAGTTACCATGACCTATCACAGCAAATGCTATCTCTCACTTATTAAAAAATCGAGTAAAGTGTCATTTTCGCACTTGTGAAATTTAAATCATATAATTTGGTACCTTAAATAATTAAATCCAAAATATCTATTAAATTAGGATATGGCCATTAGGTTATATGGCCGATGGTTTACTTTTTGCATTTTTAGCCGATAGACCATGCGGTTTCGTAAAACATCAAATTGATTCCATTTTGTTAGACCTTTGAGTGTACTCTCAGCCTAAATCGGCATAAGGGAGATTTAATAAACGCACTTATAAATGATCTCAAAACTGCAAAGACGCATCCCGAATTGAATTAAACGAGCATATTTGCAGTCAACAACAGGTCGAGAATTTACAAATTCAGAGATTTGATATTAGTGCACCAATTATAGGAATTATACAGGGTCATATACAAAAATATTAGACATGTTTATAGAATTAGGAAACTCATTTTTCGGGAAAAAAGTAATGTTAGGTCAAAATTTCTTACAGCGCCAATTAATAAAATATCGTGACCTCCTAGCAAATATTTCTCGTAGAAACAGAGAGTTATATTTCCGAGAAATAAAAGGATCCTCAGTAAATTTAAGCAAATCATCTTTCGCCCCAAGCGACTATAAAAACTCATCAAAGATAATTTTTGTTCCAGTCGTTATTAGAAATGGGGTGCTAGATGACTTCTTAACGAAAAAGGAAATTAACTTAAACTCATTCTTTCATTTTGACGATGTCGAAGACCAAAATCTGGTTAAAAAGCAGATTAAAAAATTAGAAAAAATTCGCTTGGCCGATGAGCGTTATCAAAAGGAATTTGGAGTGTCTGGCGCATGGTTACTTGGCCCTTTTCTTTGCTGGCGTAATACTCCGCAATTTTCCAGAGCAGATATGCTTATCTCACCAATTTTAAAAGTACCGGTAGATATTAAAAAAAATAAACAGCGCTTGTACCTGACGCCAGAGGATGAACAATTAAAAATTAGTCCAACCCTGAGCATAGTATTAAAAAATTCCACGGGCATTGTCATTCCTGAGGATGAGAGCTTTGATAGCGCAAAGGAGGCTGTCGACTATCTATGTAAAATATTATTAGCTGAGGGAAAGATAGTTTCATTTGAAGGTGACGACAGAGATACAACACCCGCTATTCCAAGCCGAATCAATATCATAAAGGATGAAAATGGGGATGAAATAGAAAGAAAAAATGTAGAAATTGAAGAGGTGCTAAACCCAAAAGATGTGGCACTATATGACAAGGTTACATTCAAAGATTATACCATTATTGATGTTATATACTTAGACCAATTAAATGCCTCTCGCGCTGTTTTAATAAATGATTATGAAACGATTATCGATAAAGCCGACCAACACCCGATTTTAAATGAATTGTTCAATAGGACTCATATAGCTTCTGAAAATAAAGCAGACAGGGGCGAATTAGCTAAACTGGATGAATATAAGGAGAATAGCAACTACTTCGTTGTAGATATTGACTCTACACAACACCGAGCAATTGAAAAAGCAACAACATCAAAGGCTATTGTTATTCAAGGCCCACCAGGAACAGGTAAGTCCCAGACTATTACAAATTTAATTGCAGATTATGTTGCAAAGGGCAAGCGCGTCTTATTCGTTTCTGAAAAACGCCCGGCCCTGGATGTTGTTCATACTCGATTAAAGTTAGCTAATATTGATGCACAATCAGTACTTATACACAGTAGCGAATTAAAGAAATCAGAACTTTATAAATCATTTTTACAATTGGCAGCGACCGAACATAACAGCGAAGATGAAGAAGATTGGGAAAAAACTGCAAAATCCCTCGATAATATTAAATTGCAGCTAAATACCTATGCAAATGCGTTAAAGAAGCATCATTCAATTAGCAAATTATCTGCTGCAGATATACTTTTTCTGTCAACTCGCGTTGATGAGAAATATTATGATCCTAAAATCGGCGAAACTTTTGGCCAATTGGATTCTAAATTGCTAAATGAAACTATCGAGGAGATCGAAAAGCTCAGGGAGGCAGTTTCTAGATTAAATCATTATCGGAGTAGTATTTGGTATAAAAAGAAAAATTCAGTCCTCAAAACAATCTCTCTAATCCATGAATTGAAGGGCATTAGGCAAGCAATTGACAGTATTAAAATTGAAGACCAAACAGTGAAAAGAGAAATTGAAAATTTAATTAATTTACAAAATACACAAGAATATTTTGAGAAAATATCGCTATTTATGTATAAGCACAAAGCTGATTTCAGTTTGATGCAAAATTATGCCTCTTTATGGCAAAAAATGTCAGAAAAACCAGAAGATTACTTAAATGATCTGGTTACTAAAGTTTCGGCGAAATTACATGAGTTAGAAAAAGAAAGCCCCGTATTATCTAAGATAAGACCTCATTCTAACTTGGATCATGTCGCTGTGCTCGAGAGCTATTATGGGATTAAGCGCAATCTCAAAGACAGATTTACTAAAAAGTATTGGCTGTTAAGGAGACTGCGAAAAGAAATTTGTCCTATTTGGGATGGTGGCTCAAATCTTTTTAAAAGCTATCGGGAATACCATAAACATTTGGGAATACTTTGTCGATATGCCAATTTCATCGTTCAAGATCTCGATCTATTGGCTTATGATTTTGACAGGGTGAAGCAATGGTGTCTAAGTAATATCGAAGATATCAAACGAATAGAAAATTATTTTAAAGATGCTAGAGAAAATCTTCCCGCCAGTTTTTTTTCAAAAACATATCGATCCTTTGAAGACAACCAGAAACTATTGTCGGAACTAGAAGCTCTATGTCAATTATTTGTTAAGAGACAGCACCTTAAGTCACAGTACCAGCAAAAATTCGGAGAATTAAATAAATACTTTATCGAGCCCTTACAGCTTCCAGATAACTTATCAAATGCCCTAGTGTTTATTGACGAACTAGTAAATAAATTAGATGACATAGATATACTCGACGAAATTGACAAATATTTTGAAACTGCAAAGAAGGTGAGCGGCATAGTTTCTTTAAAAGACATTGTTGACTGTTGCTTGAAAGATTCAGAGAAGGACTGGCGAAAAATTATTGAGAGTTCTGTCTATAATACTTGGTATGAACAGGTTATTGTTCAAAGTCCAGAATTACGCAATTATAATAATAGTCAAATATTAGCGAACATTGATAAATTCAAATTGAATGAAAAATGTCACCAGACTGCGGCTAGAAATGCAGTTAATCTGTCTTTTGCTCAAAGATGGAATTCTAGCGGCGATAAGTCCGGTCTATCAATTTTAACTCTAGAATCACAAAAACAACGACGAGTATTGGCCCCTAGAGAAATCATGGAAAGGGGGGCTTTAAATACCATGATGCAGCTAAAACCTGTCTGGCTAATGAGCCCATTGAGTATCAGTCAAATGTTACCTTTAACAAGCTGTCTATTTGATGTAATTATTTTTGACGAAGCATCTCAAGTCAGGGTGGAGGATGCCATACCTTCTATATTCCGTGCTAGCACCATGGTGGTAGTAGGTGATGATAAGCAAATGCCGCCGACAAATTTCTTTTCGGGCGTTGCAGCTAATGATGACGATGAAGATGATTATGATGACGATATAGGCATTGCCGACAGCGTCTTAGATCTTGCGATAAAAGCCTATCCCTCAGTTATTCTTGAGTGGCATTATAGAAGCAGGTCGGAGGCTCTAATCGCTTTCTCAAATCGAGCGTTCTATGGAGGTCAATTAATTGCTCCACCTAATCCATTTTCAATCACTAAAAATAAATCCGTCAATTTCTACCAAATAAATCAGGCGTATTTTACTTCCAGAGAAGGAAATCAAGTCGAAGCTCAATTTGTCATCGACACTTTAACAGCACTATTAATGCAAAAGCCTAATAAATCATTTGGTGTAATAGCATTTGGGCAATCTCAAGCGGTAGCTCTTGAAACCGCATTAGACAAAAAAATGGAAGATGACCCTGATGCCCGATATATTTTACAACAATCAATGAACTATAAGGACGGCGATGCAGAAGCGGGTTTATTTATAAAAAACCTGGAGAATGTTCAGGGTGATGAACGCGATGTAATATTAATATCTGTGGGTTATGCCCCAGTGGCACCCGATAAAAAGTTAAAAATGAATTTTGGCCCTATTTCAAAACAAGGTGGGGGTCGTCGATTAAACGTTGCAATTACTCGTGCCAAGGAGGAAATACATGTTTTTACATCGTTTAGCCCATCTGAAATACCTACAACGGGAGAGGCATTTGGCCACAATCCAAACCTATGTACCTTTGGCCGCTATCTAAAGTACGCCGAAAGTATTTCAAATGATGACGTTGATAGTGCCTTAGCAATTTTGAATACGTTCCCTATGGGGGGTATTATATCAAAACGAAAATCTAGTCGTTTTGCGTTAAATGTTCAGCAACGCCTTGAAGAACGAGGCTATCAGGTTACAGCGGAAATTGGCTCAAGCGGTTTTTACATCGACCTCGGCATTCATCATCCGAATGATCCGGGGAATTACCTTGTGGGAATTGAGTGCGATGGTGCAATTTTTCACTCTACCCCATATGCACGTGACCGAGACAAAATTCGTGAAAAGATGTTAAAGGATCGTGGCTGGAAGATTTTGCGCATTTGGTCACAAGATTGGTCAAAAAATTGGCAAATTGAAATTGAACGTATAGATGAAGCTATAAAAAATATTCTTAAATCTTAATAATCACCGAGTATTAAGATACTCGTTGACGAAAATAATTTTGCTAATTTCGCGCAGAACATAATTCGTAAATCTTTTCTCTCATTTTAGTGTACGCCTAACATTAACAACTCGGAACAATACACGTTGAATGGAATACCTTCCTCCTTTCGATTTAGTGCTTGTCTATTAAATTAGCTAGTTATACTGAAAATAACATCTTCCGTTTGGTTTCACTTTAAGGTACTTAGTCCCGCTAATAAAAACATTGTTGAACATCGTTTAACATTGTGATAATGCAATCTCCATGATCAATATGGGAGATTCCTCCATGGGCAGGGTACGCGGAGTTAGATTCACAGATCAAGAAGAAACGCTAATAGATGAATTTCTCAAGAACAATCCTTTGATCGATTTTTCTATGATGGTCAAATTGGCTGTCTTTGATTTTATTATAAACCCTAAACTTAAACTCAATGGCATAAAGAAAAAGGGAAAGGATAAGAGTAATGTTGGACAATCAGTTAAACACTCCTAGTCAATCACCAACGAGTATCTTACCTCTCATTAATCCCCCCCCCCCAGCCCCAACCGTAGGTAGGCCTGAGATTAGTACAGAAGATCGAGAAATTCCTACTCCAACTTATGACCGCCTAATAATTGAAGCAGCTAAACTCGATGCAGCTTCCAAATATAAATCCAAATTTGATTATAAAATCTTCAAAAACCTGGAGATGCGCTATGCCGACAAACCAATACGCGGCGGTATTGTCAAAAGTAATCCGTTGAAGCTCGTTAATTCTCATAGTTCCTGCCAGCAATGTTTATATGCTTTTGAAATTGATACTTATGGAAGGGGATGCATGCATAATTGCACCTATTGTTATGCAAAAGCGGAGCTTACCGTTCATGGGTATTGGAATAATCCTGCGCCTGTTCCTGTTAATATCAATGAGATTCGGAAGATTTTTTATACAGTTTTCGAGACATCGAAAAAATCAAAATGGCGCGCCATCATGGAACAAAAAATCCCATTGCGCATTGGGTGCATGAGTGATTCATTTATGTGGATTGATGCGAAATATAAATTATCTCAAGAATTGTTGAAAATTTTGAATTTCTATCAATACCCATATACTATTATTACGAGATCTGATTTGATTGCACATGATAGTTATATACCACTCATTGATAAAAATCTCGGATCAGTTCAGTTCAGTCTATCTTCAATTAATGACCCACTAAATAAGCTTTTAGAACCTGGGGCTGCATCTGCTGAACGTCGGCTACAAGCGCTAGAAAAATTGGTGAAAAGCGGTATTTGGACAGCGGTGCGTATCAATCCAATGTTTCCAAATTTTCCAGATGGATATTACTCTAATCCAAATTTTAAATGGGAAGGCCAGATTCCAACATTGAATTATAGTACGCTAGATATTGTGGACGCAGTTGCTGATACAGGATGTACAGCAATAATTGCAGGTTTTGGGCGATTTAGCTCATTTTCTATCAACAATATGAATCGAGCTTTAAATAGAGAGCTACGTGTCTTTTTCAATAGGGCTCAAATTTATAAATCATCCCGAGATTACCATTTTAGTGAGCCTGAAATTCGCCATTACTACGAGTTATATAAAAAACGTTGTAAAGAAAATGCCGTTGAATTCACTGTTTGCTATATTGGCAATGGTGAAAGTGAATTCTGGAAGCACCAAGATTTATGGTCTAATAAGAAAGACTGTTGCAATATAAAGGGTAAGGTTTGCTCATTTAAAACTGACAGTCGGTCGATTGGTTTTAATGAACGCCTAAAATTTATCTCAAAAAATAGCTATACACCTGTCGATTCTGAGCGTTTGCATATCGCCCTTGGGGTTGAAGACCAAAAGAAATTTAAGCGCGAAATTATATCAACTAAAGGCGGGCCAAGCGGGGAAACCTCTGTATGATTAAGATGAGAAATAGAATTGTAACTGGCATTAATATCCAATATCCCATATCAAGACTTATTTTGAACGGAGAGAAAACTATAGAAACACGGACATATCCAATTCCTGAGCAATATATCAACAAGGAAATGGCTATCATTGAAACACCGGGCAAAGACGGCGACTTCAAAGCCAGAATTATTGGCACTTTAGTGTTTGGTAAAAGTTTCTGCTACGCCTCGAAGGGCGAATTTTATAAAGACGATAAGAAGCATTGTGTTACCCCAGACTCACCTTGGAAATGGGAGGATGGAAAGCCGAAATGGGGTTGGCCGATCCTCACTGTCAAAGCACTGTCGAAACCAAGGCCTGCTCCCGAGATAAAGGGCATCAAATTTACAAAAAATATTTTACTGTGAGATAATATCGCCCGCGATTTTGGGGTTCAGCCATTTTTCAAGGTCATCTTTATTAACGAAGCATCCATCTTTTTCATTATAGCGTAATATAAACACATCACCGCCGATATCTCGCTGAAAAACAGCATCAATATTAATGACCAAGATACCAAATACCTTCTGTATACCCTTTTTTGAAATCGTTTGCCCCCAAATAGTCGCTGATAGTAGCGCGTTGGCAGATCTATCTATAGTCTTAAAATCTACCGATCCTCCGTAATGAACAAAAAAAGCTATGTGCGGCAAAAAGTACAGTGAATCAATAATGATTGGGTGTTTATTTCTAGATAAAACAATCTTAGGATTGTGCTGATATTTAAATTCCTGGAAATAATTAGATCTTAACAACTCATCGGCGCTTACCCTGAATTTGTCATAACTGACAATTTTTTGCGAATTTTGATGTGAAGCCAAGTTCACTTGTTCTTTCTCCTTTTCTGAGGCTAACTGTGTTTGTTTTTCAATTTTGCTTTCAATATTTAGTCCCGCAAATTCAAGTCGAGTTATTCGGTTCAAAAATTTTTTAATTTGCCGCCTAAAATAGAACAATAATCCCGCAACGATTATTGGGTAAGCTATCTCTGAAACGCTAGAAATGAGTTTCGCCAACGCTTCAATATACTGATATTCATTAGTATCCATTTCCATTACCCTACGCTGCTGATCGCTTATATAAACTTCTGTTAATAAATTCATTCAATACTATTTCTCTATATGCTTCATCAACTCTCTTGAATGTCGACAATATCCAAGAAAATTCTTCTTTACTAAATCCATATATTTCAGCAACAGCTGCTTCAAGCTGAGCTTCGACCAGTTCCTCATTGCCGTCATTTTTGCTAGTAGATAATTTTTTGCTTAGTGCGGATACTTTCTTAAACAGATAATCGTCATCTTTGAGCCGAGGTAACGGATTCAATTTAACAAAGTAAATATTTATATTATTATTTTTTGATTGCATTTGAATAAAGTATTCATAACAAAAGGAATTAAGTACACCAATCAAATAGTAAGCCTGGTTTTCATTCTTAAAGCCGGTAATGACATTAAGGCTATTAAAGCAGCTATATTTTGGAGGGATTATTGCTGCGAACATGCGCCTCGGGTCATTAGATCCAGCAATGTTTCTCCACGCCACCCTAATTTCATTAACTCTGTGTGCCCATGTATGCTTGCGTTTTTTCAACTCTGCATAATTCAATTTATATTCTGTTGCGCTAGGTGACTTAAAACGCCCCATATGCTCGCCTTTGCAAACATAGTACCCTGGGGTATGTGATCCAGTAGTTAAATCCATATCGTTAGTTGTATCGAGTTCTCTGTAAGCATGAACTTGAAACGGCTCATCGCTTTCGACGGGGGAGTTAAATTGTAATATTTTATCAAGGATACCTGCTTCGATACTATTTTTAATCGCTATTAACGGTTGTGTTTCAAGTTTAATTTTTGAAAGGGTGTTATAGTTAAGCGTTGGGTATTTGCCGAGGTCAAGATCGGTAATTTGATCAAATCTACTTAGACCCCGCAAATATTGATAGGAATCATTAGCGCCACCCCCTAAAAGTATACAAAATGACTGCGTAGCGTCTGGAAAAATTTCATTTTCTTTCTCAAATGCTACAACAAGGCGTAGGCTTTTGCATTTTATTAGGGATCCCCTTAAATCACGAGTCCCTTTATCTCCAGCTATTCCTTCGGGAACCAAAAAACCAAATTTTCCATTATTGTTAACTAACTTTGGGTAAATTTCCGAGGCAAGTTTATAGGTATTGGGGTCACCGTTACCTCCCCCGACATTCTCATATTTTGGATCTTGGAGCAGATACTGTTTAGAATTGTCTAAAAACTGAGCATATTTTCCTTTTATCTTTAGATAATCCTCGAAGCGCTGTTGTACTTCTTCATTTTTTAAAAGTTCAGATATTCTTTTTCTCTGAGCTGCTTTAGCATTTTTTCCTGTGGGAAAACTCGGATCGACGGATAAGAAATAATCTTCCTCATAAGGTTTTAAAACCTCCCAAGGAGGATTTCCCAGTACAATATCAAAGCCATTATTTTGGCTAATATTCCCTTGATCGTCAAAATAGACTTCCGGAAACTCTAATTGCCAGCAAAATGGCATTAATTCACTCGCGTTAAAGCCCCACTGTTGACTGCGCTTCTTTAGTAACTCCGAAGCGAGTAAATTCTTACTCTCTAGGAATTTAGCTTGTAGACCTAATAAAGCCCTTTCATCACTTGTCGCTTGCATTTTTCGGCGTATATTAACTAATGAAGCTACATTTCTGGAGTTAAATTGTTGCCATTCGTTTTGCTCAAATAGTGAAACAAAAGCATTGCCGTGTTTTAAATTGATATTAATAAAATTGGGGAAACGATCATCCTGATCCATAAATGTTAGCGACTCTAAAGTTAAGGTCTGGGAAGCAATGTTTAGCGATTTTAAGTCAATATCTATACCATAAAGACTATAACGTAAAACATGTTCCTCAAATCTCGCTTGTGAAAAACCGTTAATCACCCAAGGGAATTTAGCACCAATATGTTGCAGTAAATTATTCGGTAACATTTTGATCCAAAACGTAAGCGATTCATAATTATCGCTTGAGGTAATAAACCTAAAAGCTTCTTTCAAAAATGAAGCCCCTCCAACCGTAGGGTCGACGACTTTAACATCTAGAAAGCGTGCCATTGAGTCCGCAAGCGCATTATAGTCTTTATTTTCGACAGCTTGTTTCGCCTCAGCCTTAATATTGTCAATCCACGGGCCTAACGTATTTTTTACAACGAAGCTTGATACAACAGCAGGTGTGTAATAGGCACCAAGTTCTTTTCGAGCTTGCTTTGATTCCGCTAAAACTACTTCAAGACCTTCATTTTTACGCTGAAAAATCACCCTAGTTTCAAGTGAACGCTGATAAAAATGTTCTAACGCATCTGGCCTGAGATCTTCATATCGAAATGAATATCGCTGCGCATTTGTTAGGTCAAGGAGCTCGACTAAATGATCAACATTAACCTGCTTTTCAACATAGTGAATTGCCTCTGCGACTTTGGTGAAATGCATATCACCGCCATATTTCGCCTTGAATTTGGCACCGAGATTTAAAAAAGCGGCTCTAAATGAATCTGCGGTACCAGATTTTAGAACTCTTGGGTTTATGAACCTTGATTTTTTTCCTCGTTGCTTTTCTCCAACTTCATTGCGTTGAATTGTTAGTTTATCAGTATGCCTTTCGAGTACTTTATCGAAGGTATCGTCAAAGGGCATCCCGTGAAATACCTCGATAAATCTACGCACTAATGTCCGCAGGACCAAACCATCCACGACAGCTAGGAATCGATCCTGCCATTGCAGGCTTGAAGCTAATTTAACAAGGACCTTATCAGCATTTATTTCCTTCTCATGCTCATTTCGCAGAAAATTAACAATATCAGCGATAATGCTTTTGTAATTTGTGGACAGGTCATTGATCAAACATACTCGGTAATCAGCACATAATGCATGAAAACGCTCATCAAGTTCGCGACTAGCCAATAGGGCATCAATATTGATTTGATTGCGATCCGGATTTATCGGTATTTGTGACGATTTCAATAAATAGGCTGTATTATGTATCCAGCCTTTCTCAGATAATCTAATTTTATTTAGATATAGTCGCATATCCCTAGGTCGGCCAGGGCTCATGACAATGGCATCTCTATCACCTAAAATGAACGCAAGAGAGACTCTCCCTTTATTTGCAATATGCATTGCATAGGTAACATCCTTAATGATTTTATGCAATCTTCTGGTCTCATTGAGTCCCCTAACTGACTTTCCAGAAAACGCAAATATTATGTCATCATAGGAACCAGCAACTTTTTTGAACCGACAAAGTGATTTTATTCCATCAACTTCAAATTCAGGTAAAAAATTAGCAGCACCCCAATTTAGTCGTGTTGCCAAGAAATTTATTACGTTTTTCGAGTCGCCGGTTTGAATTGAGCTACCTAATAAATCAGCTATGTCCTGATTAGAGTCATAAAACTTTACGGTTTCATCAATTAATTCTTGAATTTTATGTGTGAGTGGCCAGGAGCTAATATTGTCCTTGAGTTCCTCCCATCCATCAGCTTCGTGGGTAAAGAGTAAATTGGAAAATCCTAGGTCAGCACTCACTCCTTTTTCGGAAAAAGCGATTATAATCGTATCTCTAATCTCAGGACGGGAAGTTTCCCAGTCTGTTCTTAGCGATCTTGCTGAATCTTCCAAAAAAGCAATTGAAGACGTTTTTTTTTGATCGATTTCAAAGAATGAGCAAAAAGAAGCCTCTCCCAGGCGTATGCGCAAGGAAGGCGTAAGTGGAAAATTGATGTCATCAGGCATCACTTGACACCGAATATTTTTAGGAATCAACAGCTTTGCAAGCACGCTTGCCCTACTGCTATTTCTAATGATCTTAAAAATATGCTCCGAATTATTTGATTTAATAGACTTTGCCTTACCAACCATCTTGGTTCTTGTCATCCATGACCTCCAGTTACTTGATCGGTCTCTTCTCATCCATGAGACCGTTTAAATTTAATGTATACGATAGCTTTTCTAATCGTTCGAAAATTTCTTTCTGTACTGTATTTCTTGTTAATGATGGGAAGGCATCGGTTACCGAATACCATTTTGAATCAAACAATTGTATTTTTTGTTTTAAGTAATAATCTTTGTGTTCGTCAGTATATCCAGCCTGAGCCAAGGCATCATTAAATTCAGATAAAACATGTGGGCTACTTTTGTTCCCAATGAATGCTCGTAGTTCATCGACTATCTCAACTATAGAACCCCGCGTGCTTTGGTCATCTATCTGATGAAAGTTCACCATGCGAAAATTTAGCCAGTAGGCGAGGTTTTGTTTTGCTGCCCACAGTTGATCTAATCCGTGAACAGTTATTTGCGTCTTTGGCTTTATTGTTGTTTTGACTTCGACACAATGAACTGGGCTCATCCAGCTGAGAGTAAAATCCCACGGCTCGCATCTTGGCCCCCTCCAAGCGTCAACAACCTGATTGATTTCTGCTTTTGCTACTATTAACTCTTTTATGAAACTGAGTTCACCGAATAGTCCAATTAGGTTACTTTCATCGAGAATAGTTCCATTTCTCTTAAAAAATTCGAGCCAATCCTTCACACAAGTACGAGCTGCCTCGCTTGGTAATTGACCAACTTCGATTAGGTCTACTATGTTTTGAGAAAACTTTAGAAAAAGCTCAATATAATTAAGTTCATTACAGGAAATGACAATAAAATGGTCGGTTGGCCCTACTCCGAAAGCACCATCTTTAATTTCAATATCAAATCCACGATATCTTTGCGGCTTAAGCTTAACTTTGCTCTTTTCATGACGAATCCAGAGCACAGGGACAGGACCACTTTCATTTACTTTTTTTTGAATGTAAAGTGGAGGTTGCTGAAATTTCTCATTTGGAAATACTGGCAGCTTATTATCTTCAGGAGAGTCGATAAGCTGGCCCCAGCAGTCAAAAATTGAGGTTACAAATGTATTTGCATTTTCATTCATCTCCACTAACCTCCATATCATCACTTTCAACAAATGTTTGTTCCAAAACAGGTATGCTGACCTTTACGACCCCCGAAGCCGTTTTTGGTATCGAAAAAGCAGGTGCTATAATGTAGCTAGGTCGATTTTCAATAAAACTTTTAGGCGGCGGATATAGGGCGTCGGAAGGCCACAATATTTTGGGGTCAGAATTAAGAAAATAGAATGTTAAAATTCCGACGGCATCTTTATCGATACCATTTTTTGCTAGCGTGTTATGTATCACATCTTCCAGTTCGCCTTTAGAGTAAAGGGATCTAATAGTCGGTATGTTGGCACTTTTAATTTGGCGATTTACAGCCACAATTTCCTTGGATTGATCTCCTAATTTGAATGTTCCTAATGATAGACCTTCCTCTTTTCCTGCAATTGCGATAAACCATTTTCGATCTCGCATACGGTCTTTTAAATAAGTTACAAATAGTTGCTTTTGAATATTTTCAAGGTTTAATTTTGCTATCAAATCAATAATGATTTCATTGCCAACTGCATGGAGCCAAATATGCGATCCTCTCTTTGGTCTCGTATTATTCCTATAATAAGCGGGAGCAGGTGCACCTAAGGATGCTATAAAATTGTTTATAATCTCATTTTGATTTTTTATAGAATTCGTATCATTAAAATTGAAATTTACTTGTTGAACAACTTGAGAGCTAAAATCAAGCTCAACCTTAGTTCCTGCACCGATACGATTTGCTCCTGTTATTGTTAACGCGGGTAACTTCACTATCTTTGGGGGCATTTCTAAAGGCTTGACACCTTGCAGTTGATAGTTTTTAAATTGATCACGCAAATCCATTTCGACAAATGCTAATTGGGCAAAAGCATCAGCAGCTGATGGTCGCATGTATAATCTAGTTAGATCAACATAGTGCCTTCGATAACCAAACCAACGCCCCATTTGTAGCAGCGTATCATAAGCTTTAGACGATCTTGTAAAATATGAGACTGATAGCCCTTCAAGAGTAAGTCCGCGGGACAATTTGTTGCCGCCAATTATGATATATCGCTTTGGTTGAGTAGGGTCCAAATATTGTAAGTAGTCATTAGTACCAGAATGTAGGACCTTAATTTCGATCTCACGTAGTATGTCACATATTAGCGGCTCTAAAACTTCAAATGAAGGTAATATTGGGAGCTCAATAAACCTAGTCCTAATTTCCTGTGATTTGGGCAGAAAATCATTTTCCCATATCTTTTTTAAAACGTCTTTTAATTTGCGATCTAAGCTATGAGTATTGTGTAACGCTTTAATTTGCGTTAAATATGCATGCACCGGTTCATAAAGCCGATTTTGAATATTTGTATAGCTACTGGGGTGGATAAGCATACTCATATCCTCATTGGCGTGACCACGGTGGACACGGCAAGCTGACGATAGAATGAAACTGTTTATTGCTCCTCGAAGTGAAGAAGATTCGTTAGCCACAATATCAATGTTTCGTGATGATTTTCTGTCTCCCATCAGTTTTGCTTCTTCTTCAGGAATGTAATTAACGATAGGCAGCATTGACTCATCTTCATCTGCTTCAGAGATATTTTTGACTCCAAACAGTTCCTTCGCGCCGAGGTAAGCTTTAGGTGGACTTAGGGTGATTATAAAGTCTCGTGGAAATAGGTCCTCGCCCAAATCACTTTTGGTGTTTGGATCAATCAAAATGTTTGCAAAAGGTGTTGCCGTATATCCAAGGTATGTGCAGTTGCTGAAGGTATTAAGTAGTTCTCTTATAGCTCTATTAGTCCCGGCAATTTCATCTTTATGAGCTTTAATATTAATGGTGGCTTGATCAGACTCATCATCAATTATTAGAGCTGGAAAATAGATTTGCCCATCTTTCGCTAGTTTTGAAGATTGTAGCGCTTCTTTTAGTATTTTTAGACGACGTGGATTTTTTTTAATGACAAATAGCGCAGGGCCGCCATTTGGTCCGAGACGATGAAAATGCTCTGGTCTTTTTTCGATGTCTCCAGATTTTTGGCTATGAGGATTACAGAATGTTCCACAACGCCAATTTAAATCATTGTCGCTAAAGTACTGAACTCTAGGGACGTGTGCCCAATTATCTATGAAGGTATCTAACCTGCCGCCAGTGAGTTCTTCATCAAATCTTCGTTGTGTTTGTTGACGGAGAGAATCGAGTACGCCAGCAAACACAATAATGATACGATAGCCTGAATCTGCAGCTTTTGCCATAACCGCAGCCATATTCGCTGTTTTGCCGCTCTGAACGTAACCAACTACAAGACCTCTTTTTGATGTTTTTGGTGATTTTGGATTTCCAAGTTGCCTTAAAACAATTTCAGATTCCTCATCTAGATGGCAAACAGAGCGTTCGTCTCGTTTTCGTTTCTCTAGTAAGAAAAGTCTAAGGCGATTCCATGACGGTCGATCGAGTTTTAGCGATTCAGCGACCCAAGAATCGTCGTGAACCTGATCATGGTCAACAACGATCGATGTTTCCGGCATGACGAAATCTAATCTTGATATATATTTTAGTATCGCCTCATCTATCAATTTTGCAGAGGTCTTCAGCTCAAAAAAATCAGCAATTACTTCTCTATATTTCTCGAGCTGGTCACGATTATCAGTTAATGGAATGCCGTTCCTTTCATCCCGCATCCACTGAACTATTTCATTTATCCCAGGCATTCCTTTATCTCCCAAAATATCTGGTTAGCATTTCATTGGTTTTGAGAGATCGGTTTTGAATGACAATTTAATTAATCTAAATTAACTGACAGCGAGTACGCAAAACAATAATAAAACACTAAATTGCTTATATTTACTGACGTTTATGAAGTAGCTATATTTTTTATACAGCAATAGAATAATGTTAAATCTATCGCTATTATGCGTTCCTAAAATCAGAGCCTATTATTGGACGTATTTGGAAAGATGTAAGATTTTTGGCGGGAAGATTTTTTATCAGAAATATGAAATTTAGGGAGAAAACTGATGAGCTCCCCGGAAGTTCTTTAGCCCGCTAACTTTTTATAATCTGACATCCCAATCCACAATGTCTATGTAAACGCAGCGCTCCGATAGCGTGATTACTTGATCTTTTAGGAGAATGAGATTGATAGCAATGTGCTATTTATATTAACAGGCATTTCCATTGATTTCGCTCCGCTCATTTAATGGAAACGCCTGTTAATAATTTTGACTGGCTTAATCATATTGGCAGTATGTTCTTAGGGTACTTTTCCTAACAGGATTAGTATTTTTTAACATTATTTTTCTTTAGGCCATGGATTTATTCCAAAGTTCAATGCCATAAATAATTCATCGAACCGGCTATCAACACTCAAGCCACTCTCCTCTGCCTATTCTTCTCAATCTCCTCCCGCCAGTACTCATAAATCATCACCATAGCAAGAGTATCCAGCTCACAGTATTTAAGCAGTGCTTCCGCAAGCCCCGCTCTCTCCTGCTCACTCATCTGGGTAAACTGCATCCGTGACCACGCCGTCATCGCGGCTCCACCCTCTGCTATTCCCTCTCCATCAAAAAGGCCATCCGCACTGCCACTTTCCTCAATCACCGGGAGCTGCTTATAAGGATCAAGTCCCTTATCAGTGCCATCTTCTAAAAGCCACCTCTGCCCTCGGAAATTTAGGCTTTCAATTCCTCCCTCTTTTCCGTAAGTACCGGAGGAATATTTTTTTCTCAGATAATCTGAATGTTTAATAATCGCAGGCAACACCTTTTTGATACTATTTGACCCCTGCATATGCGGGTGATAATAAGCCCGCTTTACCAGATCACAGAGATCCACCATCGTTCTCTTACCTTCCCACGCGTCCTCTGCCTTTTCCTTAGACTTCGTAATCGTTTTTATCCAGTCTATAAGCTCGTAACGATCTGCCTCCGTAGACTCCCCAAGCTGGATAATGATTTGATTGAGGACGGAGTTTTCATGCGTCGCATAGCGAAAAATGGTACCGTTATCGTGTTCCAGCTCTTTTTTTAAGGCACGCACAAAATCAAAGTTCGGAAAAACCCCAGGCACCGTACTTATAAACTGACCCGCATGTTTTACAGACCCATCTTTGGCAGCACTATGATGCGAAAATTGAAAAGCAATTTGCTCATAGGGGAGGCGTCCTTTGTGAAATGGAATGGCCACCATGGTCGTTTCAAAATCGATAAAATGCAGCGGGTACCGCCAGCTATCCATAGCCTCCTGTAGCACGTCATAATCAAAATAGACGGGTCGATTTTGATCCTTGGCATAAGAGACCTGTAACCACTGGCGCTCAGAGCGAGATAAACCTGATTTTTTATCGTTTTCTTTAATCTTTAAGTCACTTTCTGAGACGTCCGAGAGATAATAGACGCCGCTCGCAATGAGGTCATCGACTTTGAGATAAGCCCATAAATCCAGGACTAAGGGTTCCGTGATCTTACTTGTGCCAAGCTTTGCCCTCCAGCATTCGTTAAAACCACTTTTTTTGCCGCAGTCAGACCCACACCTAAATTCACAGCCGCGACACACTTTGCTTAAGACCGGGGCTAATTTTTCATCATTTTGGTAGCTCTTACCTAATGCCACGGCCTGATCATAGAACGAAGGGAGACCTTCAGCCTCAAAACTCGCTCCCCCCGCATCCTGCCCGCTGAGGATGAGCTCTACGGGCTCTTTGACATCTACCTTAGTGAGCAGAGGGGTGCCGAGATCAGAAGCCTTTAACTGGGATGAAATGAGTATTTTGGGCCGTCCATTTTCTTTGGCTATGAGAAACTTTTGATTTAACCCGTCAACACTCGCTCGCGCCTCCTTGTCTGCAAGCATGAGGTAAGGCGACACCTGCCACTGCGGATGACTCTTCTGTGCGACCATGGTTTGAAAAGCGACATCAAAGAGGTAAGGGCGCCAGCTACTCACCAAACGTTTCTGGCCTTTTTTTAAAAGCTTTTTATCATAGAAGCTTTCTTCGTCGCGGTTAAAGGATTTGGCTTTGACCTCTATGAGATCGATGTGAGTTCCGTCTTTTATAAGCACATCAACACGAACAAAAAAAGGGCCATAAGCTAGAGCAGCCTCATAGATAATCACCTGTTCCTGCTCCAGCAGTAAAGCCGTCTCGTCTAAAGCTTCCTGATGTTTTAGGGAGGTGATTTCAGTGCCGCCCTCATGATAAAGCTGAGCTAAAGCGCCCACCTGAAAACCGCCTTCAGCAAGTGCTCTCAGAAAATCATTATTTTGCTTGGTATTCTCATATATGTCAGAGTGATCATTGTAGTAAAGCTTACGAGGACACTCTAACGCAAGCTTATAACGTGATTTGGTCAAATAACGAGGCATAAGGATTTGTCCCTTAAAGGTCATAATTTTTATAAGAACTATTTATCGGAAGCACCGGGTATAGCCTAAAACTCCCCCTGGGTAGGAAGGCAAGTAAGGCCAGTTTTTTTAACAATTTTCTGCAACTACTAATTTTTATATTGAGAGAGTCCCACTTTTGCTAAAGACCCTGGGGACTCAGGGAGAATATCTTTTAGCATTTGCGACGTCCGTATTTTTGGACTGCAATTCAAGTTTTTTTACCGCAAAGGGAGCGCCAAAAGTAATACTTGAGCCATGATGAGATCTATCTATGGTCGGTAAAAAATAAGCATGTCCCACAAATATCGTACGACTGGAAAGATTAGAACTAGATCCTGGGAAAATTTGATTCGCATTAATACCGGCATCTGGGTCAGAAAGCTGAATATCAGTTACCTGCCCATCAAGCGCATCATTTACAGACTTAAAATCAGTTTGTATCGCTAATGCAGGTACGGTATTGGTACTGGCATCTAAATAAATGATATTTGCGCTGGCATCAGACCAAATAGAAAGCTCCTTTGCTTTATCCAGGTCTTGAAATATGCCGACCACCTCTCCAGAACTTAAATTATATGATGTCCCCTGGGCTCTTTTCCCGATTGCCAGAGTGACACCATGTTTGTCAAACTGGGGCATTTTACGAAACATAAATATTTTGTAATTGTTCTCAATTCCCCCGTAAACCTTGAGAATTTGTTGGTCGAGCGTTGACGTAAATTCTTCACCTACCGTGCGAATTTGAAATTCGCTGCTATAATATCCCGCTGATTCGACTTTAATAACGGTACCTAGGGCGACATCATCAATAACAATGGCGTGTTTTCCTGCTAATGTGCCATTGACATAAATAAAAGCATTTTTAGGTTCCATCATTTCAAAGGAGACTGAAGCTGTTTTCCCCGAAAAATTCGGAATTTCTCTAAAGGAACTATAATTCTTCCTCACCGATAATGAGGCATCTTTATAAAGAACTACAGAGGAAAAATGTGCATGGGTCGTTTGTGTTTTCTTAGGCGCGGGCGCAGTTACCGTCACTTTCCCGCCTGGGACAACCATTAAGCTCTGACTGTAAAGAATCCCAGCTGAGGTCATAAAGTCTACCGTATATGATCCTACGGGGAACTCTTTAATCAGGGGGGTTGAACCGTGCTTTGTTCCATTGACGTAAACGTCCGCTTTTTCGCCCTTGGAAATAAAACTGACGGGAACCGCTTTAGCTGTCATTGAGATGCTATGCTGAAGCCGAGCTCCGGGGTTTATGGATATTCTATCTTGGTAGGGGTGATAAAAAGGCGCTTCGGCTCGGATGATCACGTCCCCCGGCTCGGGATGAGTTTGTCCTGAAGGCACTTTTATCCCATTTATCCATAGCTTTGCTCCTGGAGGAAGATCCATAATTTCTAAGGAAGCAAAATTCTTTGTCAAGGTAATAAAAATCTGTTTATTTTCGCCGAGATCCATTGTGATTTCCTGACTGTCGGAAACGTACGCCTCTGCAGATGTAATAAGCTGGTGCTTACCCAAGGGCACCCGATCTATTTCTAAAGGAGTTGAGCCCCAGAAAACACCGTCTAAAAAAACCTTAGCCTTACTGACATTAGAGCGAACCGTCAGTCTACCAAAGCGAACGGGGTCAGTATGTTCAAAATTAGCGCGATTTAATTTTTGCTTATCAAGCAAATTCCTAGCACGCTCAATGCGCTTCTTTTCTTTATTCGCCTCTGGCACAGGATACTGCAGGTGACAGGTTGCGATATACTGGTCTTGTTTGAATTCTGAAATGACGTTTTGTTTTAAAGAAATAAGATGCAACCAATCCGAGTCCGCATCAATTGACTGGGTTATATTGGTCATATCTTGGACTTGAATAACATTACTCATGACTTTGGTGCTCAGACCAAATATATAGCCTATGAGTTCTCTTTTAGCACTGTCACAGGCTTCTTTTTCTGCTGCCAACTTGCGATCAGACTGGGCCTGTCCTGTCGAGTAAAAGACATCACCATTTTGTCCGGCTGTATCAGCAAATACACCTGGGGAATAAATGCTCATGAGAAAAATGAGTCCATACCTCATAGGTCATACCCTTCATATCATGTTATATGGTTTTATCTCTGGCTTAGCAGCGTGGTTGAAAAATTGTCTTCGGTGATCAACCTTCTCGCCCCTAAATATTTTCTTTGCCAATACTCACTCGAGAGATCATCAATTTGAACTTTTCTTGCGTTGCTATTGCCATTGGCATTGATAAATCTGTTCTCACCTAAATAGATACCAACATGACTGGGTTGATCTGAGGGGCGAAGTGACCCGTTAAAAAATACAAGATCGCCGGGAAGCAGTGCCGAGTATACAGCGGAAGCTTGGGCATAATCAAACTGTTCTGGAGAGGTGCGTGGGAGCCTTAAACCAAAAACCGAATAAACAATTTTTACGTAGTTTGAGCAATCAATTGAGCCATCTTCAAGATCACCTCCTAGCTGATACGGGAGCTTTAAAAATGCCTTAGCTACCCTAACGACATTCTCGCGAACCGACTCTAAGCTATCCCCGGTAAGGCCGAAATTTTCCGGACTTTTAACTTCGTGTTCTCCGGCAGGCGTAACATCACCACTTTCTAGTCGTGAATCTATTTTAAAAAACCTATTCCACTCCTGCTCCATTTGTTTTTTAAACTCAGGCGAGTTTTGGGGGCCCAACAATTTGTCAGCCTCGCGAATAATCATTGCATGCAAATGGGATTTTGATATCTTCGCTACAGAAAAGCATTGATAAAATCCGTGCGGAGCATCATGAGCATGCTTCAAAATAAGCTTGTAATAGTTTTCCCCCAGGACGATACGCGATAAATTCCGAACCTCAAAGCCCTCGACGAGGATCGTTTTTATCTGCTGCTGATCAGTCGCCAATCCCTCCGCACCCAGCATTATTTTTTTAGAAATATCTGTTTGTATGACCGAGACCAAATTCGCTTTGGCTTTTATCTTACTGACTTCCAAACAGCTAAAGGGGGAAGCATCATCGGCACTAATTTCAGCCCGCCCTACGGTGCAAAAGTCGTCGCCACAGTCCCACGAATCCAAAAACGAGCTCACCCAGGCGGGAGGTTCTTTTTGACTTGCTTCAATTTCCTGGTTTAAGCCATACATCTGCATGCGATTCTCCGTTAAAGAATCATAATTGCTGTCAATTCGAGGGTCGGGGGTGTGGCATGCTGGTAAAGGTAAGAAAGACGACATAAGAATTATTTTTAATGTCTTTTGCATTTAGGAACTCCTAAGTGAAAATTATTTTTTACTAACCGCTTATAAATCCTATGTCGTCCTGTGGCGTGACATTTAAGGACAAAGTGAGATAAATACCAGACATAATCGATGGTTATTCCACCCACCCTTGGGTACCAAATCTTCAGCTTTCAATTTTTAAATCTTGCGTTCATCGATATCCCCCTGACTAGGGGACAGTAGTTTAGCGTTTCTCATTCTCTTGACCTTATCTGACATGAGGTTTCCGTTACGTAAAATAAGGGCAAAATTTTTAATAACGAAAAGGAGAAAAGAATGACCAAAAACCGACCCAGTCGCTGGCGTCTTATCGGATTTGACACGTTTTCTAGCGAAGAATACTCGCTGGTTGGCACTTACCGAGATGAATCAGCAGCGACCGAGACTGCTTTAAAAAGACTAGAAAATCTTAAAAAAACCCAACCAGATAACGAATCTGGCGGCCAAAAAGGAGGAATACAGGACCAGGTTTGGGTGATTCGACCTGATGGCAGCAAATTTAGGGTAGGCGGGTAAATTACACTTTAACAGGAAAGGCGGAAAGTATGACATCTATATCTAACGAAGCTTCAGTGAAGACCCGCAGACAACAATTAGACATAAAAGCTATATCGCAGGCGTACCCAAACATGGCAAGAGTTATTCATCCTTTTTCTGCCTTTTTTACTGAGCTAAATTTGAAGCATTATAGGCAGATCACATCGGGAGAATTTTTGCTCGACATAGACCGGAACTCGCGGACCCACGCTTTTTTAGTTCTTCTGCTCGCACTAAGGGAGCCGAGTCCCGAAGTGGATTTTGAGTGCCTTGGATTACTGAGGTTTAGCGATTATTGGAATAATAAATTAGAAAACCTTTTCGCAGATGTAACAAGACTTAAGCGCCCGGTTACGAGTAAAAAATGGCAGAGTAAACTCGATGTCATCATTTTTTAATTTGATAACTTTTGTCAGGCGGATGAGTTAGACCTAAACGACTGCGACGAGGCGAAGCTAGCTAAAAAGCATAATGCCATTAGAAATATATGCTTGAGACTATGGCATTGCTCATTTTAGTTTTACTAAATATTTTGCAGAGAACGATGCATCCCAAGTTAATAATCACAACGCATCTACTGGCCTAAAGACCTATTTAGTTATTCGCGCTTAAGCAAGAATATGAAGCACTCCCTTCAAAACGCGACAATTCATAAACAAAGTATTACTATCAAAAAACAAATCTTAAGCCTCCGTTATCATAGAATTTTATATGAATAATTTTGCCGCGACCTTAATTGTCATTCACCTATTCGAGTAATAAAGAAAGAAAAAAACATGGCACAAACAAAGGATATTTATGAGATCAAATTTTTTCTTAATGCTTATTAGCACACTAATTATACAGTCGTGTACGACTCCCGATCACCGCCTTGGTGACAGCCATGATAGCATGAGTACAAATCGCGATTCTTTTAATCAGGAGATCATATTAGAGGCCAGCGCTTCACAAACGCCAGAGTGGGTTGCGTCTTTTTTAGAGAATTGGGACTGTGGCGAAAATTACTGCGCCACTGGTCGAATTGACATCCGTGCTCATGATATTTCTTATGAACAATGCCTCGAGGAAAGTGATCTTAAAGCAATAAAAATATTGGCATCCGCAATACAAAATGAACTCTCGAATAAAATTATGCTTGGTAGTGATGAATCAATAGCAAGCCAGCGGCAAATTAGGGCCATATTAACCGACGGGTTCGCGTTAAATAATCTTTACAAGATCGTCATTGGAGGGAATTACTACAAACTCATACTTAAGCAGGACGATGATGCGTCTATCAGAATGTATCAATGCTATTCTCTTGCTAAGATATCTAAAATGCGCTTAAGAAATCTTATAGCGCGAGAAGCAATAGATATTTTGGGACCAGAAACAGCAGAAATTTTTCAAAATCAACTTGATCGGGAATGGAATGGATTTTTTAAAAGTGGGCCATACACAAAACTTCCCTTTAAAGCTATTAAGAACAGGGACCCGAAAAGCTCTTCCGCAATAAGCTCAGTGAAACCCTATGATTTAGACAGTATACGTAAAAAGGTTATTGGAGTGTCAATAACATTTCTTAACGTACCTTATCAGTTCGGGGGAGACTTGTCAGACGGCACAGTGGACTGTTCAGGTTATGTGAAAGCGGTTTATGGCGTTTTTGGCATAATTCTTCCAAGGACCTCTTTAGATCAGTTCAGTTTTAACGGAGCAGAGAATGTAAATGAAGAACTCCTACCAGGAGACCTCGTTTTTTTCAGTGGTACTCTACGCCCAAGTTATCAACCCAGCCATGTTGGCATTTACTTAGGTAACAATAAATTCATTAATGCTAATGGGAATTACAATGCTCGTCGTGTGCAAATAGACGATATTTCCTCCCCCTACTGGCACAGCAAATACCTAGGTGCCAGGCGTATTATTACCCGAGATAATTTTCCAACCGATACCGTCGCGAGCAGTGGGTTTTGATAAGATAGGGATCAAAAATAAAATCTTCATTAGCCTCAGGGGATGAGTTCCCACCCCAGATCTCTGTGATTCTCCCCAAAAGGATAGCGAGCGGGTTAAAGCCAACAACCATGGTCCCTCTTCAAGAAGCTACTGGTAGCAGCAAAGGAAGCATTCCTATCTCCCCCTCCGGACACTCCACAGTTGACGTTGAAGAACCACAATCATAACATACTGAAAACAATAAATTTTACAGTTGAGGTTTTCAGGTATAAAAATGATCCCGACATCATTCAAGACTGTTCGTGATGCCCCCGAAGTTTCTAATTGTCTAAATTGTACCACTAAACAAATATAGATTTGGGAAACAAATCGTGCTGCTTTGGATTGCTGTGCTGATGCCCGCTCCCTGCTCTCTGGTTATGTAGGGGTATATTTATGCATCTCTTGTGGAAGGAATTTTTCGGAATCAGCTGAATTTCCTAGGCCCAGCTCAACATATACTAATAGGGTGGTCAATGTAGCTATTGCTTCGGTTATTGAAGATGGCATGCCGATTTCTAGGGTACCTCACAGACTTAGTCGGGATTTCGGTATCCGGCCATCTGAAACTACAATTAGGAACTGGCCAGGAGAAGCAGGCTCTGAATTAGTGGCGAACGATTTTGTCGCCGGCTCCATTGTAGATTCATTTTCAGGTATTTTATGTGTAGATGAAGCCTATAGTGGTTCCATAGCAATTATCATTGCCGCAGGTCCCCAAAATTCAGATTCCCTGGTTGGGTTTCTTGTTAAAGAAAAACTCTTAGCATGAAAGATATTAGGGAACTTGGGTTAAGTTTACAAAATCAGCCAATATCTAAAACTAAAAATATAGAATTGAGCTCAGGTTGGGAGAGTTGGGATCAAGTAACAAAAGTTAGTAAGGCATTAAAAAAACTATCATACGGAGTTTCAAGCCGAACAAAATTTGGAGAAGAACGGTGGCAAGAACATTATATGGAAGTTTTAGGCTCACCTCTCGGGCCTAATCTGGCTCCAATACGCAAATTTATTGAGGAATGGCATTCAATATGGTGGACTTCTGAAAAAGACAGGCAATCAGATGTTAGAGTAGCAAAAGAAAAATGGCAAAAACTTGCGTCAAGTGATTTAGATGAAAATTGTAAGCCTTTAAAGAGATTTCATAGCCGAATGACCGGGGAACTATTTGCATCACTTTCAACTTATTTTCTTGGGTGAGCGATTTGAGAACACAAATAATTCCGCGGAACGCATGGCACGAAAATTAAAAAAAATTCAGTAAGTGAGGTACTCATTAAGAACCAAGAAGAGCATAAAGATAATGCTATCTTTAACTGATACAGCCCATAAAAGACCAATTGAAAATAATAAGATCAAGCTCCGAAAACTTCTAAAATTACAAAATAATGATGCGTAGCAACGTCAACTGTGGAGTCTCCGACAGCATGGGTCAAATATTAGGCGCCCGGGCAAGCCTATTAATAAATGTGCGTTTACCTGACGCTTACCCGGTAGCGAGTAAAAAATGGCAGAGTAAACTGGGTGTCATTATTTTTGAATTTGATAATTCTCGTCAAAGTTTAGACGTGGGTGATGACAGATGCAACGACCCAGAGAGAATAAAAAAGCAAAACGCTATAAGAAATATTTGTTTGAGATTATGGCGATTTCCATATCCGACCTAGCCCACATTTTCAGAGTAATAATACAATCACAAGCTTTTTGAATTATACGAACCATGAAGCCTGAGAAGAACCTATCAACCCAAATGTTGATTATTTTTTAGGTAGGGGGAATAGCAAATAAAAATTAAGAAACCCTAGCATTTACTAGGGTTCTCATAATGTTTTTTAAATAAAGCCATGTTTACTTATTAAAAAAAGAGGCAATATCAACTACCTCAAATGATGGCATACTTGCACAACCGGAGCTAATACTCAAATCAGTTTGCGAAGGGTTGCTTCCGCCAAAACTTGGAATACCTCCACTTCCCAAACCCCCTAAAGAATTCAGATCGGGCATGACAAACGGGGTAAGATGTATCGCCGCATTATTTTCTAAGACAAGTTCGATTTCATCGGGATTTGCATAATAGTTAAACTCATTAACTTTTAACGCATTCATAAAACTATTATTTTGGGGAGTGCTGACTGCTATTTCTTCGCTACTTTTTGCGAACACGTCCTTCAAAGCAGCAAAGGTATCTGGGGACACTACCCCTACCAGATCCTTAAATCCCTTTTCCGTGGTAACGTCCATTCCAATCTCATCGGGAACAATTATCCAGGGATTTATAGAAAAATCTTTATTTGAATCCATTGACTCAAAGACAAATGTAGAGTCTTGAAAACAATTAGCCAAGGGTGAGCCGCCCATACCTCCGAGACCTCCCGCAAGAGCAAAGGTTGAAAGAGGGGATGTGCCAACAATAAAAATTATTTTTTTAATAAACTGTTTCATATTATTCACCTTCGCCAGACTTAAGTTGTGAAAGATTGCTGTTTGGGTATGAGCCAACACGAGCTATCATTGCACCCCAGTTTATCGGTATATCTCCTTTGGCACTCTTCTCTTTGAGCAGGGACAGAATTCTTTCTTCCGTATCTTTGATCATTTCAAAAATTATTTTTAAGGTTGACTGGTTTACCCTATCAAACCCAATGCAAGCAAAAACTTTGGGGTTTGAAGTCATCAACCGAGTTGCCTGTTCAAGCATCATTAATATGTGCCGCGTATTATTTGTTATACTGTAGTTAGTTAAAGTAACCTCATTTTTAGGAGTTATTTTTACAATTCCCCTAGCAATCAACTGCTCAACTGCGAGCATCCCACTATTGCCAAGCTGCTCTTTTATAAGTGACTGGTCGATTCCATCATCGCCGTAGCACGCGAGGAGGGCAATTACGGGAAAATAAAAAGGATCAGCAATTAGCTGCATGTATTCATCGTCTAGAAAGTTCATTTTTTCTGACTGATTTTGGTTTTTAGTCTGCTGCGCAACCATCTTATTGATGAGATCATATTCTGATGGGTAGTGTCTTTCGTAGAATTTTAGGACCTCGTCACTAGGGAGCATTGCTTCTAAGAGCGGAGCAACATTTTTAAATGCTGGAGAAATCTCACCTTGGATAGTCCGACGGGTATCAAAATACCCCACTCCAGTGCGGCGTGACAGTTCAGCAAATGAACGAGTACTCTGTCCCTCTTTCCATTTATTATAAATGTCTTGCAGTTCCCCAATCAATGTACCAATAGCCATACAATCCCTGCCTCAGTTTTTATTAGGATCTTTCTTCTACAAACCGAATTTACAGGATATAAATTATTTGAAGAGATAATACATGTCAAGCCGAAACGGGGTTGAAAACTATTAGGGTAGCCTTTAATCGCCTAAGATTACTCATTCGCGCAGTACTTTAAGCAAATCGATTGTGTTACCTTTACACTTCCGGCCAACAGAGAGGAAGCTAACGCCAACTTCCTGTTTTTCTTTAAGCATTATGTTCTCCATTGTGCCGTCCAAGGCTGAGTGCACACACGCTTTGAATGCAAGATATTGAGAATCTGACGAATTGATGTTGGAGCCATCTTTAAGATTCGGTTTTAATTGTCCACCACCAACTTCTAGTTGCGTTTTTCCTTGCTCTCCTTCCTTGTTTTTCGTTTCATCCTCGAGCAGATTAGTTTCTAGGGCATCCGAATCGGTATTTGTTGAGGGAATTTCGGTATTTTCATCTCCATCCCCTGATTCTCCTCCGAGAGATAGGGTGTCGTCGTCACTAGGATCATTATTTGGGGTTGCCGGAGGAGAGGGCGGCATCGTCGTTTTCTGTCCATTACTGTGATTGCAGCTCATTACCCCTAACGAGAAACAGACGATCAAAACCCTCATCAATATGACTTTTTTTTGCTGAATAAACATGCCGGTTATAACCTTTACATTACGGTATTGAACTATATTGATAGCGCCACACAAGCTTTTCCGCTGGTGAATTCATGAGTTGCGGCATTGTGATATATTTTGCCTGCTCCTGCGTAAAATAAGAATTGAACAGCCAGTCTGAGCTAGATTCACCGCCAGAAAATAAGGCAGAAAATAAGGCCGCCATGTCCAGGTCGGATATGAAGTTAAAGTTCGCATCTTCGAATTGACCACCTTGCTCAAGGGTCTGGCCTGCCAAAAAACCTGCAATAGCAGCCTGTTCAGCCTCTGACGGGGATAAAAAAGCAGTGACGCCTAACTCATGCTCAAGTGTTTCTTTGAAGCTATAGATATCCGCGGCGATCTTCTTTGGCAATGGGCTATGAGGGGTAAATGTATTCCAGGTAAACTCAACATCAATATAGCCATGTCCCGCAAGCAAATCACAAAACTGTAAACCACTCCCGGTAACAAAAACTGGTCGTGTGGGATCTGCCTTAGAAAAAAATAAGTCTACTTTTCTAGGATCATTGTCATATTTAGGATTGGGATGTGTTTTGAAATATTCAGCAATGAATTCATACCTTTTATTAGCGGCAGGGTTACTAGTTTTGAACACTGCTTTTACATCGCCAACATCCTTGGAGGTATAGGGATTAGGGGCATCAAAAACGAAAACATGATCTTGTGGGATATGAGCGTTCTGAGCTAACTCGCTTATAAGGATTTTTTTACTATCAATTGATAAAGATTTTCCAGCATCAGGAACAATCGACCATAACCACCTAGTTGGCTGCTTCATTGCGTAATAGATGATCATTTCGTAGATATTATTAATATAATCCATATTGCTTTTTTGAGCTTTATCACCTGTGCAATAAAGCTCTTCAGCAAAATAATAGTAGCCATTTTTGCAGCGTTCCATTTGGAGCGCAAAATTATCAACCAAGGTGTAAAGCGTGTCACAAGTATTTTGCTTTAGGGGTACCGGGAACTGTTCTGTCCCGCTAACGAGATGATCCTGCCCCAAAATAGTATTCATTACCCCGTCTAGAAACACGTCTTTACGAGGTAGCTTACTGATTTCTTCGAGGGAACTATCCATTGATTGGCAAAAGCCTGTTTTGGACTGAAGTCCCCAAAATGCCCCTGTTAATAGAAAAATTATTGTATTTTTTTTTTTCATAAATAGCATTTGGTACCCGAGCTGTATGAGTTTGAAACGCTTTCTTTTAACAAATTAAACGCGATTCGACTAGAGCTAATATTTAAAAGCAATCACTCCTGGTCGGTAGGAAACTCGATTTGCTGTCTTGATAACCGTTTCTTTAACGAGCGGAGTGCCAAATATCTGATTTTTTTCAACTAAGCTATCTTCAATATAGTTCTGAATGTTGAATTTTGGTTGCCAACCTGATGCACTGCAAGCTTGGAACCAAAAATTGCAGGGGGTAATATCCCTTGGAACAATGACTCCTTGCTGAAGGTAGCTATTTTGAGCTGGTATTGCCGCGAAAGAGCTTGTGATGACAGGCTGCCACTCCCTGGCTAAATAGTCATTCAGGACCTCCTGCTCGAAGTAATTCATGGAAGAAGAGGTCCCATCAACTTTTTCATTACTTTCTGCAAACTCAATACCTTTACTTTCCTTTAGTGCCACTAATAACCAGGGATAATCAGTTGCATCAATCTTTTTTTCTAAGGGCTTATAGATTGTCAAGTAGTCGGTAATTGTTTTTTCGACCACCGTTTGATCAACCGTTGCGCTCATATCCTCGGCAAAAACCGTCGGAAATTCATAGGT
The DNA here is from genome assembly GCA_030432875.1 of Oligoflexia bacterium. Classification (GTDB taxonomy): domain Bacteria; phylum Bdellovibrionota_B; class Oligoflexia; order Oligoflexales; family JAGOVF01; genus JAUILP01. Next base: position 49,267 of record JAUILP010000003.1, on the reverse strand, counting down.
CATGGTCATGGCATAACGTGGAGATATAATTTCTAATTCTGCATCTTTGCCTATAGAATCGATGAATCCTTCTTTATCAAGCATCGGACACGCCAAGTTTAAAGTAATATTAAAATCCCCCACCAATGCGTCAGGCACCATTGGTAGTGGTATTACCCCATTAGAGCTCTTTTTAGCCGCTAGGCCGTTTATGGAATAAGAAATCACCCCGTTAATGGCGGAACTGACTCCCGAATCTCCACCAGCTAATGCTAGCATTATAGAGGCATTCCGCGTTTCAATCGGTTCAAATTGAAAATCTGGATAATTCTTTTGTAACTCTGCTATGGTTTTCACCCAACCACTTTGATAGTCCATGCTAATAACACCAGCATCCAGTGAATTATATACTGTGACTATCGCGACAATCGACTCTCGAGCCTCATTAAGTGATGCCTTAGCGCTTTCAATACGCGAGCTAATTTCAGCAATTTCCGTGTCTCGATTTTTAATTTTTTCAGTTAGACTTTTTATTTCAGCGGTAACTATTGAGAGACTGATATCTAAACTAAAAATATCTTCATCCAACAGATCTAATTGTTTTTTAATCGACCTGTAAGTCTCCAGTAAATCTTTCTTGATTTCTTCATTGGTTTCGTTTTTTAATTCTACCAAAGTATCGTCGCGTTTTTCCTCTAAACGCAAGCGCTTATCCCTGAGTTTACTGAGATTCTCTAATTCGGGATTATTTTTATTTTGTTCCAAAAGTCGAATTAAATCAGCTTTTTCATCATACAGCTTTAATAGTTTATTACTCAATTCGCTTAACTTCTCATCTCGAGTGGCAATAACGATATTAATCGCATTCATTGATTCGAGCGCACTTTTAAACCCCTTACATCCCAGAACTTCAGACGTCGGCGTAAAATTGGTCACTTTAGCTTCACCAACGCTCGGCGGCATGACCCAAATTCGTTTTGCAGATACCGTATCGCGAATGAGAACAGCGCTTGTTTTATTAATAATTCCACTTTCCTGCCAGGTCGTTACGTAAGGGCTAGGAACAGCCTGTAGGCTTGTCGGAATTAGAGTTGAGAAGACGATTATTTTTATTCGATTAGATGCCATCATAATGAGGTTTTTGCCAATCATACATATATCCTTTTACAAAATTTTAATTTTTTGAGTTACTATAACCCTATTACTTCTTCTACTGTCGTGGTTTCACCAGAAAAATCAGAAGCACTTTGCCAGCGTACTTGCGATGCCATTGATGCCATTGAACAATTATCCTGTGTCGCGCCTAGACTATCAAAGTCCGGAAGTTTTATTTTAATTTGAATGGGGGTTCCTAAATTTTCTCCAATATCGGGAATTCTCGACGCCGCCGCCTTCATCGAGATTATTGGCAACGAGCAATCCGCGGGGACTATAGGAGAGGCCTTTTGGAATACCCAGTGCACCTTTGCTCGAAATTTTAGCTTCTGCTGACTCAGGCAAAGATCAACAGGACTGACTTTTCTTTTTAGCATCATAATACTCCCAAACCCTTGTGGCTCCTCAAAATCGTATACTTCTGGATATGTCGCCCTGCGCAACTCACTCCACTCCCATCCATCCACCGACAGGTACTCCATGCTAATACCCACTATATGTCCCAATGACATGGAATCACCCATAGAGAATAAACCGGGTGCATTTTTTGACTCTCTAAACCATTCTGGAATATCGGGCGATTTGAGCTGCCAAAAATATAAGAGTTCATAATCCTTATTCCGATAAAAACTGGGGAAAAGACCTTCGATTTCGTGACTGAGATCAGCCACCTCTTCGACTAATCTAACAAAATCAAATTCTGTGTCGGAATTATGGCTATATTGACTAAGGAGCTGCACCTTCTCACGAAGAACTTCAAGCAACCGAGTGCGCAAATAAAAATCAGCGTTAACGCGCTCGCAGAAACTCTCCAAATCTATAGCAGGTTCAACCTCGACGAAGTCCGGTGCTTGAAACTCTAAGGCATTGTTGCCTCGTGATTTAACTGTTTCGGCTTGTTTAAGCTCAATTGACATGCCGTCTAAAAGATTATTCCATACTTTATTATTTTGCTGCCAATCAATCTTTTCCCAGTTAGTGAGACTCAATGCTGGTAATTGAGGCTCCCGAAGCATGACTTCATAAGAAACTTGTGCAACAATCATCGTGCTAAAAAATAAATAGGTTATCAATATGGCAGATTGAGGTAATATCCTTAGCCAGGGCAATCTGCTTTTTATACTTTTGCTAGACATCAGTATTCCTCATTGCCTTTTTTTGATTCATCTACTTTTTCCTGTTTCCGACAACAATTTCTGTGCTTTTTCCAAAGAGCGTTCTGCTTTTTCTAAATGCAGTGCATCATGGCGCCGCAAAAGCTCCTGGAACGCAAAACTCTCTTGGTTTGTAAGATTTCCGCGGTTAGCACGTGCTATCCACTGATCATCATTGAGCTGATTTTTAACGACTTTTAGCTCTTGTTCTATCTCTGCGTCGCTAAAGCTAGAGTAATAATGGCGCATGGTTTCCAGTAAAGGTAACTGCTCTTCATTCTGGCGTATGCGTTCTAGCTGATCGGGAGGAGCAACATCACTATCCGTTGGTTCACTCAAGGCAATAGGAGATTTTTGTTGTTCAGATTGAATAGAATTATTTGTAGTTTGGGACTCCTTTGTCTCATAGCCTTTACTGTTATTCTCCGTTTTTAACGTTTTTATTGTGTCTTGCTTTATGGGATCGTTACTAGGTAAGATGATCCAAATCCCCATGGCAAATATTAGGGGAATCATCAAAAAAATTATTTTTTTCATAGGTGACATCCTTAATTGCTATAAAAGTGAAAATTTAGGTCAGTTTCTCCTAAGGTTTGGTTTATCACGTACCCCCCTGTGACATTAAATTGAAGACCTCCAGAAATCACCTCGCAACTCAATAAACGATTGGTGGTGACTAATTGATCACTTTCGAAGAATGCCTCGTTTACTTGAAACTTTTCTTCATCTTTACCAAAGTGATCAAGGAGAAATTGCAATTTCTCAAAGTCTCGCTCTCTCTGGGTGTCAGTGAAAATGAGTGATACTGAACTATCTTGCCAATTTGATACAGACGGGATAGCAGTATCGATAAAAATTTCTGATTCAGACGTAGCGAATTTCTTAGCGAGATCTGCTCTAACGTTCTCATATTTGGGTAACGTGAAATCCATGCTCCATGTGTCCTGATTCCAACTTACAACATCAAATGGATAAGTAGGTCGGGTTACATACACCGGCGCTTTGATTATCCCATACATCCCTGAAGCAGCAAATTGACAGGCGGTCGGGTTCTTAGCGCTTATTGATGAGCATTTTTCTGTAATGGTTTTTAATGTCTGGGTGAACATCTTGTTAATGTGATCACAGTCTAAGGCCAACCAATTTGAATTATCGCGCTTAATCAGGACTTTATCATTTATAAGTGTTGCTCGCAATTTTCCCAGGTCCTGACTGACTACCCATTCCATGTCGTTTAATACCCAGTTCTGTGGAAAATTATTAGACGAACTCTGGTTTTCTGAAAGCGATGCTTCATGGGTCGCTACCTGATCAGACAGAGGAACAACGATGTCATTTTCTGGTGGTACTTCAGAACCTCCGGACGAATTGCCGCAACCTACCAATATGACAAAAATGGTGAATAAACTTGAGCTGTATCCAGAAATGAGCTTCATGATAATAATTCCTTCAATCTTAGTTAACTTAAAAGAGGGAAAGACCAGGCTAATAAAATATTGCCTCAGCCTTTCTTCAATACATATATCTTTTTGTACCCAATAAACCCTGGCGTCCAAATCGCCGCTGTTGAACTAAATTTTTCTTCGATTTTTCTGTCGTAGGTAGACCGGAAACTGGAAGAACTTGAATTGTTAAAAAAAGCATCGAGATTAGAAAGCCCCCAGACCGCAATGCGACAATAAAGACCCCAGCGACACCATCCCATACTATCTGCGGCAACTTGGGCGGCAGTTTTGGGCGCTTCACCGGCAGGTGGCATCGCTTTCGCGTTCTGACTTAAATCGGGAACGCCATATTGACCTAATGCACGAGAAATGATTTCTGCCTTGAGTTCTTTTTCTATCTCGCTTCGCGCCGCAAAATCGAGTTTAGAATCTGGATCTTCTATATCCCACGTGATTTCAAAGTCTTCACGTCCGATATCTGTCTGAACCATTTCTTCATAATTTTTTCGACTGAAGAACCCACCTTTTTTACCCTTTTTATGAATTTGCTCATAGAATTTGTACATATTGTACCGTGCTGTAAGGTCAGTTCTATAAGAAACGGGATGCAGATAGGAGATAGAAATACCAAACATCGGGCGTCCTTGCATATCTCTATCCACGACTAGACCGGTACCTTCGGTAAAATTTTGATAATATACGGGACAAGCTCCAATCAAACTGAGAGAAAAAGTTCCTGATACAAGTTCCGGTACAGCCAAATTAGTATCGATCGTGTTATCAAACGCCGCAGGTTTCATACCTGAAATCGTATAATCGAGTACAGCCGGAAGAGAAGCTAACATATTAGGATTGTTTGCCGTTCCGGGGATACTGGCGTACAAACGTGCGTGGGCAGTTGGGATCTTACGGAATATATAATTAGGATTAATTTCTTGTAATTCGTTAACTATTGCGCCCCATCGGCTATCATATTCGAGAAGAGCATCCCCACCATGCAACATGGCATAAGGGGTCATAGCTTCGCGAATATTTTTCATATTGCTGAGAATGAGTTCGTCAAATTTGGTCATGCGGGCATAGATATCGGTAAGAATCTGCTCTTCTGATTTTAGGATTTCCTTAGCACGCTTTAATGCGCGTACATCAGTCCTATTATTCTCAGCTAATATATCATATTTTGACTCTAGCTCCTTAATTTGGTTTTTAAGGTCTTTTATTTGAGTAAAGAGTTCTATTTTTAACTGATCATCTTCAGCATCCTCGTAACGGTTTATAACTTCAATCCGCTGTTTTTTCAAAATATCAATTCGATCATTCATACCATCAATTTCCATCATATCCGTAGTTGATGATAGGCTAGCAACTTCCCTTCGTGCTGTATCAACTTTTGATTGTTGTGCATCAATTTCCTTTTGAAGCTCAACTTTCTTCACTGCCATATCAGCTACAATTTTTGAGGTTGTTATGAATCCAAGCTGTAAATTTTTTACTCCGGCACAACTATTTATATTGGCGGTGGCTGAAAAATTTCTAAAAGCGCTAAGACCAACATTGGGTGGCTGCACCCAAATAAGTCTTTGGTCATCGGTGTCACCAAGTACCCCAGCAGAACTTGGGTTCCTGATTTGTAACGCACCTGATTTCGGGTAAGGCGTTGGTGCGCTAAATGAGATATTCGAAATAGCCATGCCTGAGAAAGCGGCGATAGACACGGAAGCAAATTTTAAAATCCGCCAGGAGTATTTGATATTTAGTATCATGTTATAAATCATGTCTCAATCCTTTAATTTAGAGTATTCTTCGTATTGACTAATCATTTGCAATTTCAAAAACTCGAATTTTTTTTTCACACTTTTTTGTCGACAAGCACAAATTAGTTCCGCTAACTTTGAAATACAAGATAAATTTTCTTTTCTAGGTTTTTTCATTTGCACAGTGGTAAATTCGCTTTTGCAACTTTGCAAAATACAGTTTTGCAATAATGACTTTGCAGATCTGTAAAAATCGAATACAAAGTCGACTTATAAAGGCGATAGATAGCGCCATAACCGCAATTTTGGAAAAAAAGTATTAAGCAGGGCAACATGTAATTAAACGATTTTTAAGTATCAAAAATAGATGATTGGATCTGGTAGTGATACCTAAATGTGATTATAGTTCATGAGTGATTCTTTAGTTAGCTCATCTAGCTACCCAGATTTTATTACAACTTGATCCCTACTAATTGTACTACAGTTTGTTTTTCACCTTATAAAGTGCTTATAGGCCTTGATCTGTAATTTTTTAAATAATTACAGTGATAGAATTAGCCACGAGGAGTTAAAGTTAGTATCCGATTTCACAGCTGACATATTGCGCACTATGAATTATATAGTCTATTTTTAGATAGATCCACGAAATTATATGGGCGAGATTTTTAAAATAAGAAATTGATTCTTCAACAGCATGGATAAAAATGAATTTACGGTACCGGAATGATTCCCAAAAATTTGATTTGATTTCAAGGGCGTCTATTCCCATTACATGTACACTCACGTTTTTGCCGATAATAGGATGCACCTCAGGTACATCAACCATAATGGTATCGGCATCGTAGTTTTTGATATACTTCACACAACGAAAATTGTTTGCATCATGATGGTAATCTAATGCCTGACCCAGCGCAGCAAGACTAAAGAACAGCCCACAAAAAATCACTTTCAAATTTGTCATTTTGATCATTATGTGCCCCCTTTTTTTTCTTTTTCCAGCATCCTCACTCATAAAACTCTCTCGGCATAGGCATTGACACCGTAGGTCATGAGTAAAAACTTGTCCCCATTGACCTCAAATGTCACAGCACTGACCGAAGGACTCAAGTAGGCTAAGAAATATCCCATTAAAAAGGATAAGGAAGCGTAAATGTCTGATTATAATAAAATATTTCTATCTCACTACCGAACCAAACTCCCCCTTATGTTATGGGGATCAAGCGGTTATGGCAAAACCAGCTTGGTTAAGGCATTTGCTAAAAAATATGACTTTGATTTGACCATCCTTCATGCCCAGTACCTTGACCCCCTTGCCCTCTTCATACCTTCTACGGCAGAGATGAAAAGTTTAGGGTACGTAAAAATGTACCCCTCTGAAACTCTATTCAATATATTTAAGGCTCCTAAAAAAACGGTTCTATTTTTTGATGAACTCACTCGGGCACGGGAAGAGACCTTTAATATCCTCACAGAACTTCTTCTAGAACGCAGCGTTTTTGGCCACAAGCTTCCCCCGCATGTGATGATCGTTGCGGCTTCTAATTTTATGGAAGAAGATAGCGGCGTGAGAGAACTCCCCGACGCAGTTATGCAGCGCCTTACCCATCTCATCCATGCTCCTGAAACACCGGAGTCGATAGAATGCCTCAGAAGCCCCCTTAGCAAAAAACTGCTTTATGAAGATAAGCAACTCATGAGTCATCCTAGTCGGTTTCCCATCTATGATTTGCTTAAAGCCAGTCCTCGGCAACTGGATGCTTGCGGATTTCTTGCTGAGTCAGGATTAAGAGGCGACGATCTTATCCGCGTTTGTCGTGGACGCCTGGGACTTGAGGCGGGAACTGAACTCGCCGTCAAAATAGAACTCAGTCTATCAGGTATCGCCAAGCTACTACCAGAACACATAAATGAAGACGAATTTTCCCGCATCGCCCGAGCAGAAAACAAAGGCGGAGTTCTCGAAGTTTCTCAGTTTTTAAACCAGCAAATGAAATACCCCGATCGGCATAGGTACATAGCTCAGTACCTCCTCGAATATGCCACTCCGGAAACATGCCGGGCCATGCAAATCTATGGGTTTAGTTATGTATATCCGGCCATCCCTAAGAAGAAAACTGGTGAGAATTTCACCTATATACCAAGAGGAAGCACGATTGAAATGGCGATAGAAACACCTGCGAGGCCCTGGCAGTGGTACTGCGTCAAACTTGGCAAACTTCAGTCACGGTAATATATTATGGAAAACACCCTAAACACACAGATAGAAAACGAGCTTTTTGATATAAGAGCGGGATTTGCGACTTGGCTGACGCAAAGGCACATGTTTTCCACACTGGCGCTTTTTTCTCAGGTAAAACTCGTATTTGCTCCTGATCAAGATGCTATTGCGGCAATAAGCCATAGAGAACAAATTTTCATATTCGTAAATAAGGACTTTTTCGCATCCTGGGCGAAGAACCATAAGTTAACGTATTTTTTGCTCATGCATGAACTTCGTCACGTTAGCCAAACGAAGACGATATTCGACTGGGATCATCTCATCAACTTCAACCAAGTGAGAGATGCCCTTAGGAGCGTGGTTCCTAAATCACTGCTACAGGAATCGGGTATTGGCGATATCAGCGACAATTTCGACCTGAAGCACGATCTACTCAATCTGGCAGCGGATGCCGCCATTCATGAAGATTTGGTTTCGCTATTTGGACCTGATTCCATTAAGCAAATGGATGATTTCCTGACGGAACAAGCGGTCCTTAATAAACGCATTAAAATTGGGGAAGATATCGGCCTCGTCACCGTAAAATTCCTTGAGAAACTCTTAAACACTAGCCTCGAACCCGGTAAAGACTGGCTATATTACTCCCGCAAAATGGTTAAACACCTTGCTGAACGAATTCTCGGGGAACCAGAATTTGCGAAGCTCATTCTTGAGAAACAGCTTTTATACCAAATGGCCCGTTCTTCTTTAGGGGCCGAAGAATTTAATGAAGAGGCCCTTGGCAAAATCGATCTTATCCTGGCAAAAAGTGAGAACGAAGGCCTGCGTATGACCGCAGCCACCTTTAAAAAACATGCTGAGCATGACGGACCAGCCCCCAATGATTATGAAGAAGTCTATAAGGCACGTAATGAACTGAGTCGAGCCATCAAAACAATTATTTCTCTTATTTTAAAATCACTGAGTGTGGGAAAACGACAGAAATATACAGAAAAAAAGTCTTTTAACCTACCTCACCGATTTTTGGATGGACTCCCCGGGCTCCAAAGAGTAAGCGTCCATGAACCCAAATCTGATTCTGTCATCGTTTTTGATACCTCAGGCTCGATGTGGATGCCTGAGGTTCTTAACCACATGGCATCGCTCGCCTATCAACTCACGCGCAAACACGCCATCAAACGGGCTTATTGCTGCGACGTAGAGATTCACCCCATTGATAATGTCAGGGGCGGAAGCATAAAATTTAAAGGTCGCGGAGGAACGGTTTGGACCGAAAAGCACCATGACTACATTTTAAAAGACCTCAATACCACAAACCTTATCACGATATATTACTTTACCGATGAAGAAGTTTTAGGTCTTGAAGAGGCGAAAAAAGATACACGGGTGAAACTGGTTGTCGTAAATCTCCCAAGACTCATATCGCCCAATCTTGTGAGCAAGGCTTCATTATGAACGAAGAAATCTTAAAGCATGTGATCGTCATGAGATCCAAAAATGGGGTTATCATGCAGCTGCATTTTTTTGAAAATGTAACGATCACGACCACTGATAAGCATAGCGTTCATCTCAACACTTCATCGGCATTCTGCACATTTGATTGTAGTCGCAGCACCTTTAGAGATTGCTATGACGAAAACATCAAACATGTCAATTTCCCCTGGTATGAGCAGATTCATGTCTTTGAGAGCTTACTAGATATTTATGATTTTTTAGGTCAGAAAAGAGCGCCAGAATTTATATTGACGTGGTTAACAAAGAGGATTTGAGGGTAGATTTATTCTCTTGTGACGTAACGGAGATATTAGGGACTACAAAATCACCTTTATCAAGTTATCCGTGAATGCAGCTGTGTTTACATCTATGACTATCCTAAAAATCCCTCGGAAGAAAACCACAACCCCACCCTATTTCATAAATAATTTCCGTCACATAAATTGGCATAGGCATGTTAGCTTCTTATGATTTATAGAGGCAATTAGGGTTTTTCTCACCGTGCAAACAAATATTGATCTTACGTTAGTCAAGCGCCTTCAATAATCTTGACACCGTCAGATTTAGTTGGTACTTAGAGACGGGAAAAATGACCTTTTCTTTGTGCCTAAATTTCAAAAAAAAATGGAGGAGTCATTGAATCTTCGTACTATTATTTTCGCGACCCTGACGTTACCAGTCTTACATGCCTGTGGCAGTAAAAATCATGGTGACGCTGTCCATATAGATCCAGCTGAAAACCCACTTGATCCCTTATTTGATTTTAAAAATGCCAAAACCAAGGAACTTAATACATTTTATGCCAATGCTGACTTTGATCCCGATAAAACAACCGTACTCGTGATTGATTCAGGGTTTGATCCGCGCCACCCTGTTTTTGCTAATAAAGTGATCGCTAGCTATACAATGTCCTGCGATATGGTCGGTGAAAAAGCTGATAATTTCAGCTTTGATCGACCTTATGATGAGATCAAGCAAGAGGCCATTGAGTTTTATACTAAAGCTCCGCAGGACGAATGCCAGATTGAGCCAGGATTTAAACCCAAAGCCATAAATGCCTTCGATAACCTATCTGTAGACGTTAAAGAGCGATTTAATAATGCCGTTCTGGCTAAAGAGCTACGCACAGATCTGCATGATGAACTCGGTGTTCATTCATGGTGTGAAAGTACTGCCACCTTAGGCGAGGATGTTATGCAGCTCTGCAAAAATCTCGCCGACAAAAATTCACCTATAATGCTACATGGGACTTCCACCGCGGGTATTATTGCCTATAACAATCCCAATGTGCAGCTTGTGCTTGTTGAATCCGAGGTGGTAAATTATGATTTTGTGCTTTCGAAAGATGCCAATATCCCCTGCCTTAGCGACAACAAGGTAAATAACTTAATCAAATTGTATCAAGATCAGGATTTTATTGACGCATTTGTAAACAGTACTTCTCCGTTTAAAGAAACGATAGCAAACTCATTATACATCAAACACTTTGTGCAATTTGAAAACCGTAGTTTCATTCTTTTACCTTACAATCAAATACGTCTCACCTTAAAGATGAAAAGCTGCCTAAATGAAAACTTCAAGGAGCTCTGGACCCTCGCCACTCAGCTCGAGCGGTTGCGCGTCATTCATAGCAGGGAGACTTTTGCCGCTAACCCCAATCATACCTTACCAATTCTGTTTCAAGGAGCGGGGCATTTCCGTACAGAAGCCAATTCCATAATAGAATATGCGAATTGCATGTTTGGTCAAACTAGGGTTTTTACTGTTGGTTATGACTATATCGATGATATTTCAAATTATGGCAAATGTGTGGACATCCATTATTATGGGTCCTCACTCATAGTACCATACGGTGGAGATCTGTTTATTGATATCTCGGGCTCTAGCGTTTCAACACCATTTTTACTGAGGCAGTTTACTCTTCAAAAATATAAATTAAATGAAGTAGAAACAGAGCTGAGCAAATACCAACAAACATTTTATCCCCTTACGGAAGATGCTAAGACATTAATATTTAGTGAACATTAATTTTTTTTAGGAGACTCGTATGATTCAAGGACTTCGTGGTATATTAGGGATACTCGCTTTAACTTTGCCATTTTATTCGCAACCGTTATTTGCCATCAATTGCGAAATGGCGAAAGACGAAAATATTATTAGAGTTTCTGGGCACGGAAACATCGTTGTCGCTCCCGGCGGAAGTTCTAGTCACTCAGATTTAAAATTTGTTGTACTTCCTCCTGAGCCGTCTAAGTGGGATGATGGTGAAACGGCAATTTTTAGTTCTGAAGAGATTTTTACACATATTGGTGAAATTAGCGGTGATGGTGTGATTTATAGTGGCCCAGCAAATCCAGGATGGCTGCTATATGGGCCATATTATGAAGTATCTGGTAAAACTGTCGGTTTGCAACCTACACTAACTATTTCTACAGACTGGGAACCGGAGCAATATGAATACTGCTCTCACCATGAGTACAACATGTGGACAGGGGTTCGAAAATGCGTAGAACGTAGCATCGGTAACTATGAGACGTCTTTTAACATTGAACTTGCTATTGATTCAGGTAAAAAAGTGATCTTTAGCCATACCCTAAAAAATTTCAACCAGTTAAATGAAGCAGAGATCAAATTTCCCCTTTTTATCTGCGATGGAAACGTAAAAGAAATTGAAGTAGCAATTAATGGCTTAACAGGAGGAAACCTCAGAAAATTCCAAGTACATCGCGTGAAAATTGAATCCTGGTGGAATTATCACTAACAAATAGAGGCTTTTATGAGAAACTATATTCTAAAAATCATAACGTTATTTTTTTCTTGTTTTATGAGTCAGTGGGCGTTTTCCGGTAGTATCCAATGCAACACCAAAAAAGATATTCTCAGTGAATGCCAGGTAAATACGGGAATAATATTTGATAAACAAGCACATCTTTCAGATTTTGAAGTAACGTACTCTTTGAGCTGTGACCGCCATAACCCTACACCGGAACAATCAAATATATTTCTCGCCCTTGATTCAGGACAAAAGTTTTACCTCACTTTAGGGGCTAAAAATCAAGTCATAAACCTAGGAGAAGGTATGGGCCCTATTATCCTCGGTGATGACAATCCCAATGTTCTGTTTTATAGAAAATTCAACGACTGTTCTTTGGATTTTCATTTGATTGCCGCGACGCTTTCGCCAAAAGTCGTCAATGAAATAAAAGCATTTGTTTCAGAGATAGAAAATGAGCTTTCGGGACACTTAGAGAAATTAGTTCGCTATCAGGCCAGTATGATTGCCGCTGCAGGAGCAGAACCGTCTATGGCCTGTATGATTTCTACTTATGAGAGTAACCCTATTTATGCTTACTCACTTGCAGGTATTATTCTTGATATGAAAAACGCCTATTTCGCTACCTTTAACCGAGAGTACGATGCTGATAATGTGATATGCCCCTGGAGCGGTGATCTTGAATCTGAGCTAAAAGCGTGTACGCCCAGCAGTCTAGCTGCGCTTTGTGCCTTTAAAACACTATATCTTCAGGAACATGACTGGATTTTGGAAAAAATTTCTAAAGCCATTGATCTCAGAGCTGGTTTTACAGAAAGCGTCGCGATCAAATTACTCGATAAGCTCAAGTCTGAACTTAACGCAGCTCTCCAAGCTTCAGAAACAGGAATTTACCATTAAAGGGTCTTTGCAAAATGATTAGATTATGTCTGATGAGTTTAAGTATAGCTATACTATTAGCCCCTGATCTCGAAGCTAATGACATTGTTGATTGCGACTTTTTCAGGCGATGGGCGGAAGAGGGCGGCCATGATCGCAACATGATCGAAAATAATACGGCAGTGGCCGTTGGGCTCGATACCTGTATGTACAGTGAGAAAATTCAGTGCATAGAAACTGCCGATTTGCTCCTAAATAGTTATAACCGTGCCATCGAGACTTTTAGAGGAATCAATCAAGACCATTTACCATTGCTTATTGGATCAACAAAGAGGGATGGTGAGTTTAATCTCTCCATCGAAGGCAACTTTAATGCCCTTAAAGCGATTCATTTACATGCGCTCAATGATATTAGAACTTTTATGACCCAATCCTTAAATGCTATTGGATCACCTCGCAGTCTTGAAGAACTCCAGGAACACAACAAAAAAATTAATGTAGGCCTAGTTGCAGCCCAAGCCATGCTAACAGAGGTTTCACGAGAAGATGCGAAGTTTCTGCATCAAATGCAACTCAATGCCACTGCTCTGCATCAGGTCTTGGGTAAATCTGCAGCAGTTCTTACTAGCAATAGCTGTGACCAAGAAGTAAAGGATAAATTGAGTATAGCCATAAAAAATGCAGAAGAAGTAGTTTTTCAACTTACCAGGTTAAAAGATTACATCAATATTGCGAAGCAAAAACGCTCTATACTTCTTAATAAAATCCATCAGGCTTTGTTCTTAGTAGGTCAAGAACGTTTTGCCCAAAATTTAGGCGAGTCTTTAGATAAAGTCATTAAGGATTTATCTATAGTTTTTGCCCTTGAAAAAGTCACTTATGATATCGGCAATTGGTGGCTTGATATTAACCGTGATGGACTAGCTAATCGCCTCCATACGATGTATTTGCAGTATCAGTCTCCTTTACGGATACTTAGGGCGCACTTAGGGAAAATTGCCGAATTTGAAATTGAATTAAACTTGTTTAATGGAAGTGCCGCTGCAGCTCGAGATTTGCTCCTTAAAGATTTGGCGGGAAAAAAATCTCTCCTACTAAGTAATATTAAAGAGATCGAAGATACTGGCTGGTCTGGGTTTTTGGAACGGCAAGTGTCACTACTCACTATGTTCAAAATGAATATTGACGCCTATGGAGATAATTGTCGCGGACTGGTTGAACGCCACGAGGCTGCTGCTGAAAAAACAAAAACATTAGAACAATTCCAAAATGTGGAACTGATCTTTAAACAAATTATCGATACCTGTAAAAAGAAATGATAGGCCACAGACCATGAAAAATTCCCTTTTGTTACTACTCATGTTCACATTAGCCTGCGATTCAAAGCAGCCTGGATTATTTACGCGAACGAATCCACAAATTGATGAACATCGTGAAATGCCTGGTCAAAGGCCCAATTTTGAAATGACCATTGGCACTCAACCAAGCTCTATGGGATCACGATGTTTTGATGATGGCAGCAATAAATGTGACCTATTAAAGGCTCTTAGTGACGAAATATCAAGTTTTTTTGCTGACGATCCTAATGACACGCCTCATCGAGATGACAGTGACATTACCGCTTACCCACCACCCTCATTAGAAAATTACGGCTCCCAAATTTATTGGACTGAGGGGAGGCCAAGTAAACAACCTCCTTATTTTGATTTAGAACGCTTAGAAGAGATAGAGAAATCAAATAGAGAAATCATGGGTCAGTGGGATCAGGACAAAGCAGCTCTTTCCCGCCGCGATCTCTTGGGTAAATCCTATCAACAAAAAATATCAGAGTTTCAAAGCTTGAGGGCCTTAGATACGCCAAGTGTCACCTATCCAAGTGCTCTAAGTGACTTAGCGTCATCCTCAGCCAGCAGTCACAATACTGCTACCGATGAAATTCTTGATTCTTTTCCGACAGCACGCGAGACATCATTTCCACAGCACCCGGAGTTTGCTACCGATGCCAATACGGTCGAAGGTAAACAAGTTAGAACAGCCTATAACTATGCAAATTATGTTGAAAATCAGGTCAAAAGCAACCCTAATCCTACCAGCAAAGCACTGGGGCAACAGCTTGTAGCCGGCGCAAAGACAGGAATAGGCATTGCCGATAAAAATTTTGCCGAAGGAAATTTTGATGAAGCTCAATTTGCTCTAGATATTGCTACCAATCTTTTAGATGTTGGGCTCAGTTTAACACCTGGGATTGGTTGGGCTAAAGACGTTTACGAAGCTTGTACCGGTACTAATATGTTGACAGGTGAAGAACTTAGCGATTGGGAACGTGGATTTGCTGTTCTCGGAGTGGTTACAGTGGGCATTGGCAGCAAGTTGGGAAAAACATCAAAGACCCTCGAAATTTTTGGTGATATAGTAAAGGCAGCTGATAATGGTGAGGATGCCACTAAAGCTGTAAAGAGTGCGGAAAAAATTATTGTGACTTCAGAAAAAGTGGGACTTAAAACCGTTGAGGATGTTAAAAAGTTTGGCGAGGTGTCAACAAAGTATGGAAGGTCTTCTGAAGCAGCGGCTGAATCTCTACAAAATGGGAAAGGAATCTTTGGTAATGCCGCAAAAGTTGAGCGGGAAGCACTCAGTCAAAATCAAGTTAGCAACCTTAAACGATTTGAAGATAAGTTGCCAGCGGGTTCTAATCCTGTGACCATACATCAAGAAGGGAGCAATGTTATTTTTAAGGGCGAAGTACCTGGCAGAGTCTCTGGTTCAAAAGCTGTCTATGAAAAAGTGGTTGACCAAAATGGCAACACTCTATCATATACCAAAACTACTTATGCTCCTGATGGCAAAGTAGTACACATAAAAGACAAAATTGACGGCTCAGTTATCACACCTGAGGAGCTACCATGAGAAAGGAATTATTAAAGCAACTGTTGCTTTTTCAGCAGCCTCTTGCTGTCATAAATAAGAAATTATCTCAATTACCTTGGGACTCAAATGAAGTTGTCGAGTTACAAATTAGCCATGTGATTAATGCGTTACAAGCATTATTAGACGGCAAGGTTTCTAAAATTGATTTTGAACTTTGGGCAAATATTATTGAAGGGCGAGATGACATTATTTTGGAAGAGGCATTTGCAAATGAGTTAAAGAAATTCATCTATGAAGCTGCAAACCCTGTATTAGAAGGTGAAATTAATAATAAATGGATACAAGATTGGATAAAGTTATTTTCTAGGAATTAAAACCCATCCGGAGATTAACTATCAATTTGGCTTAGATAATGTAGAAGAAATAGAAATTGATGGAAAATAGATCAATATACCAATGCAGTTTCATCAACAGCTAGTAGCTGAAAGGCTCGAATCCATGAATATTATGATAAAGACATGAGCGCTTTGTAGGATTGCTTATTATGATGGATAGATCCTCTGGTCGTCTTTCATTCAAATGCAAGCGCAAAGAAATCCCCACATCAAGCCCAACCTGCTAAATTTGTTTGTGAAAGTCAAGACGGCACTAAACTGTTCCGTGAACCTGTGACCAAAAGAGTTGGACGAACTTTAGCGAACTTCCAGTGGAAAGACCCTGCAACTGATAAATAGATTGGTAATGGTCACATGATCATTACCCATTAGGAGTAAAGAATGATTAAAGTAGAACAAAAAGGTGAACCATATTTACCTCATGAAGGTATGGCTAAACTTGAGGAATACAAACCAGCTGACCCAAACAACTTCATGGTGATGGTCGAGGTTGGAATTGGAGAATTTGGAAAAGACGGTTCAGATAGCTACACAGTGAATGTTTGCACACCCCAATGGCTTTCAGAGGACCTACAGCGAAATGGCAAGCCATTATTCGTGAAAGGAATGCTTTTAGTTGAGTGCTACCAAGCTAAAGTCATAAAAGAACGAATTGCTGAAATTATTTGTTCAACTACTGGCAAAGATTGGGACGAATACAACAGTAAAATAACAAGGTATTTCAATTGGGAGTTTGAGGACTAATCTTGACTAATCCGTCTTATTTAACTCGCAACCTTTAAAGAATCATACTTGGCAAGAATCTTTCCCGCCTCATCTTTGATATCATCTAAAAGTTTCTTCGGCTCCATAACTACGGCATGAGACCCGAATCCTAAAACCCACTGCACTAATTCAGGTGTCCTACTCACCTCAAGATGAACTTCTATTTTTCCGTGCTCAAGATGAACAACACGCTGGGACTCGTGCCATTTGCGCTCGCTAATATAGCGCGCAATAGGGGGAGAAAAAATAATGCGGACTTTTTCTATTTCATCAGACCTAAATACCCCAAATGATCCTGAAAAATATTTATCAGGCTCAACGACATTTCCCTTATACTCGTCTTCAAGCATGCTTGCTTCTTTAATGCGCGGCACACTAAAGGTTTTCACAATGCTGTCACCCAAATCTTCCCCCACCAAATATAAGGAACCCTTAGCAAAATAAAGAAAATGCGGACCTATACGCCGCTCTTTTACTGATTTGCTATTAACGGACTCATATACCATGCTTAAAATATGGCGTTCTGAACAAGAAGCTCTTACGGTATCAATAATATCAGGCTCAAGACCGAGCCCCCATTTCGGGCCCGGTTCAAAATAAAATTCGTCTGAAAGCTCATGTAGGTAGGATAAACTCATCTCTCCGAGTTTCGCTTCGATTTTTTTAAACGTCGATTCGAGATCCGCAAAAAAAGGAGTTTCCTTTAGTGGGGTCAAAGCGGAACGAGCGAGATAGAGAGCGAGTAACTCCCTGGCATTTAATATTAAAGCTTTGGTGACCTTGACGCTGCGTTCTAGGGTCCAGCGGCTTCCCTGATGGACATTTTTTCCCCGTTCTTCGAGGGGAAATCCCGCAGCTCTTAGAGCATCAAGATCGCGGTACACTGTTCTTTTATCAACCTCAAAACCCCTGTCATGGAGGCGCGAAACCAAATCCGCCACGGAAAGCCCCTGCGGTGCAAGCTCTAACAATGTCAGAAGTTTGTATATGCGGGCCACTTGACTGCCACGGCCTTTCATAAAGCCTCCCTAAAAAACTATAGAATAAATATTCGGAGCGCGCTTTTTTTCAATCAGCGTTATCGGACCAAATGCGGAAAACTGGACAAATTTCTTAAATAATATAGATTTCTCCAATATTTCAATAATTTCGTCGTTTTCTTTACTTGGCCCTGCCAAATACCCTTGGCTCTACTAGCCGCTTTGCTAATCTTTAACTAAAGGATAAGTTCCGATGATCAGGTCATCAGCGTCTAACTCAAAATTTCCATTGGTATCATGAGCAATAAGCACATTTTGCTTTTCTTTCACAATTACCGCCCAAATATTACCCCCGGAACCATCATTTCTAAATATATAGGGGTCTAAACGCTTAAATACACCCGTCTCTTCGCCTTTACTCATAATAAAAGAAACGTCTAAATTGCTCGTATCCATATCTGAGTCTGAACCCGAGCTAGCGAAGAGGTGGCGAAAGCTTAGGCTCACCTGCCAGTTGCCATTGGCGAAAACTTCAACTTTCCCAAACTCAAAGTAGCAGTTTTCATCTGGTGCATAGGTATCGCATAAATTGGTGCCATCACCCAATGCTGTATAGGACTTTGTTACCGAAAATGGATCGACATTAGATGCTGAATTGCCGTGGCAAATATTTTGTGTAACGTCGATCTCATCACTATCGAGAACGCCATTATCGTTGTTGTCAATACCCGTCTTTATTGCCTTCCCCCCGCTTGCGCAGGCACTTCCTGGGGCTATATCATCTATCTTAATCACACTACCGCCACTGTTAGCGCCAACATCGACTTCACTCCATGATTTTTCAGAACAGACATAAAACTGCTTATCACTGGCCACGTAAGCTAAGGACTGAGCGAGAGCTTCTGTGCATGATGGCAAATCGGCTTTAGCGGCAAAATAATACGAAGAAGGGCTGGGCAAGATTTCGGTCGTCGTTACTTCTTTTTCTTCTTCTTTTTCTGCCGCCACCTCAGGATTGGCGCTTACCCCACTTCCTGAAGATGATTTCCCGCAGGAAATAAATGGCAGCATCAGTAGTCCTAGCACAATGAATTCGATTTCCCGTTTCATACACATTCCCCTTTTCTTTGGGTTTTGAGTTAAAAAACCTAAAACGTTTTAGGTTTTGAAATTTTCTTAAGAACAAGTTCATAAATCCCACAGACTATCAAATTATCTTTAGCTGCTTGGTTAGATGAGGCCTTTTTCTCCTGAGAAAGCGTTTTAATACTTTCGCCAAAACAGAGCTCATCAAGTGATAGACCAAAATAGAGAGCCACCCTTTTAACCTTACATAAACTTCGCGGCTGAACTCCGGCAAGCCAGTCACAAATAACCTGTTTGGCGATGCCGCAGTCTTTTCCTAGCTTGGTCGCAGTCACGCCATGCTCTTTAAGAAGGGTGCTGAGTTTTGATTTTAAAATGAGCATTGATTCTTTTTCCATTCTTTCCCTTGGGATAATCTGACTATGGTCATTCATTCGGTATGCCCCCTTTCTCTTGATAAGTTTAATCCGGTGTAAATGTCAAAAATCCGTGGTAGCGGACAAGTCCTTTGTTTTGCCTGCTCCAGATTCTTTTCCTTGCAAGTCTTAAAAGTCCTGTCGTCACCAGGAGTGACAGATTGGGTCAAATGATTAAAAAAAATTTCCTTACCAGCTATTCACTGTGGCTAAGTCGTGCTGCCATAAGCTTGTTGCGGAGCTTGTTTGCATCAAATACATCCGGTACCTCATAAGAACCTTTAACTTTACCAAAATTTAAATATCTAATTTTAAATCGATTTATTCATCTGTGACCTTTTCTGTCACAGGTTCTGCGAGAGAGATATTAAGTTTTGCTAGAAAACAGTTACCTATAAAAAGGAGTTATTATGAAAACAGTCAGCATGAAAATCACTTTTGCCTTAGGCAGTTTTTTGTTAATCGGCGGATGCGGAGACAGTTCTAAGTCTTCCGCGAATGATCAAAATCCAGTTTTAACAGATGAAGCTTCAGAAAATGAAACCACGGCATCCAAGAAGGCAAGTTCAAATTCTGCGCAAGTAAATTTTCAGGGATTTATTCCTAGCGCCTTTGAAGTCACTGTTGATGGAAGCACTTATCTCGATCTTGAGGATTTTTATACGCAGGAACTGACCCACTTACCAGACCGCGTTAAAGAGGCTGGATATTCAGACGTATATGACATCAGTTTTGATGCTGATATTGGCTTTACCGATCTATGGTCCGAAATGACTGTTTATATCGTATCGGATACGGACCGTGGCTATTTTGGTAAAGGCCAGGTTGTAGAAGATGGCAGCTTTACCCTAAAATTACCCGCCGGAAATAGCTCAGGATCGTATAAGGTAAGAGCCAATAAACGCATTGGTATTATTTTAAAGAGCAAAGATGAAATCATTAACATTTGCTATAATTTTTCAGCAATGGATCAATCAGTGTCTTTTGATGAGCAGCAAAAGCCTATTATTCTTAGAGATTTTGTTACCAAGATAACAACCTATGCTTGTGCGCAAAATACTAATGATGGCTTAAACATCCCTGAAGTCAAAAAATCAAGCCAGACCACCATGAAATTTGAGCTTGGGCAAAGTAAACATGATATTTTGAACGCCACCGGCGCTAATAACTTATATATCGATTCCCCCAACAAATGGTGCTTTACTGCAGAAAATTTTGCAAAAAATCCTTACTGCGCTCTTCAGCATTATATTTCCTGCCAATGCGCCCTAAATTTTAATGATGAAGGTGGTCTCGCAAGTGTAGAAAATATTGCCATCCAGTTTTTAGGCGATTCTTTAATTTACTAACATGAAAAAAGGGAATTAAAAAAATGAAACGACCATTTTTATTTTTTATTATGATCCTTATCATGTCTTGTGGTGATGGCTCTTCTGGAAGTAATACAGAGACGCAAGACATTTTGGGTGAGGAGCCCACGACAAAAAGTACCCTAAATAAATTTAACAGTAAAATATCTTCTCCTAACACTAAAGTTGACGACAAAAACTCCGTAGCATCAAAGTCCGAGAAGCCTAAACCCAAAGACGATGCTGACGAAAGCGCACAGGAAACATCGGCCTGTTTAACAGGGTCATGTAGCACCCCACAAAATCTGCAAATTGCTTTTTCTCAGCCCATCCCGATTAGCCCTTACGAATGCTCCACAATCAATAATCTTGAAGTCATAGATTTTAATAGTCACCTATGGATCTTTAGCAGTTCAAGCTGCGCTTCCGCCAGTACCTACCTCTATATGGAGCAAAGAAGTTACAGTGGAGAAATTTTGTCAGCTCCGGTTCTTTTGAGTAAAAACTGCTCTACTAGCAGCAACTACGTTTCAGAATTTGCGGTCTCCCATAATGGTAGTAGCATATTGGTTGTCTATTCTTGTTATGTGAAATATAACTCCTACCGTATAGACTCTTTGACCTTGGACACCCAAGGAATCCCGAGCACCGCTAAGACCGTAGTGGCGGACACCTCGAACAGGTATATTAGCCTAACCTGGAACAGTGAGGCTGGCACCTATGGACTAGCTCGGTCCAATCAATTTTTGCGCCTTGCATCAGACGGGGCTATCCAAGGAGGACCCATTGTCATTCCCAGCAATCCCATAACGCAAGTGAAATCTATAAACGGACACTGGATAATTTTGCAAAATTCTGGCACTTCAAGCTACCCCAAAACTTCATGTTCAAAGGTTTCCTCTCTTGGGACCTTACTTTGTACCGGTAAAGAATTGGGGTCTGGAGAAATTAATTTGACGAGCACCGATCAACTCTTACGGATGGAAGGCACTTATTATAACGGTTTACAGGTATCGACCTTAGATTTCACTATAGACACATGCAGTTCCTACAATGAAAGCAATTCCGTTTCTCCTCTCAATGCACCATCTTCTCAATATGATAATATCCTGTATGATAGTGCTGCGATTTATAACAATACCCAGCTAAATTTATTTCAAGGGAAATATGGACTCATACTAGGTACCTATAAAAGAGATTCCACCTTAAAACTGCTCACTGAAATCAGCTTAGATGAAGCGGGTCTTGGTGCCATTACCCAAGGAAACATTGAAATTTTTGGTGAGCATCTCAATGTATATTATGTGAAAGATAGTAGGGGCTATATCGTCGTCAGTCAGCAGAAGGTGGATAATTGATCCAAATGATGTACTTTACTCAAGTCTCTTAGTTGCATGAAAAACTCAGGCAACTATAGTTTTATCCAACGTCATCAAAATTTTGGGTTCCGGTATCTACCTTTTCTTGCTCTGGGCGGCGCATATAAAGCATGGTGGTATTTATCGATGAGTGACGCATATGTTCCTGAAGAAGGAGCATAGGAACCTGCTTCGTCCTTCCAAGATAAACCCCGCTGCTACGCCTTAGGTCATGGAGGGAAATGCCATTAATACCCTGTTCTTTCCAAAGTATAAATAAAGTTTCTCGTGCTTTACTAAATAGAGCACCATTTTTTCCTTTTAATAATTCGCCAATTTCCCGCGCAGCCGGGGCATACCAAACGGCGACATAACCGACACTCCCCCTAGTTTTGGGTTTATCGATTAGCGTCCCTCTCAGTTGCTTATTGACATGGATGGTTAATTTACTGCCGAGCTTCAGTTTTTTAAAATTTTCTTGGGTTTTGCAAACTCGAATTGCCTGCAGCCCCGTATAAAAATCCTTAACCGATAGCGCCATGGTTTCTGCTGGCCGCAGGGAAGCAAAATACCCTAAAAGAGCAAGAAGCTTCACCTCAGAATTTGAGGATGATTGGGCAAATTTCAGCACCTCTTTCGGCTTTAATTCTCTTGGCAAAGGCGTTGCCGACGAGCTATTGTCGACCGGAATTAAAACAAGCCATTTATGGGTGATAATATGGTTAGCCGCAAGATAATGTCCGAATTGCCGACAGGTCAGGATAATTTTCTTAATATATTTGTTGGACAGATTTTTTTTGAGCAGCCATCCAGGAAACCCCGCCATATAGAGGCTCCAATTGCGAACATCTTTTTCTTTATGAACCGTCACAAAATACTCTGAGACATATTTGTGAAAATAGGTATGGGCATCTTTATAGGTACTAATAGAGAGGTTTCGGAATCTTTTCCGTTCCTCAATAAAAGCTTCAAAAAAGAGGTACGCTTCATCCGTTGTAAGGAGAACTCGAGGTATGGTTTTTTGATGCTTAATGTTGTCGGCTGCCCACCTTTTGACCCAAATGTCGATAGCCGCATCTTCTTTAATATGATCGAGATGCCTCAGATAATTTCGGGAAAGCTTAACTTGCTTCCCCTTTTCAGGGTCGTAGTAGTAAACCTGAAGTCGGCCCGATTTGTCCCGGTTCCAAAATGCCATAGATAAACCTCCCTTGCGAAAAGATTATCGGCACTTTGGTGTGATTTTTAACACTCTACTTTATCTACCACTTTTGGTAGATATTTGCCCTGTGGATAAACCTAGGCGACCATGACTTAAGTTATTGATATTATTGGTGCTCGGGGCGAGAATCGAACTCGCACGGGGCTTACGCCCCACAGGATTTTAAGTCCTGTGTGTCTACCGATTTCACCACCCGAGCATATTGGGACAGGCTGAACCGGAAGCAAGTAAAAAAAATACTTAAAAATGATCAATCGCGCAAGTGAGAAAGCAAAATTGCTCAAATATTTTAGTGGCGCTGTTCAGTAGTCGAATGAGTGTTACCGAATTTTACCTGATTTAAATGCCGGGAAAGTTGCTCTACGGCATCATCCCCTTGGGGATAATCCCTCATTTCATTGATGAGTTTTTCGGCGGCATCATAATGTCCTGCTGCGATTAAAGCCTGCGCCTTATCAACTCTCATATAATGTAGCGAATCCTGAGCGACAGAAAGGGATAGACGGGTTTCTTCTTGCTCAAATGCTTGGCGCTCAGGGTTACCTAAATCGCCCGAAAGGGTGAGGATTTCTGATTCTTTATAACTTATTGCCTTATCTAAGGCTTCTGCTTCATCGTCACGTCTTCCG
Source organism: Oligoflexia bacterium (assembly GCA_030432875.1). Classification (GTDB taxonomy): domain Bacteria; phylum Bdellovibrionota_B; class Oligoflexia; order Oligoflexales; family JAGOVF01; genus JAUILP01. Next base: position 25,348 of record JAUILP010000003.1, on the reverse strand, counting down.
AGTTGACCATAAGCGCGTGCTAGTTCTAATAGAGCGAGATCCTTATTTTTGCCACTCTCAGCAGCTGTCTTTAAATGAACCAAGGAATCCTCATAGCGACCAGAATCGACATAGAGTTGACCAATAGAAAGAGATAATTGGTCGTTTTCTGGATTTTGGTTTAGCAGGTCCGTTAAAAAAGCGACACCCTCATCAATGGTTTCTTGCTCATAATAGATGTTAATAAGCTCTGAAATAGCGACCTCATTGTGTGAATTAGCTAGAGCGGCCTTTTGAAAATTTGCTTTAGCCTCGCCGCTTTCGTGCAAATCAAGGAGGTAAACCAGTCCTAGTTCGACCAGGGCTTCGTCATTTTGAGGATCATTTTTAATGATTTTTTCCAGTAGCTGTCGCGCTTTTTCAGGCTCCGCTTTTGCGACAAATTGGCGTGCTTCTTCCAGGAGTTGATTATTATCGGTCGTTCGGTGCGCATCACTTTCACTGGTCACCTTTGCTGAATTCTTCTGTTCTCGCACAGAAGGTGGTGAAACATTTGCATCATTTTTTTTAGGGTTTTCCCGTCGCTTATCTCTTTTCGCTAAATGGTCTTGTCTCATCGACTGAATCTTCTCAACCCTATATTCCGCTTTGCCTGATTCAGAAGCATTGCTCATGTTTTTGTGAGAACTTCCCAAATAACTTAAAAGAAAATAAAAGGGAACCAAAAGAGCTGCAAAAAAAAGTATATACTTTAGGGCTCTTTTGGGTTTTGACTCAAGGGGAGGAGGTATAATAATGGGTGTATTCACTCATAAATCCTAAAGGATGATTGACGAGGCCCCCTGGCTACTATGGCCTACTCGCTCTAGTATTTCAGATGAGCGCGCTAAAAAGTCCTGCATCATTGCGCTATCAAAGCCACCGTGTTGTAAACACGCGAGATCATATACTTGATTCACCACCAACTTGACATCATTTTCTTTGCTGCTGCCAGATTCATAAAGAACAAGTAAATTTTTTACTGCAGGGCTATTTTGATTGACGAGCAAAGTCCTATCTTTAAGGCCAAGCCCACCACTAAACCCGCCCTGGGTATTGAGTTTTAGCATTTCTTCCATGCGGCGCTGGCTTTCATCCATGATAATAAGTCCAGGAACAGTGCTTGCTTTTAACGATTCTACTTTTACTTTAATTCCCGTAACCGCTAAGTGTTTTTGAAAGATTTCTGCTATTTTTTCGCTTTGATTTTTTTGGTCTTTAGGGTCAACAATCTTAGACTGGCCATCTTTATTGACTAAGTTGTCGGATAAACCGGAATCGACTCGGCTAAATTTATATTTTTGCGCGCTTTTCATTTCTACGTAAGACATAAAATGGCCATCTATGACCGTATTAGCTTGCAGGACTGGAATGCCTTCATTTTCAAAAAGCTTTATATAACCAATTTGGCTATTTAGGTCGCTGGCATAATAGATTTTTCCGCCCGACTTTTCGCCAAACTCAGTGATATATTCGTTCAGAGTATAGTATTTGCCCGAATTGGATTTGTAAAATATCGATTCTAATAACCGGTCATAAAATGCCTCATCCCTAAGCATGCCGTATTTGACAAAGGGGTGAATATCATCCCAGTATTTTTCAAACTGTTCACGCTCTGTTTTAAACATCCCAGTGAGTTTGTCAGCAACCTTTTTGATGATATGGGTGGCTATTTTTTTTGCTTGAGGATCATTTTGCAAATAGCTTCGGGAAACATTTAAAGGGAGGTCTGGGCAGTCTATGACGCCTTTGAGCAAAGTTAAAAACTCAGGAATTAGCTCCTGGCAATTGTCAGAAACAAAAACCTGGTTACAGAAAAGTTTAACTTTACCCTCTGAGGCATCTAATTCGTGCTTTAATTTGGGAAAATAAAGAATTCCCTTTAACTTAAATGGATAATCCACATTGATGTGTATCCAGAAAAGTGGATCTGCTGACACTGGAAAGAGGGTATGAAAAAAATCTAAATAATCTTTGTCAGTCAATTGGGAGGCTGATTTGGTATATAAAGGAATGGGCTCATTTATCACTTTGTCATCAAATGTAATGGGATAGCGGATAAAATAGCAGTAGCGCTGCAGTATTTTTAGTATCTCAGCGCTTTCAAGCATTTCTTTAGCATCATCACTGATATGGAGGGTTATAGTAGTTCCCACCGAAGTCTTTTTGCTTCGTGTCAGTACAAATTCAGTCGAACCATCCTCACATTCCCAATGAACAGCTTCGGCATCATTTTGATAAGATAAAGTTTCAATTTCGACTTTTTTGGCAACCATGAAAGAGGAATAAAAACCCAGACCAAAATGTCCGATGATTTGTTCCTTATCACCTTTGTCATGATATTTTTTAACAAAATCATGCACGCTAGAGAAGGCGACTTGGTTAATATACCGTTTCACCTCATCCTCAGTCATGCCAAGGCCAGTATCCGCAATAGTCAGCGTGCCTGCTTTTTTGTCGAGGGTTATGGTTATAGCAGGCTCGGGGAGATCTTTTTGGATGTCTTCTGAAAGTGATATTTTATGGAGTTTGGAAATCGCATCTGAAGCATTGGCAACCAATTCGCGGAGAAAAATTTCTTTTTCTGAATATAACCATTTTTTAATTATGGGAAAAATATTTTCTGTGTGAATGGAAATCTGACCTGTTTCTCGCATTACTATTCTCCTCTGCATATTGCCAAAATTAAATGTCTCAAAAAAACCAAGGATTTTTATACTACATAAGGTATGTGACTTTAGACATCATGAACTATCTGCCTAAAAATAGCCCCTGAGCTATATTCATTCAAACAACTGGCTAAATCTAGCTAATTCGCGGGAGATCGCCCCCTGTTTCGCTCGCTAGCACCCCAAGGTGTCCCAAGTTCAGTAAGGGATTTAATCTAATCAGCCACTTAGCAAAGAGAACCTGCAAGGCTTCGCCTAACGGGACATATAAATCAGGCTTTTGCCCCTAAAGCTCAATATCCATAAACTTATAAGGCGTTTTTTGGGGACGTCAAGGGGGCGGAATCTTAAAGCAAGTCTTGATCTTTGGGGAGATCCTGGGCTTTGGGTCGTTCTTCTACAGGAATAATTATTTTTAGGGCGCCACTGCTTCGCCTAAAAACCTGGATGACCATCTTTTTTTCTTTTGTTATTAGGCTTTTATTTAGAAGAATCTCCTGAAGTTTGTGACTGTCCGCCACGGGGCGTTCATTAATAGACGTAATGATGTCCCCAATTTTTAGGCCTGATTTTTGGGCAGGTCCTCCGGCAACGAGGTTTTCGACGATAACTCCCTCACTACCCATCAGTTCTGGATCTCCGGGGGTATTTTCTTTGACATAGATATTTTTAGCAATGATCCCAAGCCAGAGTTTTCGCGTTGTGCCAAATTTTTTGATGTCCCCAAGGATCATACTGATCTTTTCAATAGGAATCATGAGTCCTGCTTCTAGATTTTCAAAAAAACCAAAAGCAGAGGTTATTCCCACAATCCTGCTGCGCGTATCAAAAACTCCGCCACCTGATAAGGCCGCATTAATGCTCCGGTCCAAATAATAGTTCTTATCTGCCTGAGTAGTTCCTACGACGCCCCCCTTTGCGGCAATATGAGACTCCATAACCAGAGGTGAGAGCCCAAAGGGGCTCGCCACTAGGGTAACCGATTCATTTATTCGCAAAGCCGAACTTTGACCTGTCGATAGTTTGTGCCAAGAATGTTTACCGACTGGTTCTAAAACCGCGATATTCATCGCTTCATCAGTTCCAAGGAGCTTAAGTTCAATTTCTTCACGACTCCCGAGTTCTACGCCAACAAAATTTCGGGCATTCTTGAGGAAATGATAATTGGTGACTACGAGTCCTCCGAGGGTGGTATCAATAAATGCGCCGCTTCCTAAAGACCTAAAAATATGATCTTTGGGGACAAGGCCACCAAGAAAAACTTGATATATGTCAAACCTGGAGTCTATCTGTGTAATATTTTGAGCACGAATATTGATAATCCCCGTATACGGGGTGCTGTTTTGCTGGCGCCCAGAGGCTAAAAGAGATGGCGAATTTAACATGGTAAAAAAAACAATTTTCGCGACATTAAACACTAATTTCAGCATACTATCACCTTAGGCTAGTGAGAATTGATTTTTTGATGATGACGGCTTTTAGCATACCAAGACCCATAAAAATGAGCAAATGCTGGTTTTAATTGAGTATAAATGGGTATAATAGGAGAAACTTAGTGATGGCTTACCAGTAGGTGTAGCATCTCTTTTGTCGATCGTTAAATTTAAACTTTATATCATAAATATATGTATACCCAAAAATAGGAGCACCATGAAAAGTAAGCTCACGACCATGCAATTGATGCTTTATTCGTTTTTTATTCCAGCCTGTTTGGTTCTGAGTTCTGGGGCGGGGATTCTCCTGGTGTTTTATTATAAAGTCTATTTTGGAGATGATAGCTATCTGCGGCGTGAAAATATTATTTCGAGGATGCAGGAAGAAACGCAAATTTTGTTTGAAGATAGCACGACGAGTATCGGGAGTTTTTTTGACGAAGATCACCGTAAATATATTCCGTTCGACCAAATTCCCAAACATATGATTGATGCCATTATTGCGAGTGAAGACAAAAATTTTTACACGCATTCCGGTATAGATATGGAAGCAATTTTTCGGGCGGCTTTTAATATCCTGCGTTCTGGCCGCATTATGGGAGGTGGATCAACCATTACCCAGCAAACCGTTAAAAATGTGCTTAATCGGTGGGAAAATACTTTTAAACGAAAATTTAATGAAGCCATAGCTGCCAAACAACTTGAAAAGCTTTATACCAAAAATGAAATTATGGAATTTTACCTTAATCAGTTTCATGTAACGGCAAATGGGAGTGGTCTGGGAATAGCGGCCAAATATTATTTTGATAAAGAAACAAAGGACCTTGATTTGGTAGAAGGCGCCTTTATTGCGGGAAGCGTCAAAGGTCCTGCCAAATATAATCCCTTTATTAAGGTAACAAAAGAGCAAAGAGAAATTGCCAGGGCTAATGCAAAATACCGTAAAAACTATGTACTAAAACGGATGCTCGAAGAAAATCTCATTACGACTGAAGAATATGAAGCTGCTTTGCCCTTAGAAGTGCCTTTTCATCAAGGCGAGTTTAGGTCCCAGCAAGTGATTTTGGCGGAATATATTAGGAAGTTTCTTGATAAAAAAGAAATCTTAGAGGCTCTAGACTTAGAAAACATAGATGAAATTGATTCCACCGGACTTAGAATTATCACCACTCTTGATTATGACATGCAACACTTTGCTCAGCTTGCAGCTCGGCGCAATTTAAGTCGATTGCAAACAATTCTCAAAGGTTTCAAAACCTATCCGAGCAATCAATTTAAACCATTAAAAAAGATAGAAGCCCAGCAGTTTTATTTTGGCAAAGTTACCGAAATAGATAGAAATACCAAAAACCCACACATCAAGGTTACGTTCGGCCATACTGATGGTTTTATCGATGCTGAAGCTCTCATGCGCTATGCAAAACTACTTGATCTTCCCTCCGGTCTTGGCTACGAAAATCACCTATCTACCTTACTCAAAGGCATAAAGGTTGATGATATATTGTTTACTGAAGTCAAAAATTTTGACGCTGAAAATAACGCCATTTTAGAACTGCAATCACTTCCAGAGGTCAATGGGGGGTTGATTGTTCTCGACAAAGGTGAGATTAAATCAATTGTTGGGGGGTTCAATACAGATGGTTATAACCGAGCAATTGACGGCCAACGTTTAGCCGGGTCAACCTTTAAAGCCTTAGTTTACTATGCCGCCTTACAGCTGGGTTGGTCAACAATGGACCGTTTGGACAACGAGCGGCAACTTTTTCCTTTTCAAAAACAATTTTATTTCCCCCGTCCTGATCACATCAGCCCTTATAAAGATGTGTCCATGATGTGGGCGGGAATTATGTCTGAAAATGTGGGCTCTGTAAATTTGACTTATCGGCTTTTGGAAAAAATTAATTATGACCAATTTAAGCAGGTTCTCCGTCTTTTAAATTTGGAAAGACTGCCCGGCGAAGATATCAATGCTTACTATTTTCGTCTTGCCAAAGAGACTGGTGTTACTGTTGAGTCAGAGGGAGTGAGAGAGCAACAACTCAGAAATGCCGTGCAAACGTTAAGACCTGATCTAATTTTTGATGGGCGTCTCGATCTCTTTAAAAAACTAAACAAAATGTGGTATGGCTCTAACTATCAAGGTGAAATTTATAGAGTCGTTAAGCGATCAATTGATAAAGTTTTTACATTAAGAGAAAAAGCGACACAGGCCAGGCTTATAAAAAACAATTTTATTCGCATGGGTTTGGTGGCTAAGGATCTCGGTGAAGACTGGCAAAATATTAGTCAAATCATTGCGGCAGGGGGCCCAGAGGCTGCATTAAAAGATCCTGATATTCAAAATTTGCTGAGACGATTTCGGGTGATATCTGGTCAGGGGAGTCATCCCGAATTAGCTTATTACCGCGTTTACTCAGGGGAAGACGGTAATTATGCGAGTGCCGAAGAATTTTACCAAGATTTTAATCCTTTGGCAGGTAGAGCTATAAATCCTCAAGATATCGAGTTTATTTGGGGTGAAGACAGTGAAATCACTATAAATAAGGTGCTGATAGAGGGATTTTTGCCGGTTGGGGTATATGCTAAATTAAAAAACAAAGTCGATTTTTTAACTGACCAGGTATTTGCAAAGTCAAAAACATCAGACTTATGGCAGCATTTTAATCACCATGATTTTCGGGTCGTCATAGGGTTAAAATATCTTATTTATTTGGCAAAAAGTGCCGGGATTACCAGTAAATTAGAACCTGTTTTATCTTTTCCCCTAGGAACCAATGCTGTTTCAACCTCCGAAGTGGCAAAAATGTATCAAACCATGCTTTCGGGGGTAGCCTATCAATTTTATAAAGATGGCCCGTCAAACCAAATGAACATAATAAAAAGGATTGAAAGCCGCGAGGGGAAAATCCTTTTTGAACCTAAACCAATCGTGCGGCAAATTGTTGCTCCCGAATTGTCATATCAAATGCGCGAAATTTTGCGGCGGGTCGTCACTCATGGCACGGGACGCCGCGCTCAGCAAGAATTGCACTTTACCCTGCCTGGGGGAGACGATGGGAAACAAATTACCGTTCCCGCTTTTGGAAAAACCGGGACGACAAATGATTATACGACAAGTTATTTTTCCGGTTTTCTTCCTTATCCAACGGGAGTCCATCAAAAGCTTCGCGCCAGTGATAGTTATACTATAGCTGCATATGTAGGGTTTGATCTCAATAGGTCGATGCAGCGAGGGCGCTATAAGGTGTCTGGAGCATTTGGTGCCCTGCCCTGGTGGGCAGATCTTGGTAAATTTATTATTGAGTACAAAAAGTACGGTGACTTTTTAAAGGAGGCTGACCCAAGTTTATACGCGGGAAACATGTGGGCATTAGAACCACCACCGAATTCACGGCGCCTAAATATCGATTTGGTTCAAGGTATTATCTATGATGAAAGTGGCGCCACTGACGATGCAGGGATTATTACTAATATCGAAAAAACTGGCGAACGTTTTGAGAATGAATTTCAAGCAGATACCCATATGGCATCTGTTTATATGCCGCGAGGTAGGGAAAGTAACGATCAGTCTGTATACCGTGTTTTTAGTCCTGTTATAGTTTCGCCAGATGATCAAGAGGATCCAAGCCTGCAACAAATTAACAACGTTCCGAGTTTAGTTCCTATGCCAGCTAGTAGCCCAGACGACCAGTCTCTAAAACCATCAGAGGATAAATTTAAAACAGCAAATCCTCCACTGCCTGTCCCTAATCTAAAGAATGAGGGTGAGCGGCGTGGCGAGGGTAAGCCTGGCCGTGAGCCAGTGTACCCAACACCAAAAAGTGAACCCGAATTAGGGGAACAACAAGATTCTTCAGTTGCTAAAACATCAACCGATGGGAACACATATAATGACAATAGTTCTTCCCAGAATGATGCTTCAGCAGGCGTTTCCGTATCAGAGCCAAATAGTGGTTATGAAGTACCTGCGGCGGTAAAAGCTTCGGATGAAAGAGACTATCAGACTCCTGATGATGTCTGGCATTGAGAAAAAAAAGGTTTTTCGCCTAATGCTAATAGGCTAAATTGGCGATAACTGTGTTTCGCTCCCCCAAAAAAAGCTCATTTACCCTAATGTAAACTTCGCTTTTTCCCCATCCTCGCACCTTGTTATCACCAATTTAACGTAGTAGTGCTAAGTGTTTGGCCTAAAGAGCTTAAGAGTTCCCTCGCCGACGAAATGTTTTTAGTGGAAAATGCTAGTGAGTCACTAAAAAAAGGTAATTTTTTTCCAAAAATTGTAATTTTTTTGCAATCTTTCATGATCGCCTTTATTTAGGCCAGCGCTATGATCATCGAGGAGTTGACGGAATTTACGGACTTTTATATAGGGGACGAGCACTAATAGGAACGCTGCCAAAGTGAGATATTTTCTACCCGTAAAAGCAACAAGTATGGGGATAGCATGAAATATGATTTTTGCTACTCCAAAAAAATTCATTTAAAACCTATCGAAATAAAATGTTTTATGTACCGAGCTATAATACTACTGAGCCATGCTTAAATAGGAGCTGCACAAAAAGTTTGCATAACCTTTCTTTATAACAGTATTAGGAGGTGTAACGATAGCATTATGACTGCGAATTATTCAACCAATTTTTTGCTAAACGGCTCTTTCTTGAGGTGTCTGCAACTCTAAAGGAACAGCATTCGTGGCTAATAGAAGCTGCTTTTCAAGCAGTTCCCCTTCAAATTCATTTAAGCCCTGCCAAAAAAGTACGTAGTAATAAAAACCATCTATATGTTCCTGACCCCAATCAACCTGAGCATTGAGCTTTTTTAAATTATTTTGCTGTAAAACATTATCAACAACGGCATTTTTTACGTCTACCACAATGCTTACCACATCGTCACTGAGTAGTACCCAATCACATTTGATGTGAAGCTCCACTCCTGAAAAGGCAACAATCGTAGCATTATGCCCGTTGACAAATGTTGTTATAGCTTCGTTATCGGTAACATGCCATAGCTGTGGGGCAGGTTTTTGCAATAGGGAGCTCGTATTAAATGAGTCAAATTGATCTGAAAACTCGAAGTTGTCATGAGTCTCATTTTCAATATTCGCATAAGTTGACTCCAGAGGATTTAACTCATAACATAATTTTTCACCTTCCTGATTTTTAATTTTAATATTTCTTTTTTTCCATTTTTGGGTGCTTTGCTGCTCAGAAGATAATAATTTAAAGCAACTTTCACTGATAAGGATCTGGTTGGGATGGCATGCAGTTTCTAGGCGTTTCGCAATATTGACGCCGTCACCAATAATCGTATAATCAATCCGTTGTCCGGACCCAAGATCCCCCATAAAACAAATATCAGTATTAATGCCTATGCGCAAAGAAAATGCCTGATCTTCAATATTCACAGCATTGTTGGCTTTTTCACCATGTTTTTTTTGGATTTCTAGAGCACAGTTAATGGCTCTCTCTGCGTGAACAAGTTTTACTTCACTTTCGTGAACGTTATTGCCAAAATAACATAGCATCCCATCACCAAGTGTTTTATCAATAATACCATCATGACTATGAATAACCTCAGTTAGTTCTTTTAAAATTGATTTCATTAGATGAAACACTTGTTTTGGGTGGTTCTTGCGAGAAATTAGTGAAAAATTTACGATATCTATAAACATCACCGTAAGAATCGTTTCTTGGGCATCAAAGGAAAATTTTTGAGGATTATTTAGGAGCTTGAGGAGCGTCTGATGTGGGATTATGCCATCAAAAGCTTGGTGCATTAAAGTGACCTTTTTCTCATTCATTTGATAACGGATAGCCAAAATAGTTCCAGAACTCATAAACGCACTAAGAATGGGTGTGAACCAGGAAATTATGTACCCACCATAGACAAAAAAAGCCACAACACTGAGTAAATAAAATCCCAAAAAGGCACTCAGCCCAAGGAGCAGGGTGCTGCCAGAAAGAGAACTCGAGAGGAGTACGCCAATGACTATTAATAACATGGAACCTGTCCAAGGGAAATCTAGGTAATTAAGAAACTGGTTGTTGAGATAGTCATTAAGGAGTGTCGCATGATAGATCCCTCCGGGAACTTTACCCATCGGGCCGCGTTTGAAATCAGTATTTCCTGTATAATATTGGGGGATAATAAGGACAATATCGCCCTGATTAATTTCATCTATGGGGGCGCCATTTTTAATACGTTCTAAAACAGGTGCTAAGCTGTATTTTTGAGAATTAAAACCTACCGGATTAGGCCAGTTAGGTATCATTAGATATTTGTCATTAACAGGAACCCAGCGATCATCCATCCAAAAACCATGATTGCCTAGTTTTATTTTATCTGCCGCAAAGGTAAATAAATGGGGTATTAGCTTTGTGGGCGATAATTTAATTAAGGGGGCAATAAAGGTTCCATCAAAATTTAAAATATGTCCGGCGTGACTTATTATGGAGCTATAAGAAGGATGATATCCATAAATTTGCCAGTCAATTTGGGGTGGCCCCGGCATTTGATATAGTTGAGAATCATACCCTTCAAGAGTGTATGTAGAAATTTCATACAGGTTTTTTGGGGCCAAAGAAAATGGCTCTCGTCCCATTATTTTTTGGGGTGCAAGGAAGATGCCGCTTACGGTTTTGGTCGTTTGAGAGTGTGCTAACCCTTTATTTGTTTTATCTGGCGTGACCAAAGGATCGTCGGTAAGTGTTTTAGAAAGCACCGCATCAATAAAAATTGCTTTGGGATTTCTGGCTGATAAAGCAAGGAGCAGCTCGCGCCACTCGGGTAGGCTTAAAACCCATCCTTGCATTTTAGCCAGGGAGTAATCATCAATAGTATAGATCTTTAGTTTGTCATTAATATGAGGACCCATACCGAGCTTATCTCTTAGAGAAAAGAGGGTAGGATATCCCAGTTCTTTTTCAACTTTTTCATCAAGGGATGTCCCAATTATTAAAGTCATGACAAGGAGTCCGGCGAGGATACCAAAGGCAAAGTGCCAAAACTTTAATGGAGATTGAAAATTTTTAAGTAAACCCACGGAGGACCTTTTTTAAGTTAAACCTAGCTCTCTAACATATCGGCGCTGCACAAAAATGCTAAAGTCGAGAGAAACCCCTCAAATAAATAACAGCAAAATAAAGTACTATTTGTTTGCGATCAGCTATACCTCAATAAATGAGGATGTTGCGAAATGCCTAGCTTTTAGTTGTTTTCTTTGTAATACCGCTAGTTTTTTTTATAGTTATTCTTAGAATATAAATTAGATGCGTAATATCTGGGTTCTATCGCTTAGTTTTTGATGCCTTAATGTTCCCAGTTGTTCACCTCAAAAATGAGCCCCAATTTTATGACTTGTCGCAGTTATTGGATACGAAACCTAAAATCTATAATTTTTCTTTCGGGGATGAGTTTTTTTTTCCCGTTAAAAATGAGTGCAGAAAACTTAAGCTTACACTACTGCCTTGATACCGGAAAAAACAATCTTTATCCCATGTTAGCACTGAGGTCTCCTGGCTTCGCCTTAACGGATCTTCTCTATCCACCCTTATTCGGGCATAACGCGAACGGTCAATTGATTTGTCAATTGTGTTCCTTGGAATCTAAGTTTCTCAGTTTATCCGCCCATAATACCAAGGGTAGGGAATACATATCACTCACGCTAACAATATCTGAAGATTTTAATTGGGGAAACGGTCTGCCGCTTACAGCGAAGGACTTCTATTTTACCTGGGCTTTGGCAAAAAGCTCTCATTTGGTGAGTCCTATAAAACAGCACTGGAAAATGATTCATAGTATTGTTCTAAATCCCGCAAAAGCCAAAGAGTTGACGCTCATAATTCCGCGGGATGAGTTTCAACTATCTTCTCTTACTTCTTTGTATGCGGTTCCACAGCAAATTGTGTCGCCACTTTTACTCAAGGATCCCATTCCTCTTGGATCTTACAATCGTATTGCCTTCGATAAGCTCAAAAATTATAGCGTTTTGTTTTATGGTCCTTACATTCTCCATAGGCATGAATCAAATGGAAATGTTTCGCTTAGGCAAAATGATCATTATTTGGAAAAGGGTTCTCAGTTTAAAGAGATAGATGTATATTTGGGTTCAAGGGTTGCCACAAAGGCACCTCTTAAAAATGATGAAGATTCTTTTCGCATCTACCTTACTGATCCCTTTCAAAATGAAAATTGCTCCGAAATATCGTCTTTGCCTCAGGGGCGACTCAAGCGGGTTAATGGACCTCTTTTAAAACAATGGTTGCTGTTTTTAAATAAAAAAAAATCAAACCGTTATAGCCAGGTTTTTTGGACACAATTTATCACTACCCTAAATATTTATGTTGAAAAAAATTTTAAGGATATTCCTAAAAGATATTTAGTGCCCCCTTCTAAACTGATCAACGATGTTTTTATCGAGCCGTTTCAGGGCGGAATTTCAAATGTACCTAGCACCAATAAATCTTCATCTGCTTTTTTACCTCGAGGCAATACTGCCCAAGATCCTTCAATGCTTGATTCCGTTAGTCATTTACCCTCGATTAAGATTATGAACTTCAAGCATTCCCTTAAAGAGCCCGTCATCTCTAGTTTGGTAGCCACATTGCGAAAACTAAAAGCTTCTTTCGAGTTTGTGCGTCAAGAGCCCAAAAAAGTGTGGGGCAATTTTGAAGACGATGTGAGTCGCAGTGATATTTTTATAGTAGAGATGGATTCGGCGCCTTTTTTCGCTTTGAAGTTAGCTTTAACTAAGAACATTTATAAGTATTTCCTGAGCGATGATCAAGATTTGAACCAACTCGTGGATAGTTTTGATGCCTACCTTTATCTCGAAAATGGCGGGTATCGACAAAATTTTCAGCAAACGCTATCTGAAATTTTAAGCAGGGATCGCCCTCCTTTCCAGAGTATGGGAGGGGCTCGGTTGGTAATCTATTTGGATAACAGAATAAATAGTCCCCATATTTTGGGACTATGGGATAATTTGTATGAATACAGCAAAACCTGGAAAATATCCCAGCGCTAGATAAATTTATGTAAGTAAAAAGATAATGAAAAATAATCTCATATTAAGAGAAAAGTTGCCTGATACGGGTAAATTGTAAAGTTACTTCGGATAGAGTGTTGATATGGCTCGGGAACAATCCTTTACAAGCGCTCAGGATGCGACCTTGACGCTTTTGCGACAGCTATAACTCTTGTAAAAAACTATCATCTCTCAGGCCCGATGAAAGAAACTCTAAAAGCGCACTTTTTTCTTCATTACTAAGGTTAAGGGGTGATTGTATCAATGGGGAAATTTGATCAGCAATGGAGCTTAATATAGCATTATTTTTCTCTTGCTTGATTTTACTGGTATAAGGGGTGAAAAGCTTTGGATCTGCCTGAAAGCTATCTAAAGATTGGTAAACGTTATCATAATGCTCAATCACTTCCGCCAGCGTTATAAAAATGCCATCATGCATGTAAGGGGCAGTAAAGACAACATTTCTCAGCGGTGGGGTGCGGAAAAGAAAATTGTCATTTTTATCAGCGGTCACTGAGCCGCGTCCCTTGTCTAGCTCTTGTCCAACGGCAGCCAGGGGGGGGACTCCGGTGCTCATAACGACATTATTGCTAAGCAAAGGACCATTGTGGCAAAAAACACAGCGCCCTCTTTCTAAAAAAATCATGAGGCCTTTTTTCTGCTCGGCAGTTAAAGCCCCCTTATTGCCATTCAAATAGCGGTCAAATGGTGTATCAGTTGCCTGAAAACGGTGGGAAATGAATTCGCCAATGGCACCGCCAACATGGCCGATATTAACCTCGTATGGACTATCAAGTTGATAAGCTTGTTCTATTAAGGAGAGAATTTGTGGACGCTCTCTTCGAATACGTACCACCAACCGTCGCCAAACTTCCTCATTGGTATCAGCGTTTGCGAGTTCGTTCTCTCCTTTATAGCCCCGCATTTCATCACGAGCCAGAGGAGGAAACAATGCTTGAACATCCACAGGACGCTTGAGGTTTTCTACGATATCTTTTGCGGCTGGCTGTGAGCCATTAAGTCGAGGTTCTGGCGTCACATAGCCAGGGTCGCCCCAATATTGATATTTGACACGACTATCCCAAAACATATGGGTTGCAGCCGCCTGACCTAAGTTAAATAGGGCGCTGCTATTACGCCTTAATACAGCACCTTTAAGTTGCCTCTTGCTTTGGCCAAAGTCTAGATTTTTTCCTTGGCCGAGAGACAAAGCCAGGCCATCGGAGGTTCCGTTCCTGGGGGTATGGCAATCCTGGCAGCTGATATTCCGGTTTCCAGAAAGGATATTGTCGCTAAATAATCGCGCGCCAGCTTCATAGAGGGCCTCATTCCTAGCATTTAATGTCTGCAGAGGCGTGATACGGTAGCGTTTTAATAAAGGTTCGATGATTGGGTCTAGGTCAGTTTGAGAAAAGGCGCTCACTGGGATCACACCACAGAAAAAAAGCATTATCCAAAAGCTGTAGATAGAGTTTTTATTTAGGCTCATTGCTTTGTGAGCTGGGTTTGTGCTTGGTTCTTTTGCGAGATACATCTAGGCCCTATGGTTAACTGAGGTTTTGTCACTTTTATCAGTGACTGAATTTGCAAAAAATGCGTTCTTCTGCGGAATTATTTGTTATTTGCTCAGATAAGTAAACTTAAAAAAATCACCCTTACATCTTCTCTTGCTAATAAAGAAGAATCCAATAGAGTTCTGAATGGTCTAAAGTCAGATAATCTCATATTAAAATAAAGCGCTACCTAATTTTGCATAAATACTATTTACGGCATTGCTATAAAGTTCACTCAGGTCTTTTTCTTTTTTACTGTAAAGTTCTTGACGCCATAAAACCCAATGACCGTCAATCATAACATGCTGTACATGGCGGCTACGTAAAGAAAAGATATAATTTTCAAGAGGAGCAAAAAGTGGCAAAGCGCCAATATCCTCTTTTAAAAAAACGATATCAGCCTTGTATCCGGGAGCAAGGACCCCAGCTTGTCTCTCAAGACCTAGAGCTTTGGCAGGATTCATGGTGGTAGCAGCGAAGATGTTTTTTAGCGAAATATTGAGAGCCGCTTCGCCACCCAGCCGGTCTCTGAGAAGTAAATAAGCTAGCCGCATTTCGCTCATAAGATCGGTACTATCGTGAGAGGCGGCGCAGTCAGTGGCGAGGGCAAATGGAATTTCTTCCTTATAAAACAGGTCAATTGGGGCGAGTTTTTCATAAATGATCTGGGAAGCAGGGCAAAAACATGGGGTGATATTTTCTTTTTTAATAGCGGCAATATCAGTTTCCGATACTGCCACCAAATGTACTGCCAAAGCTTTGGGGCCTTTTAAACCAGCTTTAATCGCTAAAGAAACGGGACTCATCCCATACCGTTGTGACACCTCTTGGTGTTCTCTTTGTGTTTGTGCCAGGTGCATATGAATTGGAAGGTCGCGGTCTTTTGCTAGAGAGCAAATTTCTTTTAAAAATTCAAAAGAAACGGTGTTTGTGGCGTGAGGCGCAAGCGCCGCCGTTATGCGAGATGAGTGCGGCCATTCATCGAGCCACAATTTGACCTCTGAAATTTTAGCGCGACTCGGAAAGGCTCCGCTCTCATCAGCAAGGGTTTCACCGACGACGGCACGAACCCCCAAATCGTCAAAGGCATTGGCCACCTGCCTCGCAAAATAGTAATGATCGCCAAAGGTCGTCACCCCGGATTTTAGGCCATCAATAATATAACTATAGGAAAGGGGGGTAATTAAGTCTGGCGTGAGAGATTTTTCTAAGGGAAACATGAATTTTTCTATCATTTGCTCTTTTTTGTGGGCTAGACCGCGAAAAAAGCTCATAGGGACATGGGTATGGGCATTTATTAAACCAGGGGTAAGCCAATATCCCGTCGCATCAACATGCTGAAAATTTTGATATAACTCGTTAGAAAAGCTCTCCATGGCCCCCACATCTTTAATGAGTCCGTTTTGACTTGTGGCCAAAAAAGAATCGGGAATCCAAATCAGTTCACCTTCTGGGCTCAGGGTTAGGAGGCGTCCCCCTTTAAAAAGAATACCTTCAAACGGAGTAGAATTAGGTTTTGGCACATCTAGGTTGGATAAATTCTGAGCGGAGGAGTTGGTCACAAAAAAAACCTTTCAAAAAAAATCGCATCAAGGAGCTGTTTTTGCAGCTAAAGATTCCCATCATATCACTCCCGGCTTTCTTGGCAAACCCAATAAAAACTAAAGAACTGAGACTTTATGCCGAATATTTGGTCATGAATCACATGACAAACATCAAAAAAATGCTTGCCGAAGGCCACAAGGCTGATGCGGAGTTAGCTTTAGAAAATCTTCTTTTTCTTGGTCCTCAAAATACCGAAGCGCTTAAGCTTAAGTCGCTGCTTATGCGTCAAAAAGGTGATTTTGAAAGCGAGTATTCACTTTGGCAAAAAATCATCGAAATAGATCGTGAAGACGAAGATGCTATTGCTTACTTTAGAAATCGCTTTGCCGAGGAGCAAGAACGGTTCTATTTTATCGAAGAAATTCCTGGGCAAGGAAAGCGTTTTACCTTGTATCCTCGTAACCTTATTAATAAATCACTTTATGCTCTTCTGGGTTGTAGCCTATTTTTGCTTGTCCCATATTTCCTCAGGTTAGTTGCATCAACTGAGTTTTTTCTTCCTTTATTAGGAGCGGCCTTCGTTATTATGGTCGTGCTGCCGTGGGCGGGGATAATCAAAGAAATGTTTAGTGCCCCAAAGTTTATCCTTATAAATAAGGTAGGATTAAAGATAGGCTATGGATTTAAGGTCTTCAGCTATGACTGGTCTGATTTTAAAAATATTTACATGGCCCGCGGGAGTGAATCTGGCGATAGTCAGGAGGAGTTACACGTGGTTATGAGCCCAAATGACCCTAAAAAAAGCCGAATTATCATAGATTTCAATCAAAATACCACATCTCTTAGAGCCAAGAATTATTTCCTTAAAGAGTTAAAAGCGCATTTTACTGAGTTTGACGCCTGTCTTATGAGTGATATTGAACCCAGTTCGAGTAAAAATATCTACCTATAGCTTGCCCCCTGGTAACCAGGTATCCCTCGACATGCTTTGCCTTCATAGAAATTTTTTTTTCTTTGATCTCTTGACAAGCTTTTTCAGCATATTACATTACGTCCTGTAGTTTTTTGGAATAAAAGTCATTTTTGTATGTACCCTTAATTTGGGGAAAAACCACTGTTTTTGGTTGTTTAATCATGGCATTGGGGCAGTTTTTACTCCAAAAGGGCTTATAAATCAAACACTGTTTCTAGTTAAAGGAGGACATTTCTTATGAAAATCCGACCACTTCAGGACCGTATCCTGGTAAAGCGCGTTCAATCCGAAGAGCGCACTGTTGGCGGCATCATTATTCCTGACAATGCTAAAGAGAAGCCAATGGAAGGTACCGTCATCGCCGTCGGTAATGGCAAAATTTTAGAAGATGGTAAAAGCAAAAAGCCTGATGTCAAAGTTGGTGACCGAATTCTTTTTGGAAAATATTCTGGCAGCGAAGTCAAAATTGATGGTGAAGAGCACCTGATTCTTCGTGAAGATGATATTTTAGGCGTTTTAGAATAAAAATTATTTGCGCTCGTTAGCTTTTAAGTAAATAAAATAACGAATTTTCTAGAGGAAGATAAAACTATGGTAGCAAAAATTATTAATTTTGGTGAAGAGTCTCGTCGTAAAATTTTACACGGAGTCAATACTTTAGCCGATGCCGTTAAGGTGACTCTTGGTCCTAAAGGTCGTAACGTCGTTATCGACCGTTCTTATGGTTCTCCTACAATTACAAAAGACGGCGTAAGTGTAGCGAAAGAAATTGAGCTCGAAGACAAGTTTGAAAACATGGGCGCACAGATGGTTAAGGAAGTTGCTTCTAAGACTTCTGATGTTGCTGGTGACGGAACAACAACAGCGACTGTTTTAGCTCAAGCCATTTACCGCGAAGGCGCTAAACTCGTAGCGGCGAATCATAACCCAATGGAATTAAAAAGAGGTATTGACCTCGCAGTTTCTGCCATCGTTGCAGAACTTGACAGAATTTCTCGCCCGACAAACAGCCGCGAAGAAATCGCTCAAGTTGGTAGTATTTCTGCAAACAACGATCCAGAAATCGGCAAAATCCTTGCTGATGCTATGGATAAAGTTGGTCGTGACGGTGTTATCACTGTTGACGAAGCAAAAGGCATGGAAACCTGCCTCGAAGTCGTAGAAGGTATGCAATTCGATCGCGGATACCTTTCCCCTTATTTTATCACTGATGCAGAACGCATGGAAACTGTTCTTGAGAACGCGTATTTATTGATGCACGAAAAGAAGATTTCTAACATGAAAGATCTTCTTCCTATCCTTGAGAAAGTCGCTCAATCTGGTCGTCCTTTCATCATCATTGCTGAAGATGTAGATGGTGAGGCTTTAGCAACTCTCGTTGTCAATAAACTCCGCGGAACTTTAAAGTGTGTTGCTGTTAAGGCTCCAGGCTTTGGTGATCGTAGAAAAGCCATGCTAGAAGATATTGCTATCCTCAGCGGTGGAACCGTAATCAGTGAAGATATGGGCTTCAAGCTTGAGAACATGACCCTAGACCAACTTGGTACATGCAAGCGCCTCACGGTAACAAAAGAAAACACAACTCTTGTAGACGGTGCTGGTAAAAAAGCTGATATTGATGCGCGTGTTAAGCAAATTCGTGCTGAAATTGACATAACCACATCTGACTATGACAAAGAAAAATTGCAAGAAAGACTGGCAAAACTTGTTGGTGGTGTTGCCGTTATTAAAGTCGGGGCAGCGACAGAAACAGAAATGAAAGAGAAAAAAGCTCGCGTTGAAGACGCACTTAATGCGACTCGCGCTGCTGTTGAAAGTGGTGTCATCCCAGGTGGTGGCGTTGCATTCCTTAGAGCACAGCATGTTCTTTTAAAAGTTACTCCTGGCAATAGCGAGCAACAATTTGGTATCGATATTATTCGTCGCGCTATTGAAGAGCCAATCCGTTTAATTTCTTTCAACGCCGGTGTTGAGCCAGCTGTTGTTGTCGAAAAAGTTAAACACGGAAAAGATGGTTTTGGTTTCAATGCACTGACTGAAACTTATGAAGACCTTTACAAGGCTGGCGTCATTGATCCTACTAAAGTCACACGTTCGGCACTTATTAATGCAGCATCAGTTGCTGGTCTCCTTTTGACCACTGAAGCTATGATTGCTGATAAGCCAAGTGACAAAGGCGAAAGCGCTGGAGCACCTGCTGGCATGGGCGGCATGGGCGGTATGGGCGGCATGGGCGGCATGGGCGGCATGATGTAACATTCTGCCTATGATTTCGCCTAGTTAGGGGGACGCTACCCCCTTTCGGGACGATTTTTCGGGACGAATTTGAATTCGTCCTTTCTCGAAACAGAAAAATCCAAGTTTCATTTTTGCGAAACTTGGATTTTTTTTTACTTCCAAAGGCAAATTATTTTTTGCCAATTAATTATTAGATATCAACCTGAGCTTACCAAATGACCCTGAATCTTTGTCACTTTTCTGGGCATTCAACTGTTGCTTTCTTTGTGATCTTGAAAGCTGCATAGAACAGGTATTTTCAATACCGTCTGTGTGGACATAACGCATAGTTGTGGCTATGTCTCTATGGCCAGCAATTTTTTGTACCTGGGGTAGAGGCAAGGGCTTTTGCATTCCATAGCCGTTTGCAAGATTTGTCAAACAAGTATGCCTGAGACTATGAAAGTGAATTTCCCGTACTCCTGCTTTGATACAGTATTTAGAAAAATTCTTGATGGCCCATGCACGGGTATTAAATAGAAAATCTTTATCGGATTTAGCCTTCTCTACCCTTCTCTTCAAAATCTCTACCATGTCGTCATTCATTTCTATGATTCGATAGGTTTTTCCTTTAGTGGTTTTCTTGAGACGATTTTCCTTCTCACTGAAAGACCTTCTAACTATCAAATAATTTTTTGAAAAAACGACATCCCTTCTGGTTAAAGCTCCAATTTCACCTTTTCTAAGCCCCGATCTTAAAGCGAACAAAACAATGTCATAAATGTTTTGCACATTCCTTGTCCTGAATCTCTTGAGAAAGTATTCAGGTTTTCCATTTTTTAAACTATGGGGTCGCATCACTTTCTTTTCAACCATTCCTCCATCTTCCAGCCATTGAAGAAACTTATCTTCATCTTCAAGTCTCCAGTAGTCATACGGAAGATCCGGTAACTTAGGGAGCACAAATTCCCTAAATGGGTTAGAGACCAAGTAACTTCGTTCAAAGCCAAATTTTGTAATCATGCAGGCGACCGTTAAAATTTCTTTTCTATAGGATTGTGATAGAAACTCATCGTCTTCAAAATAATCCTCGTCGAGCCGAGATTTTCTGATGGCCTGATATGGCTTTGTCCTAGGCTTCTTTTGCTTCAGCTTCGATGCCAGTTCCTCAATGTCCCTTAATTTGATCTCTTTCAGAACTTTATCACCAAGAACTGAAAGAATATGATTATTAAGGTGACCTTGATAGTTCATGAGACAGGATTCAGATATTTCCCTGACGTTTCTTGAATGATCAATCCAAAGTTCAGAAAGCGATTTGAAGTCTTTAATCAAAATTGGGGTATCAGTTCCTGAATCTTCAGGAAACCAATAATCCAACTCTTCGCGGTTTTTAATCGCCCTGACCAAAGCATCACGTTCCGTCTTGGTTTTGCAAACTCTGTTTTGAACCTTATTGTTTTCACAATAAAACCTGACACGCCAGGTGCCACTTGGAGTTAAATAATAATTTACTTTTTTATCACGACTTTTCATCTGGAATTTTCCTTTTTAGCCAACTCCTCAACAACCGAGCTGAAGAGCCACCTAACTGACCTTCCAAATTTAATTGGTGTGATAATCCGAAATTTTCTCCAAGCACGAACAGTATGTACGGATACCCCGAGCTTGAAAGCTAATTCCGAAGAAGTAATATATCTTTCCTCTATTTGATTTTCAAAGAGCACAGGACCATTTTTACGATTGATCAAATGGTTCTATCCTTATTGGTAGCATTATCAATTTCTTTTTTCCATGTTTTGGGAAATAATTTAATGTTTTCTCCAGGTTAATGTTGACGTTTAGTGTGTATTTTCTGATCTGCTCTTTTTTTCTTCCGATTTTGTTGTAAGTATTGACTGATGGATTCATCAATTTCCAGATCAGATTTTTGATCGAAAAGATTTTTGAGATATTTTTTCTTATCAAAAAACTGTTCCTTAATCGTTCTATATTCTTGGTCGAAATTTTTGTTAAAAAACAATTCAAGAATTTGATTTACCACTTTTGAAGCATCTGTTTTGCAGGAATCCTTCCGTAATCTTGTAACGAGCCGTTCTAAATTTGTGGCGGAATTATTGTCCAATAAAATTCTTTTTACTTTCTTCTTTTCTAGTGCTCTATCATCAATACCTTTGTTCATATCCATCATTTCTTGTATGGAATCCAACCGGAATTGCCGTTAATGGTCCAAACACAATGCTTTTGCACAAGCCTATTACCCTTAACCTCCCAATCGAAACATTCTTTATCTACGTCCGGAGCAGAAAGTCCAAAATCCTTTACTTCAGTCGAATTTGTTGGGTTAGAAACAGAAAACTTGTCCAGATTTAAAAGGGCATTTTTTCTTGTCGCTGAGTCTCTCTTTTCCAGAGACCCGTGAATCAGATAACTAGCAAGGCCGCCAATGGCAGCTCCAATTAATGCGCCTCTTCCTGCTTGCTGCATCTTTCTCCCAGAACTTTTTCCTTGAGCATTCATGGAACCAGCCACAAACCCGGTTGCGGCTCCTGACCCGATTCCTACTACCAGTGATTCTTTCATAGACTGACAACCAGTGCTCAACAAGCCAAATAACAGAATTAAAATTGACGATTGTTTCATAAATTTATCCTTTATGTGATTTTTTTTTGCCTAAAATACTGACTGACTTTTATAACTGGAATTGTAAGATAATGGTCTTCAATGCTTACGGCATTGACTCTACCAAATGATTTGGCAAATGTTTGGTAGCCTTTGGGTTATTGAAATAAACAAGAATTTAGCTTATTAAAATGAAGAGACTACTTTTTAAAAATCAACGGATGGCCTTCTTGATTCTCAAAATGAATCTGAGACTGTTCTTTTAAGACATTTTTTGACCTGCAAAAAAAAATTTTGAATTTACCTCCATATCTTTGGCAAATTTGGCTTTCAGCTTTTTGTATTGATTTTATAATGCCCTCATCTGGACTGACATATAGAATTCCAATAATTTCGCTTTCGCTGTAGTATGATAGGATCTTATCAAAATACCTTTTCTTACTTTTTAGCGATGGCTCATATTCTAATGCCAAATAAGAAGGTCCTGATTTCAGTTGAAGCTCTAAAACTGCGTCGCTTCTAAGATTGACAAAAGGCCGAAGTTTGTAGTCGCTATCAAACTCATCACAATTTTGAAGCAAATTCTCTGTCAGGTAGTTATTCACAACAGAAAATTTCTCAAATGACTTTCTGATGTCGACAAGGTCTAAATCGTGTAGGATCGAATCACTTTTTAATTTATTAGAACTTATACAATAAGGAAATACACACTTAATTGCTTTCAGCCCCTTATTGGTGATTGAATAGCCAGAGAATGTATTGTCATTTGAAAGGTAGGGTATTCTTTCAAGGTATCCATTTGTCTCCACCTTTCGAACCCTGCGCCATACTGTAGAAAAATCTTTATTCCCAAAAATATAGTTATTGATTTGCTGCAAATTTAATATTTTACTTTCAAATGCAAATGTAAGTAATTTTAAGTCTCTTTCTGTCAAAGCAAATTTGTTTTTGTTAGCCATAACAAATTACTCAAATTCTACTTCTAAATTTTTGGTTTCCGATTTTGACATGATCATTTGCTGTTTATTTCCCCTTTTTTTGGTTTCAAATTCATTTTTGATTACAGAAATTTCATTTTCTAAATCTTGTTCGCTGATATAAGGTGCTTGTACTTCAAAATATTCATTGCCATTGACCCAGATAGCGCGGCCTTTCACGGGAGGCAACTTCTTCGCAAGATTACCTCCCATAGCCACATTGGAAGCAGCACTTGATATCATCCTAAAAGTCATTCGACCTGTGAGGTTATCCAATGTACCCGTGTCTATGGCGTCCTTTACTGGCTTTTGCGTTGCAAGTACAAGATGAATTCCTGAAGCGCGCGCCAGTCTTGCCAATTCGTCAATACATTTCTTGGCAATTGGGTTTGCATTCTTTCCAAATAAGCTAGCAGCTTCATCTACTCCAACAATTATCAAATCAAGTGAATCTCTATTGGGGTCAACTGACTTTCTATTGCTTTTTTCAAGAATTTCATAACGTCTATTCATTTCTCTCTCTAGAAATTCAAGAACGGTTACGGCCTCTGCTTCCGTCTTTGCAGTATGAACGTTTGGCAATTGTTCAAACTCTTTGACTTCAACACCACGCTTCATATCTAAAAGGTAAAGTTGAATATGGGGAGATGATTTAAGCAAGGAAAGCATTGTCGATCGAAAAAATATTGACTTACCTCCACCTGTAGCGCCGGAAATTAACAAATGCGGCAATGTTTGAATTTTCTGAAATTGTGGACCTTTTAATGATTGACCAATTACAAATTGATATTCTCCTTTCTGTTTTGCAATTAGGTTATGGAATTCAATTAATTTTGGTAATTCTCTTTCTATGAGATAAATGATTACCTTTCCTTTATCTTCAGCATACTCGATGCTTTCGATTGTTTTGCGAAATGAGGCTGTTAAATTGTCTTTTTTTGACTCAAAGCTATTCACACCAAGTCCATTGGATTCGATAAGAAGCTTGATTCGATTGTCTTGAAAAGTTTCAATTGATTTGACTACGGGAACTTGTCCAAGCCCATTCTTGAGCCCTGTTTTTATTATAGCCAGTTGGTAATATTTGATCCTTCGAAGCTCGATAAAGCCCAAAAAAAAGACGCCACCAAAAAAGGAGACGCCATATATCGCAATCAATTGATCTACAAAGGGCCAGCCAACGAATATTTCTAGTATTATCTTTACTCCGTTATTGCGAATGAAGCCAAAATCAAAGCCAAAAAATCTTTGCCAGATTAACAATGCGGCCGCAATAAACAGAGCAAAATTGCAACCAATAAACCATGTATCAGATTTTTTAAGATCTATCTTTCTGAATCCCATCAAGCATATCTTTACCAAGGTTGAAACTACTTTTAAAACTAGTAGAATTTGATCTTCAATGCCCTTACCGTTTGACTTATGGCCGCTCATTCTTCGCCATAGTAGGTTTCTAAAAGGCTTACAATAATTTCTTTTCCGGCATCCACGGTTACATATTCAGGCTCGGCTGCAAGGTTGGCGGCTTGCCGTTGGCTTTCCATTTCACTGACTTTTTTAAGTCCTTGCAATCCTGCGTTTTTAAGGGTTGCTTTCGGAGCAACCGCTTCGCTCTGATTTCCCAGGGATTCTTTTTCTGTCAAAGTTTCAGACATAGCAGAAACCATTGCCAGCCCAAGGGTTGCTGAAATTCTTTCTGCACTCTTTCCATGAAACTCGCCCATAATCCCAGGGGCATAATCCTTTGAACCTAATGCCTGTGCCTTAATCTTTTTCTCACTGCCATCTGGAAGGAGAGCCTTGGAAAAAGTCAAAAAGACCTTATCACCTTTGCCGGAGTAGGATATGTTACCAAAAAGGATCGTATTTTCAGGCAGTTCAACATCAGCTTTCCCTTTTCCTCCATAGGGCAGTAAGACCTTGTAAATCTGTGTCTTCTCCCTCGTGTCTAGGGTGGTTAACAATTTACCAATTATATTTGTACCGATAGGAAGTCCATTGACGCCCGTAGTGGGATCTTTTCTTTGAATAACCTGAGTAGCTTTGTATGTGATCTCTGGTTTTTCAAAGGTTGTTGTAGAGGCTGAAGGAGTCCTGGGTCGAGGTTCCTCCCTAACCATTGTAGAACTATTCAACATTTCACTCACGACGCCTGATTCATCATTTTCGACCTCTGAAACCGAACTGGGTAACCTTCCTCCTATTTTCGGACACAGATAATACGAATGGGTAGAATTAAAACAGTAAAATGGGTAATGTGTCCCTAAAAACAGGAAGGAAACTATCAATGTCTGAAAAACGCAAATTTAAGAAGTA